>NZ_JBVIWC010000007.1:0-35452 GCF_055594965.1 Kitasatospora sp. NPDC040550 | reverse complement strand
CGACACACTCCCCCCCCCCCCCTTCCCCCTCCCGCCCACGGAGCCCCGGGGTCTCTCCCCCCCTCCCTGTGTGGCTTCCGTTTTTCTGGGGCCCCCCCCCCCCCCCCCCCCCCCCCGGGCCCGTTCAGCGCTGCAGCGGGACGGGGTTGTCCGGGGAGTCCAGCCAGGCACACTGAGTCTCTTCGGTGACCGTCAGGCCGAAGCGCCTTTCAGGGCTCCTATCCTCCTGCACATGAGTAACAGCGCCGGGAATCCCCAGTCAACGCCGCTCCACTCGGTGTCCGTCGCCGGGGCGGTGGTGCGCGAGGACGGCCGGGTTCTGGCGATCCGCCGGGCCGACAACGGGACCTGGGAGCCCCCGGGCGGGGTGCTGGAGCTGACCGAGCCGGTTGAGGACGGCGTGTGCCGTGAGGTCTACGAGGAGACCGGGATCAAGGTTCGGGTGGAGCGGTTGACCGGCGTCTACAAGAACGTGAGTCGCGGAATCGTCGCCCTGGTCTTCCGCTGCCGACCGGAGGCCGGGGCGGAGCGGCTCTCCGACGAGTCGGTCGAAGTCGACTGGCTCACACCTGCCGAGGTTTCCGACCGCATGGCCGAGGTCTACTCCGTGCGCCTGCTGGACGCGTTCCGGGACGACACGGCACCGAGCATCCGAACCCACGACGGCCGCCACCTGCTGTGACCCGGCGGCCAAACCCGGTGAGCGGCGGCGGGCGGACGTGATAGACCAGTCGGCATTATGAACATCTGCGTCTTCTGCTCCGCGTACTCGCTCGACGACCGCTACTCCGCCCCCGCCGGCGAATTCGCCCGGCTGCTCGGGGAGGGCGGGCACACCCTGGTCTGGGGCGGCTCCAACGCCGGCCTGATGGGCCTGCTCGCGGACGAGGTGAAGGCGGCCGGCGGCCGGCTGGTCGGCGTGCTGGTCGAGATGCTCAAGCACAAGGCCTACGTCGGCGCCGACGAGTTGGTGATGACCGCCGATCTGGCCGAGCGCAAGCGGGAGTTGGCCGCCCGGGCGGACGCCGTCGTGGTGCTGGTCGGCGGGCTGGGCACGATGGACGAGGTCACCGAGGTGCTGGAGCTCAAGAAGCACGGGATCTTCGACAAGCCGGTCGTCCTGCTGGACACCGAGGGCTTCTACGCGGGCCTGCGCACCCAGCTGGAGCGGATGGACGCCGAGGGCTTCCTGCCGCGGCCGCTGGCCGAGCTGGTCGGCTTCGCCGATACGCCCGCCGAGGTCTTCACACTGCTCAAGGCCTGAGAGGATCGGGCCATGGCTGCACATCTGATCACCGGTGCCGGTTCCGGCATCGGCGCCGTCCTGACCGAGAAGCTCGCCGAGCGCGGGGACGAGCTCTGGCTGCTCGCCCGGGACGCCCGGCGGGCCGGCGAGCTGCGGGACCGCTTCCCCGGCGCCCGCACCCTGGTCGGCAACCTCGGCGACCCCGCCAAGCTCTCCTGGGCCTTCGGGCAGCAGCAGCTGCCCGTCACCCTCGACTCGCTGCTGCACGTCGCGGGCATGGTCGAGCTCGGCACGGTCGGCGACCTGCCGGTGAAGGCCTGGCAGGACACCCTGAACGTCAATCTGGTCGCCCCCGCCGAGCTGACCCGGCTGCTGCTGCCCTCGCTGCGCCTGGCCAAGGGCCACGTGGTGTTCGTCAACTCCGGCGCCGGCCTCACCGCCCACGCCGAGTGGTCGGCGTACGCGGCGAGCAAGCACGGGCTCAAGGCGCTCGCCGACGCGCTGCGCCAGGAGGAGCACGCGAACGGCGTGCGGGTCACCTCGGTCTACCCGGGCCGCACCGCCACCGCGATGCAGGCCAAGGTGCACCAGCAGGAGGGCAAGGAGTACGACGCCGCCCGCTGGATCGAGCCGGAGTCCGTCGCCAAGGCCGTCCTCGCCGCCCTGGACGCCTCCCGCGACGCCGAGATCACCGACCTCACCGTCCGCCCGGGCCGCTGAGGGCCGCTGAGGGCCGCTGACGAACCGACCCGGCGCCGCTGACCGAGGCGCTGACCGGGACACCGGAGAACATCGGCGGCGCCGCGCACTAGGCTCGGACGGGTGAGCACTCCGAACGCCTTCCCCGACCTGCGCGGCGCCGCCACCGGCGTCGGCTCGCTGCCCGGCACCGACGCCCGGGAGGCCGCCAGGACCTCCACCGGGGCGCTGGAGCAGCTGCCGTTCCTGCCCGAACTGCCCGCCCGCGGGCCGGGCGCCGACATGATCGGCCGCAGCGCCGGCCTGCTGGTCGAACTCTTCGCGCAGACCGAGCCCAGCGGCTGGCGGTTCGCCGACCGCCCCGGCCGGGACACCCGCCGCGCCCACTCCTGGCTCGGTGAGGACCTGGACGCCCTGGAGGAGTTCACCCAGGGGTACCGGGGGGCGCTCAAGCTCCAGGCCGTCGGCCCGTGGACGCTGGCGGCCGCCGTCGAGCTCAAGCACGGCGAGAAGGCGCTCGCCGACCCCGGCGCCTGCCGGGACGTCGCCGGCTCGCTCACCGAGGGGCTGCGCCGCCACCTCGCCGAGGTCCGCAAGCGCATCCCGGGGGCCGAGGTGGTGCTCCAGCTGGACGAGCCCTCGCTGACCGCCGTGCTGGCCGGGTCGGTGCGGACCGCCAGCGGCTTCCAGCGGCTGCGCGCCGTCGACCGGCAGGTCGCCGAGGAGGTGCTGCGCGAGCTGGTCCGCGGCCTGGACGCGCCGGTCGTGGTGCACTCCTGCGCGCCGGAGGTGCCGATTCCGCTGCTGCGCCGGGCCGGTGTCGCCGGGATCTCGCTGGACTTCTCCCTCCTCACCGAGCGCCAGGACGACGACCTGGGCGAGGCGGTGGAGGGCGGCACGATGATCCTCGCTGGTGTCGTCCCCTCCGTTGACCAGGCGGTGTCGGACCCGGCCGGTAGTGTCCAGGGGATCAGGACCTTGTGGCGCAGGCTCGGGTTCGCTCCGGAGCTGCTGGGCCGCCGCGTGCTGGTGACGCCGACCTGCGGGCTCGCCGGGGCCTCCCCGGCGTACGCGCGCACGGCGCTGTCGCTCGCCGCGCGGGCGGCGCAGAGCCTGGTGGACAACCCGGAATGAGAACGTAGGAGGGCTTGCGGTGACGGTTGTCGAGGGCTGGGAGGACGTCCCGGCGGAGGTGCGCCGGCGGCACGCCGAGTTGGCGCAGGAGATCACCGACCACCGCGCCCGGTACTACGAGCAGGACGCGCCGGTCGTGAGCGACGCCGAGTTCGACGCGCTGATGCGCGAGCTGGAGGAGCTGGAGGCCGAGCACCCGGCGCTGGTGACGCCGGAGTCGCCGACCCAGCGGGTCGGCGGCGCCCCCACCGCGCTGTTCGCCGCGGTCGAGCACCGCGAGCGGCTGCTCAGTCTGGACAACGCGATGGACGACGAGGAGCTCGGCGCCTGGGCGGACCGGGTCGCCACCGAGCTGCACGGCATCGAGTACCACTACCTGTGCGAGCTCAAGGTGGACGGCCTGGCCGTCAACCTCACCTACGAGAACGGTCAGTTGGTGCAGGCGGCGACCCGCGGTGACGGCCGGGTCGGCGAGGACATCACCGCCAACGTCCGCACCATCAAGGAGATTCCGCACCGGCTCAAGGGCGAGAACGTCCCCGAGCTGGTGGAGATCCGCGGCGAGGTCTACTTCCCGACCGAGGAGTTCGACGCGCTCAACGCCTCGTTCGCGGCGGAGAACGAGCGCCGCCGGCAGGAGAACGAGGAGCGCGCCAAGGAGGGCAGGCGGCCCCGGGCGATGATCCGGCTGTTCATGAACCCCCGCAACGCCGCCGCCGGTTCGCTGCGCCAGAAGGACCCACTCGTCACCGCCTCCCGTCCGCTGCACATGGTGGTGCACGGCATCGGTGCCCGGGTCGGCTTCGACATCGACAACCAGTCGCACGCCTACCAGTTGCTGCACGACTGGGGCCTGCCCACCGCCCGGCACAACGAGGTGGTCGGCACGCTGGCCGAAGTGCGGGCCTTCATCAAGCGCTTCGGCGAGCAGCGGCACTCGGTCGAGCACGAGATCGACGGCGTCGTGGTCAAGGTGGACGAGATCGCCCTCCAGGGCCGGCTGGGCGCCACCTCCAAGTCCCCGCGCTGGGCGATCGCCTGGAAGTACCCGCCGGAGGAGGTCACCGGCAAGCTGGCCGAGATCAAGGTCGGCATCGGCCGCACCGGCCGGGCCACCCCGTACGCGGTGCTGGCCGAGCCGGTGAAGGTGGCCGGCTCGATGGTGCAGTACGCGACGCTGCACAACCAGGACGTGGTCAAGGCCAAGGACGTCCTGCTCGGCGACACCGTGGTGCTGCGCAAGGCCGGTGACGTCATCCCGGAGATCCTCGGCCCGGTCTACGACCTGCGGGACGGCACCGAGCAGGCCTTCGTGATGCCCTCGCACTGCCCGGAGTGCGGCACCGAACTGCGCCCGATGTCCGAGGGGGACATCGACCTGCGCTGCCCGAACGCCCAGCACTGCCCGGCCCAGATCCGGGAGCGGATCGCCTTCCTCGGCGGGCGCTCCTGCCTGGACGTCGAGGGGCTGGGCTACGTCGCGGCCACCGCGCTGACCCAGCCGCTGGAGCCGGCCGAGGCCCCGGTGCACAACGAGGGGGACGTCTTCGGGCTGACGGCGGAGCAGCTGCTGCCGATCAAGGTGCTGGTGCGCGACCAGAAGACCGGCATGCCCAAGCTGGACGACCGGACGGGCAAGGAGAAGGAGGTCTTCTTCTTCGCCACCACCAAGGGCGAGCCGAAGAAGTCGCTGCAGACCCTGCTGGACAACCTGGAGGGCGCGAAGGACCGTCCGCTCTGGCGCTTCCTGAACGGCCTGTCGATCCGGCACGTGGGCCCGGTGGCGGCGCAGGAGCTGGCGCGCGAGTTCCGTGACCTGGACCGGATCTTCTCGGCCACCGAGGAGGAGTTGGCGGCGGTCGAGGGCGTGGGTCCGACCATCGCCCGCTCGATCCGGGAGTGGTTCGAGGAGGAGTGGCACCGGGAGGTCCTGGAGAAGTGGCGGGCCGCCGGGGTCCGCTTCGTCGAGGAGTTCGCGGACGATGAGGAGGCGGAGCGTCCGCTGGAGGGCCTGACCGTGGTCGTCACCGGGACGCTGGCCGGCCACACCCGGGACGGCGCCAAGGAGGCGCTGACCTCGCGCGGAGCGAAGGTGACCGGTTCGGTTTCGAAGAAGACCGACTTCGTGGTTGCCGGTGATAACCCTGGGTCCAAGTATGACAAGGCAGTTCAGCTCGGCCTGCCGGTCCTGGACGACGCCGGCTTCGCGGTGCTGCTCGCCGACGGACCGTCTGCCGCCCGTGCCCACCTGGGACTTCCGGAGCCCGCGGCGGCGCAGGAGAGCGTCGGGGCACCCGCGGAGGGCTGAACCGGGCGGACCCGAGCGGCCGCCGGCCGGATCCGGGTTGTTATCGTCCTGATGCGGCGTCACCGGGTGCCGTCCGGTGAAAGCGGGCATTGTGTCACTGTGCGACACCCGGGCGCGGTGGCGCGTTTCCGGTTGTCCGAAAGTCTGCCCACCGGGGAGACCCCGGCATACCCTGGAGCGCAACAGAGTGTCAGCAGGAGTGGGGGCACCGGCCGAGCCGGTGCTCCTCGGGGTCGCTCCATGCCCGGCAGCTGTCGGTACCGGAACGGTGCCTCACCGTAAGGCGGCCTGACGGGGCGGGCCCGACGGAGGACAGGGCTTATGGATCGTTCGACCGGCGGCGCGCCCACACGCCCGCCGCAGGGGGTGGCAGGTGCGGTCCTGCTGCTCGGCGTGCTGCTGGCCGGAGCCGCGCCGCTCATCCCGCTGGCCGTCCTGGTCTACCGGTTCGAACCCGAACTGCTGCCGCTGTTCGCGGTACCGCTGGCCGTCCTGGTGGCGGCCTGGCGGATCGCCCGGGACCGGGCCCGCGACCAGCTGACCGATCCCCTGACGGATCTGCCCAACCGTCAGGCCTTACTGCTGGCCGCCCAGGAGGCGATCGTCGAGCGCGAGGAAGGCTACAGCGTCGGCCTCATCCTGCTTGACCTCGACCGCTTCCGATCACTCAACGACACACTTGGTCATACGGCCGGTGACCGCCTCCTGGTTCACATCGCCCGCCGACTCCACCGGGCGCTGCGCTCCGGCGGCCCGGCCGGCAGCGCCACCCGGGAGTCCATCGACGACGTCTTCGCCGGCCTGCCCCGGCACTACCGGCGCGGACGCCCCATGGTGGCCAGGATGGGCGGCGACGAGTTCGCCGTCCTGCTCCCCGGCATCAACTGCCCCGACAGCCTGGAGCGGGTCGCCAAGGCCCTGATCGCCGAACTCGCCGCGCCGATCCGGCTGGACGGCCTGCTGCTGGTGCTGGAGGCCAGCGCCGGCGTCTGCGTCTACCCGCAGGGCGCCCAGGACGCCGAGTCGCTGCTGCGCCGCGCCGACGTGGCGATGGGCCACGCCCAGCGCGAGTGCAGCGGGGTCGCCCAGTACGACGAGACCCAGGACGCCGACACCCCGTACCGGATCGGCCTGCTCGGGGACCTCCGCCGGGCCCTGGAGACCGGCGAGGTGCAGCTGCACTACCAGCCCAAGGTGGCCTTCGACGGCCGGGTGGTCGGGCTGGAGGCCCTGCTGCGCTGGGAGCGGCCCGGCCAGGGGAAGGTCTCCCCGGACGAGTTCGTCGGGCTCGCCGAGTCCAGCGGACTGATGCCCCGGCTCACCGACTACGTGCTGGAGGCGGCGGTCGGCCAGCTCGCCTACTGGCGCGACCAGGGCCTCCAGGTGCAGGTCGCGGTCAACGTCTCGCCGCGCGACGTGCTCAACCCCGGCTTCGCCCAGCGCGTCGCCGGGCACCTGGTCCGCCACCAGGTGCCGGCCCACGCGCTCCAGCTGGAGATCACCGAGCGGCTGCTGCTGGACGACTCCCGGCGGGCCGCCGACACCCTGGCCGAGCTGCGCGGCTACGGCGTCGGGATGTCCCTGGACGACTTCGGCACCGGGCACTCCTCGCTGGTGCGGCTGCGCAGCCTGCCGGTCGGCGAGCTCAAGATCGACCGCTCCTTCGTCTCCCGGATGGTCGCCGACGACCACGACGCGGCGGTGGTCCGCTGCTCGGTCGAGCTGGCCCACTCGCTCGGCCTGACCGTGGTCGCCGAGGGCGTGGAGGACGACGAGACCTGGGAGCGGCTGCACTGCATGGGCGTGGACGCCGTCCAGGGCTGGCTGGTGTCCGCCGCGCTGCCCGCCGAGCAGGCCACCGCCTGGCTGCGGGTGCACCGCACCACCGGTGCCCCGACGGTGGAGCGGCTCGGCGCGCCGCCGCAGCTCCCGTCGATCATCAAGCCGGTCGACCGGTCCGCCGCGGTCAAGCCGGCCGACCGGCCGGCCACGCTGCCCCCGGTGCTGCCGCCGACCCTCCCGCCGGTGCTGCCGCCGGCCCTGCAGGCCGGGCAGCGCGGCCAGGCGCTGCCCGCCGCGCAGGTCGGCTTCCAGGCGCCGGGCGCGCAGGGTTGGGCCCGTACCGGGCCGCAGTAGCCGCAGGGGTGACGGGGGTGACGGGGGCGGTAACGGGGCCGCGGGTCCACTCGTTGGCCGGTGGCCGGGCCGGGCCCCATAGGATGGGGTCCAAAGACCACGAGGACGGAGCGCCGAACCCGGCTGCTCCTGCCCGGGCCCGGCACCGCCGCAGGCGTCGCCGGGTCTCACCAGAACTCACCCTGAGGATCGCTGCATGCCTGGCATCACGCGCGAGGAGGTCGCCCACCTCGCCCGGCTGTCGCGTCTTGAGCTGAAGCCCGAAGAGCTGGACCACTTCGCCGAGCAGCTCGACGTGATCATCGGCGCGGTCGCCCGCGTTTCCGAGGTCGCCGGACAGGACGTCCCGCCGACCTCCCACCCGCTGCCGCTGACCAACGTCATGCGCGCGGACGAGGTGCGGCCGTCGCTGACCCCGGAGCAGGCGCTGTCCGGCGCCCCCGCCGCCGAGGAGCAGCGTTTCCGTGTGCCGCAGATCCTCGGGGAGGACTGACCGAGATGACCGAGCTGATCAAGTACACCGCGGCCGAGACCGCGGGCGCCATCGCCAAGGGTGAGGTCTCCGCCGTCGAGGTCGCCCAGGCGCACCTGGACCGCATCGAGGCCGTCGACAAGAAGGTCAACGCCTTCCTGCACGTCGACACCGAGGGCGCGCTGGCCGCCGCCAAGGCCGTCGACGACAAGCGTGCCAAGGGCGAGGAGCTGGGCCCGCTGGCCGGCGTCCCGCTCGCGCTCAAGGACGTCTTCACCACCAAGGGCATCCCGACCACCTGTGGGTCCAAGATGCTCGAGGGCTGGATCCCGCCCTACGACGCCACCCTGACCACCCGTCTCAAGGACGCCGGCGTGGTCATCCTCGGCAAGACCAACATGGACGAGTTCGCGATGGGCTCCTCCACCGAGAACTCGGCCTACGGCCCGACCGGCAACCCGTGGGACCTCACCCGCATCCCGGGCGGCTCCGGCGGCGGTTCGGCCGCCGCGCTGGCCGCCTTCGAGGCCCCGCTGGCGATCGGCACCGACACCGGCGGTTCGATCCGCCAGCCCGGTGCCGTGACCGGCACCGTCGGCGTCAAGCCGACCTACGGCTCGGTGTCCCGCTACGGCCTGGTCGCCTTCTCCAGCAGCCTGGACCAGGGCGGCCCGTGCGCCCGCACGGTGCTGGACGCGGCCCTGCTGCACGAGGCCATTGCCGGCCACGACCCGCTGGACTCCACCTCGATCGACGCGCCCGTCCCGGCCGTGGTCGAGGCCGCGAAGATGCGCGACGTCCGCGGCATGCGGATCGGCGTCGTCAAGGAGTTCGCCGGCGAGGGCTACCAGACCGGCGTGATGCAGCGCTTCGACGAGTCGGTGGAGCTGCTGCGCGAGCTGGGCGCCGAGGTCGTCGAGGTGTCCTGCCCGTCCTTCACCCTGGCGCTGCCGGCGTACTACCTGATCGCGCCGTCGGAGTGCTCCTCCAACCTGGCCCGCTTCGACGCCATGCGCTACGGCCTGCGGGTCGGCGACGACGGCTCGCGCTCGGCCGAGGAGGTCACCGCGCTGACCCGCGAGGCCGGCTTCGGCGACGAGGTCAAGCGCCGCATCATCCTGGGCACCTACGCCCTCTCCTCGGGCTACTACGACGCCTACTACGGCTCGGCCCAGAAGGTCCGCACGCTCATCTCGCGGGACTTCGACGCCGCCTTCGCCGGTGTGGACGTGCTGGTCTCGCCGACCACGCCGACCACCGCCTTCCCGATCGGCGAGCGCGCCGACGACCCGATGGCGATGTACCTGGCCGACCTGTGCACGATCCCGTCCAACCTGGCGGGCAACGCGGCCATGTCGCTGCCGGTCGGCCTGGCGCCGGAGGACAATCTCCCGGTCGGCCTGCAGATCATCGCTCCCGCGATGGCGGACGACCGCCTGTACCGCGTGGGCGGCGCCGTCGAGGCCGCACTCAACGACAAGTGGGGGCACACCCTGCTGGAGGAGGTACCGGCACTGTGAGCAAGATCGAGAAGGCCAAGGCCCCGAGCTCCCTCAAGGGGTGGAAGCACAGCAAGCCCGGCCTGTGGCTGTCCATCGGCACCAGCGCGTTCGGTGCGGTCTCCGTGGTCAAGGACGTCCGCAAGGCGCGCGAGGAGAGCGACACCCTCAAGCTGGTCAACGCCCTGGTCGGCGCCGCCGCGCTGATCACCGGCACCGCCCTGCTGGTGCGCGAGCTGCGCCAGCTCGCCTCCGACGACGTGCTGCTGGGCTGACGCCCCGGCCCGGCCCCGCGCGACGCGGTGGCCGGGCCCGTACCTCCCAAGCTTCAAGTGAGAAGGGACGCTGTGAGCGTCATGAACCTGGTCTCCTACGAGGACGCTCTCGCGTCGTACGACCCGGTGATGGGCCTTGAGGTCCACGTCGAGCTGGGCACCAAGACCAAGATGTTCTGCGGTTGCTCGACCGAGCTGGGCGCCGAGCCGAACAGCCAGACCTGCCCGACCTGCCTGGGCCTGCCGGGCTCGCTCCCGGTGGTCAACGCGGTCGGCGTGGAGTCGGCCGTCAAGATCGGCCTGGCGCTGAACTGCGAGATCGCCGAGTGGTGCCGGTTCGCGCGGAAGAACTACTTCTACCCGGACATGCCCAAGAACTTCCAGACCTCGCAGTACGACGAGCCGATCGCCTTCAACGGCTACCTCGACGTGCAGCTGGAGGACGGCTCGACCTTCCGGGTGGAGATCGAGCGCGCCCACATGGAGGAGGACACCGGCAAGTCCAGCCACGTCGGCGGCGCCACCGGTCGCATCCACGGGGCCACCCACTCGCTGCTCGACTACAACCGGGCCGGCATCCCGCTGATCGAGATCGTCACCAAGCCGATCGTCGGCGCCGGCGAGCGCGCCCCCGAGGTCGCCAAGGCGTACGTGGCCGAGCTGCGCGAGCTGATCAAGGCGCTGGGCGTCTCCGAGGCCCGGATGGACAAGGGCCAGATGCGCTGCGACGTCAACCTGTCGCTGCGCCCGAACGGCACCGAGACCTTCGGCACCCGCTCGGAGACCAAGAACGTCAACTCCCTGCGCAGCGTGGAGCGGGCCGCCCGGTTCGAGATCCAGCGGCACGCCACCGTCCTGACCGACGGCGGCACCATCGTCCAGGAGACCCGTCACTTCCACGAGGAGGACGGCTCCACCACCTCGGGCCGGATCAAGGACAACGCCGAGGACTACCGCTACTTCCCCGAGCCGGACCTGGTGCCGGTGGCCCCCGCCCGGGCGTGGGTCGAGGAGCTGCGGGCCGGGCTGCCGGAGCTGCCGCGGGTGCGCCGCGCCCGGCTGCAGGCCGAGTGGGGCCTGTCCGACAAGGACATGCAGTCGGTGCTCAACGCCGGTGCGGTGGAGCCGATCCAGGAGACCATCGCGGCCGGCGCCCCCGCCGACCAGGCCCGCAAGTGGTGGATGGGCGAGCTGGCCCGGCGCGCCAACGAGACCGGCACCGAGCTGAGCGAGCAGCCGATCACCCCGGCGCAGGTCGCCCGGGTCGCCGCGCTGGTCGCCGAGGGCAAGCTGAACGACAAGCTGGCCCGCCAGGTCATCGAGGCCGTGCTGGCCGGCGAGGGCGAGCCGGACGAGGTCGTCGCGAAGCGCGGCCTGGCCGTGGTCTCGGACGACTCCGCGCTGGGCGCCGCGGTCGACCAGGCCATCGCCGAGAACGAGGCGATCGCCGCCAAGATCCGCGACGGCAAGGTCGCCGCCGTGGGCGCGCTGGTCGGCGCGGTCATGAAGGCCACCCGTGGCCAGGCGGACGCGGCCCGGGTCAAGGACCTGATCCTGGAGCGGCTCGGCGTGGAAGGACAGTAGGCACGGTCTGGAGCGGCTCGGCGTGGAAGGTCAGTAGGCACGGTCTGGAGCGGCTCGGCGTGGAAGGTCAGTAGGCACGGTCTGGAGCGGCTCGGCGTCTCCCGCTGAGTCATCCATGGGTTCTTAGGCCGTCAAGCCCGCCTTCCTAAGGCGCCTAAGGCATCTAAGGCCCCCTAAGTAAGGCCTAAGGCCCCGTCTCACCTACATATCTAGGTGAGACGGGGCCTTAAACCTTTTCTGGCACGGAATCTAAGGCACTCGGCCTTCGGAAGATGGGGCACGCTCCCGATGTGGCACCCCCCACTGGGGGAGGAAGCTCTTACATGTCAGGGAAACGAAGGTGAAACCCGAGGGGGAACCCGAAGTGATCGAGTACCAGCTCATCCAGCAGCAGGCTCACGAGCTCGAAGCCCGCGCCGAGCACGAGCGTCTGGTCCGCGAGGCCAAGCAGGTGGCCCGGCTGCGCCGCCGTCCGGTGGCCGCCCGCTTCCAGCGGCGCCCCGTGCGTCAGACGGAATGCTGACGACCCGGCACCAGGACGGTGCCGATGCAGTTCCGGAGGGGGAGGCGCCGCGGGTGAGCGCCTCCCCCTCCGGGCGTTCGCCCCGCGAGATAACCCCTCTCACCAGTGGCTCCGGCTATGGCATGCTCGCCTCCATGCAGCAGATATCGGTGAGTCCCGTCTTCGTCGGCCGCGGCAGCGAGATCACCGAACTGACCGACGCGCTGCGCCGGGCGGGCAGCGGCAGCCCGCAGGCCGTACTGATCGGCGGCGAGGCCGGGATCGGCAAGACCCGGCTGCTGGAGGAGTTCCTGCAGCGGGCCGCCGACGGGGGAGCGGTCACCACGCTCGGCAGCTGTCTGGAGGTCGGCGCCGAGGGCCTGCCCTACGCCCCGCTGGCCGCCGCGCTGCGTCGGCTGCACCGCTCGCTGGGCACCGAGTTCGAGGCGGCCGCGGCCGGCAGCGAGGGCCATCTCGCCCGGCTGCTCTCCGAGTTCGGCGAGGGGGACGGCGAACCCAACGACGAGTACGGCCGGGCCCGACTGTTCGAGCACACCGCGAGACTGTTCGAACGGTTCGGCGCGGAGCGTACCCTCGTGCTCGCGGTGGAGGACCTGCACTGGTCCGACCGCTCCACCCGCGAGCTGCTCGCCTTCCTGGTGCGCACCCTGCACCGCTCCCGGGTGCTGCTGGTCGCCACCTACCGCACCGACGACCTGCACCGCCGCCACCCGCTGCGCCCCTTCCTGGCCGAGCTGGAGCGGCTGCGCACCGTGCAGCGCCTGGAGCTGGCGCGGTTCGGCCGTCGCGAGGTCGCGGCCCAGCTGGCCGGCATCCTCGGCACCGGCGCCCCCGACCGCCAGCTGGTGGACCGGATCCTGCGCCGCTCGGAGGGGAACCCGTTCTTCGTCGAGGAGCTGGCCACCGCTTTCGAGGACGGCTGCGGCGCCGGCCTGACCGACTCGCTGCGCGACATCCTGCTGGTCCGGGTGGAGAGCCTGGACGAGGAGGCCCAGAAGGTGGTGCGGATCGCCGCCGAGGGCGGCTCGCACGTCGAACACGCCCTGCTGGCGGCTGTCCTGGCCGACGACGAGGAGGAGCTGATCGAGGCGCTGCGGGCGGCCGTCGGTGCCAACATCCTGCGCCCGGACAGCGAGGGCGAGGGCTACCGGTTCCGGCACGCGCTGGTCCGCGAGGCCGTCTCGGACGACCTGCTGCCCGGTGAACGGCACCGGATCAACCGCAAGTTCGCGCTCGCCGTGGAGGCCCGGCCGCAGCTCGTCCCGGCGGACTCGCTGCCCGCCCGGCTGGCCAACTACTGGTACCACGCCCACGACCCGGCCCGGGCGCTGCCGACCGCCCTGGACGCCGCCCGCGCGGCCCGGCGCCGCAATGCCTTCGCTGAGCAACTCGGCATGCTGGAGCGGGCGTTGGAGCTGTGGGACCTGGTCTCCGAGGAGGTGCTGGCGCACACCCTGCGCCCGTACGACTGGGCCGAGACCTACCCGCCCGGTTCTTGCGACCACAGCCCCGCGGACGCGGACTGCGACCGGATCCAACTGGTCGACGTGCTGGCCGAGGCGGTGGTCGCGGCCCGGCGCTGCGGCGACCGCGAGCGCGGGCTGAGCCTGGCCAAGCGCGGCATCCGGCTGGTCGACGAGGCCGAGCACCCGGTGCGCGCGGCCTGGTTCCGGATCAACCGGGCCCGGATGCTGGGCAACCTGCGCCGCTCCGGGGACGACGAGGAGATCACCCGCGCCCACCGGCTGGTGGAGCACCTGCCGCCGTCCGCGACCCAGGCCGAGGTGTTCGCCCTGGCCGCGGGCGTGGCGGTGGTCCGGGCGCCCCGTCTCCAGCACCTGGAGCTGGCCGAGCGGGCGATCGGGATCGCCCGGCAGGTCGGCGCCCACTCCGTCGAGGTGCACGCCAGGATGACCCTCGGCAGCCTGCGCTACGACCTGCTGGGCGACGCCGAGGGCGGGCTGGCCGAGCTGACCGCCGCGGTCGAGCGGGCCCGGGCGCTGGGCATCCCCGACCTCCTGCTGCGCGGCATCAACAACCTGGCCAGCATGCAGCGCGGACTGGGCCGGGCCGAGGAGGCCGTCCGACTGGCCCGGGAGGGGCTGGAGTTCGCGGACGGCAACGGGCTGCAGCGCAACATCGGCAACATCCTGACGGGCAACCTGGTGGAGGCGCTCGCCGATCTCGGGCAGGTCCGGGAGGCGGAGGAGCTGCTCGACGCCAGCGAGCTGATCGGGCTGCCCGGCTCCCACGCGGAGTTCCTGGACCGGATGCGCGGCGACCTGGCCGTGCTGCGGGGGGACTTCGCGACCGCCGCGACCATGCTGGCCCAGGCCCGGGCCGCCAACCGGGTCGGCCAGGCGCAGCACAGCGTGCCGATCAGCCGGCTGGCGGTGCGGATCGCCGCGCACAACGGGCGGCCGCTGGACGCCCGGGCGGAACTGCTCGCCGCGCTCGCGGAGGAGGGGCGGCTCGGCTACGAGTCCGACGTCTACCCGCTGCTGGTGGAGGCCGCCGGGGTGGAGGCGGACAGCCTGGGCGTGCCGGAGACCGCGGCGGGCCGGGCCGAGGTGCTGACCGCGATCGCCGCCGCGGCCACCCAGCTGCGGCCCCAGTCGGCGCTGCACCACGGCTGGGCCCGGCTGCTGGCGGCCGAGCTGGCCCGGGCCGCGGCCGCCGACACGGCCGCGCAGTGGGCGCAGGCGGCCACCGAGCTGCGGGCGACCGGCCTGCCGTACCCGCTGGCGCTCGCCCTGCTGCGCGGCGCCGAGGCCCAGGTGCGGGCGGGGCGGCGCGAGGCCGCGACCGAACTGCTGCGCGAGGCGGGCGAACTGGCGGCCGCCCGGGGTGACCGGCCGCTCGGGGCGCAGGTCACCGCACTGGCGGAGCGCGCGGGGCTCACCCTGGCCCCGGTGGAACGCCCGGCCGCCACGGGCGGACCGGTCCCGACGGTCGGGGACCCCTTCGGGCTCACCCCCCGTGAGCGGGACGTGCTCCGGTTGCTCGCCCGGGGCTGGACCAACCGGCAGATCGCCGAGGAGCTGTACATCTCTCCGAAGACCGCAAGCGTGCACGTGTCCAACATCCTGGGCAAGCTGGAGGTCGGCGGCCGCGGCGAGGCCGCCGCGCTGGCCCACCGGTTGCGTCTGTTCCCCGACGACCTGGCCCCCTCGGGCCGGTGAACCCGCAGGTCGCCGACCGTGTCCGGACGGTCGGCGACCGGTGCCGCCGGGGTGGGCGGGCGCCGTCGCGTGCTCCCGTGCGCGCCGCGTGAGCCCCTGTCCGCGCGCCGCCGCCAACCGGGCCGATCGGTCGGAATCGGGTGCCTTTCCCCGCCCTGTCGCCATTACTCTAAGTTGAGTGTGCGTGTCATTGAGTGACGGAATTGGTGTAGGGTCCCGAACGGGAGCATCGGTGCGGTGCGGTGGCCGGACGGCCGCCCACCCCCTGGGCCGCCGTCCCGACGGGGCGCCAGGCCACCGCGTACGGTCGAGAGGTGCGCGGCCGGTGGTCCGTGGCCGGGGCGCCAGGCCCCGGGCCGGAGGGGGAGAGGCCGAGTGAGCTCCACCGATACGGTGCTGCCCGGATCCGGACGACCGGGCGTACCGCCCGCCGACACGTCCGCGCCCGAGCCGCCGGGGCCGGTCGGACGCGGCCCGCTGGGCCGGCTCCGGGAGAGCCGCTCGCTGCCCGGCCTGGTCCTCGGCGCGCTCTGCCTGGCCTATGCGCTGGGCGCCGCCACCAACTGGGGATCCAGCCAACTCGCCTCCTTCATGGGCGACTTCGGGCTCGCCGCGGCGGCCCTGGCGGCCGCGCTGTCCTGCCTGGTGTACGGCTGCACGGTCGCCGGCCACGCCCGCCCGGCCTGGCTGCTGTTCGGCCTCTCCTCGCTCATGGTGGCCTTCGGCAACGGCACCTGGGGCTGGTACGAGGTGGTGGTGCGCACCGCGCTGCCGCAGGACTCGCTCGCCCCGTACGCCTTCCTGCTGTTCGCCCCGCTCGCCATCACCGGCGTGCTGGTGCTCGCCCAGCACCCGCGGACGGCGGCCGGCTGGCTGTGCCTGCTGCTCGACGGCTGGCTGATCGCCGGCTCGCTGTTCACCCTCAGCTGGAGCCTGGCGCTCGGCCGGATCGCGGCCGGCGAGGCCGGCTCCCCGCTGCGGCTGGCCCTCAACCTGGCCTACCCGGTGCTGGACATCCTGCTGGTCAGCCTGGTGGTGGGGCTGCGCTTCGGAGGCCGGGACGGCAACCGGGCGGCGGTGCACACCGCGATGCTCGCGCTCGCCGTCACGGTCATCTGCGACGCCCTGTTCACCTCCCCGGAGCTGCACAGCAACTACCACTCCGGCGAACTACTGGACGCCGGCTGGTTCTCCGGCAGCCTGCTGCTCGCGTGGGCGCCGTGGTCGTCGCGCTGGCGCCGCCCGCTGCGCGAGCACCCCTCGGCCGGCGGCCTGCCGCGCCGCCGGGTGGCCACCACGTTCAGCGCGCTCACGCCGTACGCGGCCGCCGCGGTGTGCACCGCCGGAATCCTCTACAACGCCCTCGGTGGACGGCCGTTGGACCGCGTGGTGGCCGCGGCCGCGTGCACCGTCGGGCTGGCGCTGATCCTCAGGCAGGGCGTCATGCTGCTCGACAACCTCTCGCTGGCCCAGGAACTCGCCCACAAGGAGTCGCATTTCCGCTCCCTGGTGCAGGGCTCCAGCGACGTCATCATCATCGCCGGGGCCAACGGCGTGCTCTCGTACGTCTCCCCGGCGGCGCTGGGTGTCTACGGGCGGGACCCGGAGGAGCTGGTCGGCGGCAACCTGCTGGACCTGGTCCACCCCGAGGACGTGGACCGGGTGCTCGCCGAGGTCCGCCGCTACCTCGCGCGGGTGCGGCTCGCCGCCCACCGCACCCCGGGCACGGTCGAGCCCTCGGCCCGGGTGGAGTGCCGGATCAGCTCCGGGATCGGGGAGTGGCTGCACGTCGAGTCGACGGTCAGCCGGCACCGCGACGGGCTGCTGCTGAACAGTCGGGACGTCACCGAACGCGTCATGCTCCAGGCCCAGTTGCAGCACAACGCCTTCCATGACCCGCTCACCGACCTGCCCAACCGGGCGCTGTTCACCCAGCGGCTGCGCGGCGCCCTCGGCACCCGCGGCCAGCAGGGCGGGACGGGCGCCGGCGTCGCGGTGCTCTTCCTCGATCTGGACGGCTTCAAGGCGGTCAACGACACCGCCGGCCACCAGGTCGGCGACGAGCTGCTGGTGCAGGCCGCCCGCCGGCTGCAGGGCGCCGTCCGCTGCGGGGACACCGTGGCCCGGTTCGGCGGCGACGAGTTCGCCGCGCTGGTCTGCGGACCGCTCGGCCGGCTCCAGGTCCAGGAACTGGCCGAGCGGCTGCGGGTCGCGCTCTCCGAGCCGTACTGGATCGGCGGCGTCGAACTCGGCGTCGCCGCCAGCATCGGCATCGCCTTCGGCACCCCCGAACGCGGCCCGGCCGCCGACCCCAGGGCCGCCGCCGACGAGCTGATGCGCAACGCCGACCTGGCGATGTACCGGGCCAAGTCCGAGGGCAAGGGCCGGGTGGTGCTCTACGCCCCCGCCATGCGGGCCGACCTGGAGCGCCGCACCGAGCTGGAGGAACGGCTGCGGGTGGCCGTCCGGGAGGGCGGCTTCACCCTGCTCCACCAGCCCGTGGTGGACCTCTCCAGCGGCGCGGTGACCGCCGTCGAGGCCCAGGCCCGCTGGCGTTCGGCGGGCGGGCTGCTGCTCACCCCGGCCGAGTTCATGCGCTCGGCCGAGCACGGCGACGCGGCGACCCGGTTCTCCCGCTGGCTGGTGCACGAGGCGGTGGCGGCCGCGGCCGACCGCCGCGACCCGGCCGGCCGGCGCCCCGGCGCCCCGGCGCCCGTCCCGGTGGCCGTCCGGCTCTCGGTCGAGCGGCTCTGCTCGCCCGGCCTGTACGAGACGGTGGCCGCGGCGCTGCGCGACAGCGGGCTGCCGGCCGGCGAGCTGGTGATCGAGGTGGCCCGGATGGGCCCGGACCCGCTCGCGGACGAGCTCGGCCGCCGGCTGGCCGCGCTGCGCAGACTCGGCGTCTCCACCTGGCTGGCCGGCTACGGCGCGGGCAGCGGCTCGCTGGGGGCGCTCGGCCGACTGCCGCTGGACGGGCTCAAGCTGGACCGCACGCTGGTCCAGGACCTGGGCGAGTCCGCGCTCAGTCGCACCCTGGCCGGGCACGCCCTGCGGCTCGGCCGGGACCTCGGGATGGCCACCGCCGCCGACGGGGTGGACCTCCCCCGGCAGGTCGCCGCCCTCCAGGAGCTGGGCTGCCGGCTGGGCCAGGGCTCGGCCTTCGCCCCGCCGCTGGACGAGACCCGGCTGCGCCGGGCGCTGGCCCGCCGCGGCTACCCGCTGCCCAAGCCGCTCGGCTCGCTCTCCGCCCGCCGCGCCCACCTGGCCGCGGACACCCGGACGAGTGGCCGCCCGGACGCCCAGGGCGGACGTGTCGCACCTCACCACGGGGCCCCCGACCTGCCCGAACACCGGGCCGTGGCCGGTCCGGGAGCCGGTCCGCATGGCGAGACGGTCATCCCACCTGCTTGACACGCCACCCCGGACGGGAGGAAGGTCGTTGCCATGCGCACCCGAATTCTCGTACTTGGCGGGCGCGTCGGCTGAGTGGGCTCGCACGCCCCGCTCGTGACAGACCGACGCGCCACCCCTCGCATGCCCTTGGGCACGAGGGGTTTTTTGTTGCACTGACGCTGTTCCCACCGCAAGACCCCTGGCCCCGACCGCCCCGAAGCGTCCGACTTGTCGGAATCGGCGGGACGATTGAGGCAGAGCCGGCGATCGGCCCGGACCGGGACCCCACCCTCGCAGCACCGGGGCCCGCAGCACCGGGCCGGCAAAACCCGAGAAGAGACAGGCAGATGACCGAGCACGCCGCATCCCCCCGCCGCGGGGACACCCCGGCCGCCCAGGCTCCCCAGCACGTCGTCGAGACCATGACCGGCGCCCAGTCGCTCATCCGCTCGCTCGAGGCCGTGGGCGCCGACACCGTCTTCGGCATCCCGGGCGGGGCCATCCTTCCCGCGTACGACCCGCTGATGGACTCGGTCAAGGTGCGCCACATCCTGGTCCGGCACGAGCAGGGCGCCGGTCACGCCGCCACCGGGTACGCCCAGGCCACCGGCCGGGTCGGGGTCTGCATGGCCACCTCCGGCCCCGGCGCCACCAACCTGGTCACCCCGATCGCCGACGCGTACATGGACTCCGTGCCGATCGTCGCGATCACCGGCCAGGTCGCCTCCAAGGCGATCGGCACCGACGCCTTCCAGGAGGCGGACATCTGCGGCATCACGATGCCGATCACCAAGCACAACTACCTGGTCACCGACCCGGCCGAGATCCCCCGGGTGATCGCCGAGGCCTTCCACATCGCCGCCACCGGCCGCCCCGGCCCGGTCCTGGTCGACATCGCCAAGGACGCCCTCCAGGCCACCACCACCTTCCGCTGGCCGGTCGAGACCGCGCTGCCCGGCTACCGCCCGGTCACCAAGCCGCACGCCAAGCAGATCCGCGAGGCCGCGAAGCTGCTGGTCGCCAGCAAGCGCCCGGTGCTCTACGTCGGCGGCGGCGTGCTCAAGGCGAACGCCACCGCCGAGCTGCGGATCCTCGCCGAGCTGACCGGCGCCCCGGTCGTCACCACCCTGATGGCGCTCGGCGCCTTCCCGGACAGCCACCCCCAGCACCTGGGCATGCCCGGCATGCACGGCTCCGTCCCGGCCGTCACCGCGCTGCAGAAGTCGGACCTGCTGTTCACCCTCGGCGCCCGCTTCGACGACCGGGTCACCGGCAAGCTGGACAGCTTCGCCCCGTACGCCAAGATCGTGCACGCGGACATCGACCCGGCCGAGATCGGCAAGAACCGCCCGGCGGACGTGCCGATCGTCGGCGACGCCCGCGAGGTGCTGGCCGACCTGATCGTCGCCGTCCAGGCCGAGTTCGACGCCGGCCACAAGGGCGACTACGCCGAGTGGTGGGAGAAGCTCGACGAGTGGAAGAAGACCTACCCGCTGGGCTTCGAGCCGGCCCCGAACGGCCAGCTCTCCCCGCAGCAGGTCATCGAGCGGATCGGCCAGCTGGTCGGCCCGGAGGCGATCTACGCGGCGGGCGTCGGCCAGCACCAGATGTGGAGCTCGCAGTACATCCGCTTCGAGAAGCCCGGCACCTGGCTCAACTCCGGCGGCGCCGGCACCATGGGCTACGCCGTCCCGGCGGCGATGGGCGCCAAGGCGGGCCGCCCGGAGTCGGCGGTCTGGGCCATCGACGGCGACGGCTGCTTCCAGATGACCAACCAGGAGCTGGTCACCTGCGCCCTGAACGACATCCCGATCAAGGTCGCGGTCATCAACAACGGCTCGCTGGGCATGGTCCGGCAGTGGCAGACGCTCTTCTACAACCAGCGCTACTCCAACACCGTGCTGCACTCCGGCCCGGAGCACGACGGCATCGCGCCGCCGGCCCAGGGCACCCGGATCCCCGACTTCGTCCTGCTGTCCGAGGCGATGGGCTGCGTCGGCCTGCGCTGCGAGCGCCCCGAGGACCTGGACGCGGTGATCCGGCAGGCGATGGAGATCAACGACCGCCCGGTGGTCATCGACTTCATCGTCCACCAGGACGCGATGGTGTGGCCGATGGTCGCGGCCGGCACCAGCAACGACGAGATCCAGTTCGCCAAGGGCGTCCGGCCCGACTTCGGCGACGACCTCGACTGACCGCCCCGAACCCTCCAGAACGACTGAGGAACCACATGTCCAAGCACACCCTCTCCGTCCTGGTCGAGAACAAGCCCGGCGTGCTCGCCCGCATCGCCGCGCTGTTCTCCCGTCGGGGCTTCAACATCGACTCCCTCGCCGTCGGCCCGACCGAGCACCCGGACGTGTCCCGGATGACGATCGTGGTCAACGTCGAGGACCTCCCGCTGGAACAGGTCACCAAGCAGCTCAACAAGCTCGTGAACGTGATAAAGATCGTCGAACTCGACCAGGCCGCTGCGATCCAGCGGGAACTGGTCCTGGTGAAGGTCCGCGCCGACAACGAGACCCGGTCGCAGATCGTCGAGATCGTCCAGCTGTTCCGTGCCAAGACCGTCGACGTGTCGCCGGAAGCGGTGACCATCGAGGCCACCGGCAGCTCGGACAAGCTGGAGGCCATGCTCCGGATGCTGGAGCCTTACGGCATCAAGGAGTTGGTCCAGTCCGGCCTGGTCGCCATCGGCCGCGGCGCGCGTTCCATCACGGACCGCTCGCTGCGGGCCCTCGACCGCAGCGCCTGACCCCAGCGCTGTCTCACCTTCTGAAGTAAACGACCGCACCGCGCCGGGTGCGCATACGGTAGGAAACCGCGTACCCGGCACCAACACGCAAGGAGATGTGCCCCCGTGGCCGAGCTGTTCTACGAAGACGACGCCGACCTGTCCATCATCCAGGGCCGCAAGGTCGCGGTCATCGGCTACGGCAGCCAGGGCCACGCCCACGCGCTGTCCCTGCGCGACTCCGGCGCCGACGTCCGGGTCGGCCTCAAGCCGGAGTCCAAGTCCCGCGCCAAGGCCGAGGAGGCCGGCCTGCGCGTGGTCACCCCGGCCGAGGCCGCGGCCGAGGCCGACGTCATCATGATCCTGGTGCCGGACCCGATCCAGTCCGACGTCTACGAGGCCGACATCGCGCCGCACCTGAAGGCGGGCGACGCCCTGTTCTTCGGGCACGGCCTGAACATCCGCTTCGGCTTCATCAAGCCCCCGGCGGACGTCGACGTCTGCATGGTCGCCCCCAAGGGCCCGGGCCACCTGGTCCGCCGCCAGTACGAGGAGGGCCGCGGCGTCCCCGCGATCGTCGCGGTCGAGCAGGACGCCTCGGGCAACGCCTTCGCCCTCGCGCTGTCCTACGCCAAGGGCCTGGGCGCCACCAAGGCCGGCGTCATCAAGACCACCTTCACCGAGGAGACCGAGACCGACCTGTTCGGTGAGCAGGCCGTCCTCTGCGGTGGCACCGCCGCCCTGGTGAAGGCCGGGTTCGAGACCCTGGTCGAGGCCGGCTACCAGCCGGAGATCGCCTACTTCGAGTGCCTGCACGAGCTCAAGCTGATCGTCGACCTGATGTACGAGGGCGGCCTGGAGAAGATGCGCTGGTCGGTCTCCGAGACCGCCGAGTGGGGCGACTACGTCACCGGCCCGCGCATCATCACCGCCGACACCAAGGCCGAGATGAAGAAGGTCCTGGCCGAGATCCAGGACGGCACCTTCGCCAACACCTGGATCGCCGAGTACAAGGCCGGTCTGCCCAAGTACAACGAGTACAAGAAGGCCGACGAGGACCACCTGCTGGAGACCACCGGCAAGAAGCTGCGCTCGCTGATGAGCTGGGTCAACGAGAAGGCCTGACCCTTTTCGGGGCCGCGTATTTTGTCACGCCCTTGTACAAGTCGGCTGCTCTCGTCCGGGTGATTTCGCCGGACGGGAGCAGCCGGGTACCCAGCCCGTCGATACACTCCGAGTGCGCGTCAGGCCCACAGCGTCGTGCGTCTACTTACGCGGCATGCCACCTTCCCCGCCCTCACACGCCACCTACGTGCGCCGGGGAACCGGACAGTTAAGGACCCACTGTCGTGAGCACTGTGACATCCAAGAGCGCCGTCGTCCTGATCGCCGAAGAGCTTTCGCCCGCCACCGTCGACGCCCTCGGCCCCGACTTCGAGATCCGCCACTGCAACGGCGCCGACCGCACCGAGCTGCTCACCGCGATCGCCGACGTGGACGCGATCCTGATCCGCTCCGCCACCAAGGTCGACGCCGAGGCGCTGGCCGCCGCCCGCAAGCTCAAGGTGGTCGCCCGGGCCGGTGTCGGCCTGGACAACGTGGACGT
This sequence comes from Kitasatospora sp. NPDC040550, assembly GCF_055594965.1. Taxonomy (NCBI): domain Bacteria; kingdom Bacillati; phylum Actinomycetota; class Actinomycetes; order Kitasatosporales; family Streptomycetaceae; genus Kitasatospora; species Kitasatospora sp. NPDC040550. Next base: position 12,661 of record NZ_JBVIWC010000007.1, on the reverse strand, counting down.
GGCCGCCGCCACCAAGGCCGGCGTGATGGTCGTGAACGCGCCGACCTCCAACATCGTCACCGCCGCCGAGCTCGCCTGCGGCCTGCTGATCTCCGTCGCCCGCAACATCGCCCCGGCCAACGCGGCGCTCAAGCAGGGCGAGTGGAAGCGCAACAAGTACACCGGCGTCGAGCTGAGCGAGAAGACCCTCGGCGTGGTCGGCCTCGGCCGGATCGGCGTCCTGGTCGCCCAGCGGATGTCCGCGTTCGGGATGAAGATCGTCGCGTACGACCCCTACATCCAGGCCGCCCGGGCCGCCCAGATGGGCGTCAAGCTGGTCTCGCTGGAGGAACTGCTGGAGGTCTCGGACTTCATCACCGTCCACCTCCCCAAGACCCCCGAGACGATCGGCCTGATCGGCGACGAGGCGCTGCACAAGGTCAAGCCGAGCGTGCGCATCGTCAACGCCGCCCGCGGCGGCATCGTGGACGAGGAGGCGCTCGCCGCCGCCCTGCGCGAGGGCCGGGTGGCCGGCGCGGGCCTGGACGTCTACGCCAAGGAGCCGTGCACCGACTCCCCGCTGTTCGCCTTCGACAACGTGGTCGCCACCCCGCACCTGGGCGCCTCCACCGACGAGGCGCAGGAGAAGGCCGGCATCGCGGTCGCCCGGTCGGTGCGCCTGGCGCTGGCCGGCGAGCTGGTACCGGACGCCGTCAACGTCCAGGGCGGTGTGATCGCCGAGGACGTGCGCCCGGGTCTGCCGCTGGCCGAGAAGCTCGGCCGGATCTTCACCGCGCTGGCCGGCGAGGTGGCCGTCCGGCTGGACGTCGAGGTCCGCGGCGAGATCACCCAGCATGACGTGAAGGTGCTCGAACTGTCCGCGCTCAAGGGCGTGTTCGAGGACGTCGTGGCCGAGACGGTGTCCTACGTCAACGCCCCGCTGTTCGCCCAGGAGCGCGGCGTCGAGGTCCGCCTGACCACCTCCAGCGAGAGCGCCGAGCACCGCAACGTGATCACCGTGCGCGGCACGCTCGGCAACGGCGAGGAGATCGCCATCTCCGGCACGCTGGCCGGCCCCAAGCAGGCCCAGAAGATCGTCGGGGTGGACACCTTCGACGTCGACGTGGCGCTCACCGACCACATGGCCTTCTTCAAGTACGAGGACCGCCCCGGCGTGGTCGGCGTGCTCGGCCGCCACCTCGGTGACGCGGGCATCAACATCGCGGGCATGCAGGTCGCCCGGGACGGCGGCAGCGCGCTCGCCTCGATCACCGTGGACAGCGAGATCCCGCAGGACGTGCTGACGGCGATCGCCGCCGAGATCGGCGCCCGCTTCGCGCGCTCGGTCGACCTGGGCTGACCCCCGCACCGGCCTGACCAGGGCCCGGACCGCCGTTCCAGTGGCGGTCCGGGCCCTGCTGCGTTCCCCCGGGTGACAGCCGTCTCAGATACTAGGAAATCCAAGTATTCGTGCAGACACGGCCGGGGCGGGGTCGTACCGTGGAAGGGCCATACGGTGTGCCGCCCCTGTAGCCAGGGTGTGCGGCCCGTGTGCGCGTGCGCCCCCACGGGCAGGCGATCCCTGCTCCCGCGCGTACCTCTCCCAACCCCTGCCGCGCTTTCCCGCGCGCCGCTTCCAAGGAGCCCGGTATGCCCACCACCGCCGACCGCCACGCCACCACCGCCCCCGCCGCCACCCCCGTCCGCGCCCCGCGCCGTCGCCGGGCCACCGAGCGCAACCCCTTCGCCGCCGCCGCGCTGCAGCGATCGCTGGACCGCCGGGACAACGGCGGCGCCACCGGGCACTGAGCGGGGCCGGGGCCGGCGCCGCCGGTTGGCGTTGGTCGGCCTACTGGGCCGACCGGGCTGACGCCGCGTCACTCCATCGGGTGCGAACGGGACCCGTTCGAGGGAAGTCGCTCGCCCCCGTCATCGCGATCATCCTAATTTGGGGCCCCCGGAAGGGTGATCGACGTCCGCGCGGGCGGGCGTCTGCGACACGGTGTGCGGATCAGTCCCCCTCCCGGGGGAGAGTCACCAGTGCGCCTGCCACCCGTCCGCCGACCGGTCGCCCGGATCGGCCTCACCCTCGTCCTGCTGGCCACCGGCGCGGCGCTCGCCGCCACCCCGGCCGCCGGCGGACCGCCCAGCGCCGGACCGCCCAGCGCCGGACCGCCGGGCCGGACGGCCGCCGTCCTGCTCGAACTCGACACCGAGGCGGCCGGACCGGCCTGGCGCAGCGCCGCCGACGGCGCCCGGCGGGCCCGGCGCTCGCCGGACGCCGTCCGCCGGGAGGCCGCCGAGGCGGGCGCCGCCCAGCGCTCCCGGGCCGGGGACGCGCTCGACCGGCTCGCCCGGGCCGTCCACCGGTCGGCGCCCGCCGCCCGCGAGCTCTACCGCACCCGCACCCTGCTCACCGGCCTGGCGGTCAGCCTCCCCGCCGACCGGCTGCCCGCCCTGCGGGCGCTGCCCGGCGTCCGGGCCGTCCACCCGATCGTGAACAAGCAGCGCGACAACGCCTACTCCGTCCCGCTGACCGGCGCCCCGCAGGTCTGGTCCGGGGACACCGCGCCGGACGGGAACACCGGCCGGGGCGTGCGGATCGGCATCATCGACAGCGGCATCGACTACACCCACGCCGACTTCGGCGGCCCCGGCACCGAGGAGGCCTTCCGCTCCGTCGAGCGCGGCAAGCCCGCCCCGGCCGCGCTGTTCCCCACCGCCAAGGTGGTCGGCGGCAAGGACCTGGTCGGCGACGACTACAACCCCGACCCGGCCGCCCCGAACCACCAGCCGGTGCCGCACCCCAGCGACAACCCGCTGGACTGCGTGCGCAACGGGCACGGCACCCACGTCGCCGGGACGGCCGCCGGGTACGGCGTCACCGCCGACGGCCACCCGTACGCCGGCCCCTACCGGCCCGGGCTCGACCCGGCCTCGTTCCGGATCGGCCCCGGTGCCGCCCCCGGCGCGCAGCTGTACGCGATCCGGGTGTTCGGCTGCGACGGCTCCACCGACCGGCTCGCCCAGGCCCTCGACCTGGCCGCCGACCCGAACGGCGACGGCGACCTCGGCGACCGGCTCGACGTGGTCAACCTGTCCCTCGGCAGCCGCTTCGGCAGCCCCGACGACGCCGACGCGCTGGCCGTCGACCGGCTCGCCGAGCTGGGCACCGTGGTGGTCGCGGCGGCCGGCAACGAGGGCGACGTGTACGGCATCGGCGGCAGCCCCGGCACGGCCGCGCGGGCCGTCACCGTCGCCGCCTCCGTGCACGGGCACGCCGACGTGGACGGCATCACCGTGCTCGCCCCCGCCGCGCAGGCCGGGGTCGTCCCCGGCCACTGGAGCGAGCGCTACCGGGGCTGGAGCACCGCCGAGGTGACCGGCGGGCTCGCCGTGCCCGCCGACCAGGCGGACGGCTGCGCCGAGTTCAGCGAGGCCGACAAGCAGCGCCTCACGGGCCGGATCGCGGTGCTCACCTGGAACACCCGCGACCCCGACCGGGCCTGCAACTCCGGTCCGCGGGCCGACCACGCCGCCGACGCCGGGGCGATCGGCGCGCTCTACGCGGCCGACACCGACCACCTGGCCGAGATCTCCGGCGACGACCGGATCCCGGCCGTCCTGCTCGGGCGCGCGGACGGCGAACGGCTGTTGAAGGCCGCCGCCGACGGGGACGTCCGGGTGCGGCTCGCCGCGCCCGGCAACCCGCTGCACGGCTCGGTCGCGCGGAACCAGCCGGCCCGGGTCGACACCCTCACCGACTTCACCTCCCGGGGCATCGGCCTGCCCGGCGTGGTCAAGCCCGACCTCGCCGCCCCCGGGGAGACCATCTGGTCCGCCCTGGTCGGCAGCGGCACCGGCGGCCAGCGCGAGAACGGCACCTCGATGGCCACCCCGCACGTCGCCGGACTGGCCGCGCTGGTCCGCGCCGCCCACCCGGACTGGCCGGTCGAGCAGGTCAAGGCCGCCCTGATGAACACCGGCACGGACACCTACCTCGGCGACGACCACAGCGGGCCGGTCTACGGGCCCGAGCGCACCGGCGCCGGGCGGGCCCGGGTCGACGGGGCGGTCCGCACCCCGGTGGTGGCCTACGCGGCGGGGGAGGGCGCGGCGCCGGGCGGCGTCGGGGTCTCCTACGGGCCGGTCGAGGTCGGCGGGCCGACCGCCCTGGTCCGTGAGATCGAGCTGGCCAACCACTCGTCCGCGCCGCTGAGTTACCGCACCGGCTACGCGGCCGCCACCGAACTGCCGGGCGCGGCCTTCGAGGTGAGCCCGGGGCAGGTGGAGGTGCCGGCCGGCGGCACCGCGCGGGTGCGGGTCACGCTGTCCGTCCCGGGGCGGCTGGGCCGGGTGCCCGATCCGACCATCGACACCGAGCAGGGCGGCCGGGCCCGCAGCTACCGGGGCGAGCTGTCCGGCCGCGTGCTGTTCAGCCCGGTCACCGACCGGGCCCTGCCGCAGCTGCGGGTCCCGGTGTTCGCCGCCCCGCGCCCCACCGGGGACCTCGGCGTCGCCGCCTCCGCCCGGACCGCCCGGGACGGCACCCTGGTCACCCTCGGCGGCAGCGCGGCGCCCGGCGCGGCCCCCGGACTGGTCAGCGCCTTCGCCCTCGGCGGCGAGGGCGCCCGCTGGCCGGACTGCCGGCCCGGCGACGGCAAGGCCGTCGGCCCCGGCGCGGGCATCCGGCCCGAGGACGCCGGGGAGTCGGCCGAACCGCCCCAGGAACTCTGCGTCGAACACCCCGGTGACCGGGTCGCGGACCTGCGGGCCGTCGGTGCGGCCGCCGACCCCGAGCTGCTGTACGTGGGCGCCCGGCTGTGGGCCCCCGCGGTCACCCCGGTGGGGCTGTACGGGGTGCGGGTGTCGCTGGACACCGACGGTGACGGCGTCACCGACGTGGTCCTCAAGGCCGACCGGCTGCGCGGCAGCGACGTCCTGGTCTCCCGGGCCCTGGACGCCCGCACCGGCGCCGAACTCGACGTCCAGCCGCTGAACGCCCGCTGGGGCGACACCGACACCGAGCTGCTGGACAGCGACGTGGTGGTGCTCCCGGTCCGGCTGAGCGCCCTGCCCGGCGTCGGGCCCGGGCACAGCACCGTCCACTACGGGGTCTGGACCGGCGTGGCCGCCCCCGGCACGCCCGACCCGGCCGACTCCTTCTCCTCGATCGGCCTGCGCGGCACCAGCCCGACCGTCCCGCTGGACGTCCTGCACCCGGCCCTCACGGTGCGGGCCGGCCTCACCGGTCCGGCCGTGATGGTCACCCCGGCGGGCCCCGGCACCCTGCTCGACGTGCACCGCGCGCCCGGCGACGGCTCCCGGCTCCTGCTGCTGTACCACCTCAACCCGGCGGACCGCCGGGCCCAGGTGCTCGACCTGCCGTGACCCGACCGCAGGGGCGGCCCGCCGGAACCTCCGGCGGGCCGCCCCTCGCGCTGTCCGCTCAGTCCCGCGCGGCCAGCCGGCGTTCGCGGCGCGGGACGCGGGTGGGGCGGCGGGAGAGCCGGGTGAAGACCACGACCAGGACGAGCACGGCGGCGGTGCCGGAGGCGACGGTGAGGCCCTCGCTGAGGCCGGGCGGGCGGAACTCGCAGGAGACCCGGCCGGCGCCGCCGCCCAGCGGGACGCCGATCATGCCGAGGACCCGGGCGGGCACGGCGCGGGTGCCGCCGTCGACGGCGCAGGTCCAGCCCTCGGTGGCGGGGACGGAGAGCAGCGCGGTGCCGGTGGAGCCGGCCGGCAGGGCGGCGGTCAGGGTGTGGCCGCCGGCCTCGACCCGGGTGGCGCCGGTGGCGGTCAGCCGGGTGACGGCGGCCGTCAGGGCGTCGGCCCGCAGGCAGCCGATCGGGCGGGCGGGCACCTGGCTGACCACGTCCGAGCGCAGGGTCACCCGGACCGTGCCGTCGGCCGGGACGGTCCCCAGCCGGTGCACGGGCACGGCCGTGGTGGGCTGCTCGCCGTCGCTGCGGAAGCCGGTGCCCAGGCCGCTGACCGCGCCGCGGTACCAGAGCGGGTGGAAGTACGCCGTCGAGCCGGGGGTGCAGGCGGCCGTGAACACCGTGCCCTCCGCACCGCCCGGCACCGACCAGCCGCTGGTGCCGTGCAGGGTGGGCGCCGGGCCGCCGGCCGGGACGGGCAGCGGGACGTCGTACACCTGGCTTCCGAGCAGCGACTCCTGGCGGGACCAGACCGAGGAGGTGGCCGTCCGGGCGCCCGGCGGCAGCACGGTGACCAGGGGCGGCGCGGGGGCCCGGACGGCGGTGAAGCCCGGGGGCGGCGACGCGTCGTCCAGGTGGGCGCCGACCCCGAACAGCGCCTGCCCGACCGGGTCGGTGACGCCGCCGGTCTGCCGCCCGCCGGCCGTCCAGCCCGCGCCCAGGTCGTGCAGCAGCAGGGCGGCCACGGTCGGCAGGTAGCCGCTGGAGTAGCCGCCGCCCTGGCCGTTCAGCAGCAGCGGGTCGTTGGGGGTGAGGGCGTGCGGGCCGGGGTCGCTGCGCAGGTCCGGCCAGTCGGCACCCGCCCGCACCGCGGCGTGCCCGGCCCGGACGGCGGCCGGGGGGACGCTGTCGTCGGGGGCCGCGCCGAGCGCCGCGTACCCGGACCAGACGGCGTTGCCGAGCACCGCGCCGCCGATCGCCCAGGTCGCCAGCGCCGTCACCCGGCGGTCGGTGTGCCGGCGGTCCAGCGCCGCGAGCGCGGCCAGCAGGACGGTGCCGCCGACCCCCAGGAGCACCCAGGTCGAGGCGTGCACCGAGCCCCGGGCCGCCGCCAGTGCGGCGATCGCCGCGGTCAGCGCGGCGCCGCCCAGCAGGGTCGGCAGGTCCGGCCGGTGCGCGAGCGACACCCAACCGGCCAGCACCAGCAGCCCGCTGAGCACGAAGGACACCCGGTACGGCCCGCCGGCCGGGATCGCCAGGCCGTGCCAGACCAGCACGGTCGGGGTCCAGACGAAGCTCAGCACCACCAGCAGCAGCGCCGTGCACCAGGCCGCCCGCTCGCGGACCCGTACCCGGCGGTTGAACGGCAGCCCGCACACCAGCAGCAGGCCGAGCACCCCGATCGCCACGTCCGGCAGCGGCCGCCCGCCGGTGGTGGCGGGCAGCAGCTGGGCGAGGTGCCCGTCCAGGCCGGCGGGGCCGAGCGGCTGCACCGGGGACTCCGGCTGGGCGCCGCGCGCGGCCCGGACGGCGACGAACAGCACGGGGGCGGCGAGCAGCACCCCGGTGGTGGTCAGGGTGACCGCCCGCCCGGTCGCCCGGACCCGGTGCCGGAACGGGCGCGGGGTGGCGAACAGCCGTACGGCGAACAGGAGTCCGGCGACCAGGGTGGCCAGCGCCGCGGTGTAGAGGTTGCCCGCCCAGGCGAGCGCGACGCACAGCGCGCCGGCCACCCAGCGGCGCTCGTGCAGGCACCAGTCCCCGACCAGGCCGAGCAGCGGCAGCGAGACCAGGCCCCACAGCCACATCGGCGCCCCGCCGCCGATGTCCAGCACCCAGGCGCAGAGCCCGTACCCGACGGCGGCGAACACCCGCAGCCACCGGGGGCCGGGGTGCAGCCGGCCGAGCAGGTGGGCCATCAGGGCGGTGCCGAGGCCGATGGTGGCCAGCGCGACCAGGAAGACGGCGAGTTGCCCCTGGTCGCGGGGGAGGAGCGCGGTCGGCCAGGAGAACGGGTTCATCAGGTAGGCGAAGAAGTCCGCCAGGAACGGGACGCCGTAGCCGCTGTTCCAGTTGAACAGCAGGTCCCCGGTGGCCTGCCCGTGCAGCAGGTCCCACAGGTGCGCGTGGTACGGCACGGCGATCGCGCCGGCCCCGCCGGGCCACCGCCCGCGCACCGCCGCCGCCAGCGCGAAAGCACCCATCGCCAGCCCGGCCGCGGCCCCGCAGACCAGTACCTCCCGCCGCCGTTCGGCCTTCACCCACGTGCCCCGTTCTGCCAGGAATCCCGGACCCCGCCACCCTAAGCGCGCCCCCGGCGCACCTCTGGCCACCCGCGCCCCCTCAAAGGAGTGACGCGCTGTCGGGACTCCGGGCTCCTCCGTACGTGTCCGAATGTTGGACGCGAGGTGTCAGCACCTGGGACGCGGGAGTAGGGTCCGAGCATGTCTCGCACCATTCGTCTCGCAGTTATCCCGGGTGACGGCATCGGCCAGGAGGTGGTGGCCGAAGGCCTCAAGGTCCTCGGCGCCGTGCTCCCCGCCGACGTGAAGCTGGAGACCACCGAGTACGACCTCGGGGCCCGGCGCTACCACCGGACCGGGGAGACGCTGCCGGACGACGTGCTGGCCGAGCTCAAGGCCTTCGACGCGATCCTGCTCGGCGCCATCGGGGACCCGAGCGTCCCGTCCGGGGTGCTGGAGCGGGGGCTGCTGCTCAAGCTGCGGTTCGCCTTCGACCACCACATCAACCTGCGACCGGGCCGGCTCTTCCCCGGGGTCGCCTCCCCGCTGGCCGGTCAGCCGGCGATCGACTTCGTGGTCGTCCGCGAGGGCACCGAGGGCCCGTACGTCGGCAACGGCGGCTCGCTGCGCACCGGCACCCCGCACGAGGTGGCCACCGAGGTCAGCCTGAACACCGCGTACGGCATCGAGCGCGTGGTGCGCGACGCCTACCGCCGGGCCCAGGCGCGGCCGCGCAAGAAGCTCACCCTGGTGCACAAGAACAACGTGCTGGTGCACGCCGGGCACCTGTGGACGCGGATCTTCGCCGAGGTCGGCGAGGAGTTCCCCGAGGTCACCACCGACTACCTGCACGTCGACGCGGCCACCATCTTCTTCGTCACCCAGCCGGAGCGCTTCGACGTCATCGTCACCGACAACCTGTTCGGCGACATCCTGACCGACCTGGCCGCGGCCGTCACCGGCGGCATCGGCCTGGCCGCGAGCGGCAACATCAACCCGAGCGGCGCGTTCCCGTCCATGTTCGAGCCGGTGCACGGTTCGGCGCCGGACATCGCCGGCCAGGGCAAGGCCGACCCGACCGCCACCGTGCTGTCGGTCGCCATGCTGCTGGAGCACCTCGGCTTCGCCGCCGAGGCCGCCAGGGTCGAGGCCGCCGTCGCGGCGGACCTCGCCGAGCGCTCCGGCGCCCGTTCCACCTCCGAGGTCGGCGACGCGCTCGCCGAGCGAGTAGCCGGCTAGGCCGGCCGGAACCCGAGCGGATCCGGCCGGCCGGGCCGCTCCGCATAACCGCAGCTTGCAGCTCCCCAAGGAGCGGGCAACTGTTCGGCACGGCCCTCTGGATGCGAGTATCGACAGTGGGCCGTGCCGTTGTGCGTTCGTTCCGGCGTTGGAGAGCCGTATCGTTCCTTCGGCGGTGGCGGCCCGAACGAACCCCACGGTGAAGGAAACAGCCATGAGCACGCCCACCCAGGCGCCCATCACGTTCGACCTCAAGCCCTCCGCCCACCCGCTGTCGGCAGCGGAGCGCCAGGCCCGGCTGACCAACCCCGGCTTCGGCCGCGTCTTCACCGACCACATGGTGACCATCAGCTGGACCGAGGGCCGTGGCTGGCACGACGCGCAGCTGGTCCCGTACGCGCCGGTGGAGATGGACCCGGCGAACATGACCCTGCACTACGGCCAGGCGATCTTCGAGGGCCTCAAGGCCTACCGCCAGGCCGACGGCTCCATCGCGACCTTCCGCCCCGAGGCCAACGCCCTCCGCTTCCAGGCCTCGGCCCGCCGCCTGGCGATGCCGGAGCTGCCGGTGGAGGCCTTCGTCGAGGCGGTCGAGCTGCTGGTCCAGCAGGAGCGGGCCTGGGTCCCGAACGAGCCCGAGCAGAGCCTCTACCTGCGCCCGTTCATGTTCGCCACCGAGGTCGGTCTGGGCGTCCGTCCGGCGAACTCCTATCTGTTCATGATCATCGCCTCCCCGGCCGGCGCCTACTTCCCGGGCGGCGTCAAGCCGGTCTCGGTCTGGCTCTCCAAGGAGTACGTCCGCGCCGCGCCCGGCGGCACCGGCGCCGCCAAGTGCGCGGGCAACTACGCGGCCTCGCTGGTCGCCCAGGCCCAGGCCGCCGAGAAGGGCTGCGACCAGGTGGTCTGGCTCGACGCCGCCGAGCACCGGTGGGTCGAGGAGATGGGCGGGATGAACCTGTACTTCGTCTTCGGCGAGGGCGAGGACGCGAAGATCGTCACCCCGGAGCTGTCCGGCGCCCTGCTGCCCGGCATCACCCGCGACTCGCTGCTCCAGCTCGCCTCCGACCTGGGCTACGCGGTCGAGGAGCGGAAGATCTCCACCGACGAGTGGCAGCAGGCGAACGCCGACGGCACCCTCACCGAGGTCTTCGCCTGCGGCACCGCCGCCGTCATCACCCCGGTCGGCTCGGTGAAGTCCGCGGCCGCCGACTGGACCGTCGGCACCGGCGAGCCCGGCCCGGTCACCATGGAGCTGCGCAAGGCCCTGCTGGCCATCCAGGGCGGCCAGAGCCCCGACACCCACGGCTGGCTGCACAAGATCGTCTGATTCCACGGACGCCGGACACCCCCTCCGGCCTGCCCCGTTCCGCATCGCGAGACGGGCGGGCCGGATCCCGGGGGCTGTGCCAGACTGCGAACGTGTCCTCGCTTTCGCTGATTATTAGCAGCAGGCGCGCCGGTCCGCAGTGACCGCTCCCGCAGGACCCGATGCGGAGCGACCACGAGCGTCCAGACCCGCGCGCAGACCTCTCGCACCCGCGAGGGGTCTTTTGCTTTTGGGCTCCGCCCATCGAGCACACTCCCGGACCGGCCGAGGGCCCCCACGAGGGGCCCGGGGACACCGGGACCGCGCGCGGGATCCTGGACAGTGGAGCCGGGACGAGAATCCGGCAGAGCAGTACGAACCTCCCCGAACGGAGAACCAGGGGTCATGACCGAGGTCAGCCGTACCGACGACAGCTTCCACGTGTTCGACACCACCCTGCGCGACGGCGCGCAGCGCGAGGGCATCAACCTGACGGTGGCGGACAAGCTGGCCATCGCCCGGCACCTGGACGAGTTCGGGGTCGGCTTCATCGAGGGCGGCTGGCCGGGGGCCAACCCCCGGGACACCGAGTTCTTCGCCCGCGCCGCCGCCGAACTGGAGCTGCACCACGCCCAGCTGGTCGCCTTCGGCGCCACCCGCCGGGCCGGCGGCAAGGCCGCCGAGGACCCGCAGCTGGCCGCGCTGGTCGCCTCCGGCGCGCCGGTGGTCACCCTGGTGGCCAAGGCCCACGACCGGCACGTCGAGCTGGCGCTGCGCACCACGCTGGACGAGAACCTGGAGATGGTCCGGGACAGCGTCGAGTTCCTCCGCGGCCAGGGCCGCCGGGTCTTCCTCGACTGCGAGCACTTCTTCGACGGCTACCGGGCCAACCGCGAGTACGCCCTCGCCGTGGTGCGCACCGCGCACCGGGCCGGGGCGGACGTGGTGGTGCTGTGCGACACCAACGGCGGGATGCTGCCGGCCGGTGTCCGGGACACCGTCGCGGACGTGATCGCCGCGACCGGCGCCCGGGTCGGCATGCACGCCCAGGACGACACCGGCTGCGCGGTGGCCAACACCCTGGCCGCGGTGGACGCGGGCGCCACCCACGTGCAGTGCACCGCGAACGGCTACGGCGAGCGGGTCGGCAACGCCAACCTGTTCCCGGTGGTCGGCGCGCTGGAGTTGAAGTACGACCGCCGGGTGCTGCCCGAGGGCCGGCTGGCCGAGATGACCCGGATCTCGCACGCGATCGCCGAACTGGTCAACCTGGCCCCGTCCACCCACCAGCCGTACGTCGGCTTCTCGGCCTTCGCCCACAAGGCGGGCCTGCACGCCTCGGCGATCAAGGTCGACCCGGACCTCTACCAGCACACCGACCCCGAACTGGTCGGCAACACCATGCGGATGCTGGTCTCCGACATGGCCGGCCGGGCCTCGGTGGAGCTCAAGGGCAAGGAGCTCGGCTACGACCTCTCCACCGACCGCGACCTGGCCGGCCGCGTGGTGGCCAAGGTGAAGGAGCAGGAGAACCTCGGCTACACCTACGAGTCCGCCGACGCCTCCTTCGAGCTGCTGCTGCGCGACGAGGTGCGCGGCAGCCGGGACCGCTTCTACCGCCTGGAGTCCTGGCGGACCATCAGCGAGCAGGGCCCGGGCGGGGTCTCCGGCAACGAGGCCACGGTGAAGCTGTGGGCCAAGGGCGAGCGCCGGATCGCCGTCGGCGAGGGCAACGGTCCGGTCAACGCGCTGGACCAGGCGCTGCGGACGGCCCTGGAGGGCACCTACCCGCCGCTGGCCACCTTCGAGTTGGTGGACTACAAGGTCCGCATCCTGGAGGGCCAGCACGGCACCGGCTCCAAGACCCGGGTGCTGATCGAGTCCACCGACGGCACCGCGAGCTGGTCCACGGTCGGAGTGGCCGACAACGTCGTCGCCGCCTCCTGGCTGGCCCTGGAGGACGCGTACACCTACGGCCTGATCCGGGCCGGGCTGGAGCCGGAGGAGCGCTCGGAGCCGTCCGCCTGACCGCGCCCGGCCCGACGGCGGCCCGCCGGACCCGTTTCGGGTCCGGTGGGCCGCTGCCGTGAGGTCCTGCCACCGCGGGGCCCTGGCCGTCGTGCGCCCTCTGCGGGGTCAGCGGAGTCGGGCGAGGAGGGCGTGTTCGACGAGGGTGATGAGGGCGCTCTTGGCGCTGTCGCGTCGGCGGGCGTCGAGGGTGATGACGGGGG
>NZ_JBVIWC010000006.1:331170-342485 GCF_055594965.1 Kitasatospora sp. NPDC040550 | reverse complement strand
TCATCAGCACGAAGACGGTTCCGATCGAGGCCGGGGCGGTCGCCAGGATCCTGGCCTCCTGCCTGGGTTCCGAGGCGTCGCAGTACCACGCGGTGATCGCGGTCCGCGCTCCCGTCGCCGCGCAGGAGACCGACGGTGTCGTCGTCGCCGTCAACTCCGCGAAGCAGTACGTGCAGTGCGAGTCGAAGGGCGACAAAGGCAGGAGCAAGTCCGTGCCCGCGACGTTCATCAACGACCGTCTGTGGGGCGCCGGTCACCTGATCGAGTTCTTCGACAGTTTCAGCACCCGGGCCGGTGAGGGGCAGGTCCTCTCGGTGGGCGCCGGGCACTACACGTCCGAGGTCGCCAAGGTCACCGTCAGCTTCGGCGACGACCGGACGCAGTACCCGGTCGTGATGGCGGACGGTGCGTTCGCCTACACGGCGGCCGTCCCCGCCGGCTCCACCGACCCGAAGTCCTTCCCCGCGAGCCCCTACGTCCACGCCTTCGACGCGAACGGCAAGGAGATCTACAACCAGAAGACCCAGCCCAACACCAAGAACACCCACCCGTAGGCGTCGTCGACGACGATCTCCGCCGTCGCCGAGAACCGGTGCGCCTCAGGGCTCGGACGTCCCCGTACGCAGGATCCGGTTGACCCGTTCGACGTCCAGGCCGTGTTCCCGGCGCGCGGCCCGGCCGGGGGTGCCGGTCAGAGCAGTTCGAGGAGCTTCTCGGTGAATCCGGTGGTCGTGGCGCTGCCGCCGAGGTCGGGGGTACGTTCGTCCGTCCTAGAGAGGACGGCGGCGACGGCGTCGGTGATGTCCCGGGCCGCCCGGGGATGGCCGAGGTGGTCGAGCATCATGGCCGCCGACCAGATCGCGCCGACCGGGTTGGCGGTGTTGCGGCCGGCGATGTCGGGGGCGGAGCCGTGCACCGGCTCGAACATGGAGGGGAAGTCACGCCCGGGGTTGAGGTTGGCGGCCGGCGCGATGCCGATGGAACCGGCCACGGCCGCGGCGAGGTCGCTGAGGATGTCGCCGAAGAGGTTGGAGGCGACGACCACGTCGAAGCGCGCAGGGTCGAGGACGAACTTGGCGGCCAGCGCGTCGATGTGCTCCTGGTCCCAGCCGACCTCGGGGTGGGCGGCGCCGCGCTCGGCGACCAGTTCGTCCCAGAAGGGCAGGGTGTGCACGATGCCGTTGGACTTGGTGGCCGAGGTGAGCCTGCCGCCGCGCCGGGCGGCCAGCTCGAAGGCGTAGTCGAGCACCCGGATCACCCCTGCGCGGGTGAACACGGACTCCTGCACGGCCATCTCCTCGGGTAGCCCCCGGTTGAGCCGGCCGCCGATCTCGCTGTACTCGCCCTCGACGTTCTCCCGCACGACGACGAAGTCCACCTCGCCCGCCAGCGCGCCGCGCACGGGGCTCTCGACGCCCTCGAAGACCCGGATCGGCCGCAGGTTGACGTACTGCCGGAAGGCGCGCCGGATCGGGATGAGCAGCCCCCACAGCGAGACGTGGTCCGGCACACCGGGGTGGCCGACCGCGCCGAGCAGGATCGCGCCCTCGTCCCGCAGCCGGTCGAGGCCGTCCTCGGGCATCATCGCGCCCTCCCGGACGTACCGTTCGCAGGACCAGTCGTACGAGGTGTAGGTGAGGCCGATGCCGTGGCGGGCGGCGACCGCGTCCAGGACCTGCCGGGCGCAGGGCAGGACCTCGGTTCCGATGCCGTCACCGGGTATCAGGGCGATGTGGTGGTGGGTCATGTGCCGATTGCAGCAACCGGACGGCCGGACCGTCCAAGACGCTCTGCCGATCTGCCTCATAAGGTGGCCTTATCAGCGCCGGATCGGTACCGGATCAGCGCCGGATCGGTACCGGTCAGTGTCGGATCAGCTCCGGACGGCGTCGAGCGCGCAGGACACGAAGGCCCGCGCGGCCGGGGACTGTTCCGCGCGCCGGCTGACGAGCGCGATCCGCAGCGTCGTCCTCGGCTCGATGTCCAGGACCAGGGCGCCCGCCCGTTCGGCCGTCGTGCGCCACGAATCGGTGACCACCGCGAGTCCGACCCCCGCGAGCACGAGGGGCAGGATCGCGACCCGGTGCTCGGTCTCGACCGCGAGGGTGAGGTCGATGCCGCGCTCGCGCAGTTCGTCGACGTAGGCGCGCATGCCCGTGCCACGCTGCCCGACGATCAGCCGCTGCCCGGCCAGTTCCTCGCAGCGCACCGGCCGGTCCGCGCGGAACGGCCCGTCGGGCGGGGTGACCAGCACGAAGCGCTGTTCACCGACGTCGTGCGAGGCGACCTCCTTGTCGCTCAGCGGCCCGGCGGTGGCCAGCAGGCCCAGTTCGGAGGCGCCGGTGCGCACCAGGTCGATGACGTCGCGCGAGGTGAAGGCGGCCCGGATGCTCACCGACACGCCGGGGTGGCGACTGCTGAACGCCCGGATCATCGTGGTCAGCGGCTCGACCGCCTGGGACGGCATGGCGGCGATGTCCAGACGTCCGTCCCGCAGCTCGTGCACGGCCGCGACACTGGCCCGGGCCGTCTCCATACCGCGTACGGCGGCTCTCGCCGGCTCGATCAACGCCGTTCCCGCCTCGGTGAGCACCGCCCGACGACCGATCCGGTGGAACAGGCTCCCGCCCAGGTCCCGCTCCAGCGCTCGTACGGCCTGCGACAGCGCGGGCTGTGACACGTAGAGGGCTGCGGCGGCCCGGTTGAAACCCCCGTGGTCCACGATCGCGAGGAAGTACTCCAGCTGCCGGATGTCCATGCACCCATCCTCCCCGCCGCGGTCGGGTACTTCCGCATCGCGCGCAACCGCGGCTCCGTCGAACCGCGCGCTCGTGCGGGATTCATGAGCGGACCCGGGACTTCGAGACCCCCGGAACGACGTTCGGGATCGGCACGGAATCCTGTTTCGTGAGCGAACAAATCAACTCTCCTGATGGCCAACTGACGCAGAGTCGCCGATCCCTGTTGATATTCGGACATAAGGGACGATCAATGTGCAGGCTTTGCCGATTCGATATCCAATCTGGTCTTCCGGGTCGAACGGCTCTGCGATCTTTGGAGGGCAGCGCATTCTTTACCATCACTATTCACGGAGATAACTCTCTTGCCATCGAGGAAGCAGGCCTCGCCCGAGTTCGGGGGCGGGGCCTTCACCACGCGCAGACTGCGGCGAACAGCCGTCATAGCGGCGCTCGCGATGCTGGTCGAGACCGGGGTCGCGCTCGACGCGATGACCTCAGAGGCCTACGCCGCACCCGCAGGCACCAAGGCGTCGGCCGCCGCGCCCACCACCGCGCCGGTCAACGAGGCGCCGGACGCCACGTCGGCACTGCTGGCCGCGCGGCTGAACGGCCACCGGGTCGAGGTCACCGGGGCTCGGACCGCCACCACCACCCTCTGGGCCAACCCCGAGGGCACCCTGACCCAGGACACCGCGACCGGACCGGTCCGGGTGAAGGTCGGCGAGGCCTGGGTCCCGGTCGACACCACGCTGGTCGAGACCTCGGACGGCAAGGTCGCACCGAAGGTCCACCCGGAGGGCCTGACGTTCGCCGGCGGCGACGCCTCGGTGAAGACCGGTGACCCGGTCGTCCCCGCGGCCCCGGCAGCCCCGGCGGCCCCGGTCGCCGCCCGCGCCGACCGCAGCGAGACCCGCCCGCCCGTCGGCGCACCCACGCCCGAGGCCACCCCGGCGCAGTCCACGCCGTTCGCCAAGCCCGCCGAGCCGGCCCCCGCCAAGCCCGCCGAGCGCGAGCTGGTCAAGATCGGCACCGGCGAGCAGCAGGTGCAGTTCGGCTGGCTCGGCCGGCTGCCCAAGCCGAAGCTGGAGGGCAGCAAGGCGACCTACGCCGACGCTCGACCTGGCGTGGACCTCGTCCTGGAGGCCACCCGGACCGGCTTCGAGCAGTTCCTGATCGTCAAGGACCGCTCGGCGGTCTCGCAGGCCGGCACGATCACCCTCCCGATCGACACCAGCGGCCTGGACGCGGTCCGCAAGGACGACGGCTCGATCGAGCTGACCGAGCGTCCGTCCGGCAAGGTCCAGGCGAAGATCCCCGCCCCGGTGATGTGGGACGCGAGGGTCGACCCGAACTCGCAGGAACACCACCACCGTGCGCCGGTGGCCATGGAACTGCGCGGCTCCGGCTCCGACGCCGAGCTGGTCTTCACCCCGGAAGCGGGCTTCCTCACCGACCCGGCGACCAGCTACCCGGTGACGATCGATCCGGCGCTCACCGTCGGGCCGTCCTTCGACACCTTCGTCCAGCAGGGCTACGGCACCGACCAGTCCTCCTCGCCGGAGCTGAAACTCGGCAACAACGGCAGCGGCCAGGTCGCCCGGTCGTTCCTGCACTTCCCGGAGGGGCCGTACCACGGCAAGCACATCCTCTCGGCGAAGCTCAACCTCTACATGTTCCACTCGTGGTCCTGCGAGCCGTGGTCCTGGGAGGTCTGGGACACCGGCCTGGCGTCCACCGCCACCCGCTGGACCAACCAGCCGGGCTGGAACAAGATGTGGGCCACCAGCAACACCACCACCGGCAACGAGGCCGCCGGCTGCGGCAACGCCTGGGCCGGTCAGGACGTGACGAGCCTGGTCACCGCGTGGTCGGACAACGGCTACACCAACAACGCCCTGGGCCTGCGCGCCTCCACCGAGACCAGCCCGTACTCGTGGAAGCGCTTCGACTCCGCCGAGGGCTCCAACCCGCCCTATCTGTCGGTCACGTACAACACGGTCCCGACGGCCCCGCCGGCGGTGGACGTGTTCCCGGCCCGCCAGGGCAACCCCCGCTACACCTCCTCGGCCACGCCCACCTTCCAGGTGCTGGCCAGTGATCCCGACGGCGGCGGCCGGGTCGGCGCCGACTTCGACCTGTACCGCGCCGGCGTCTTCGTCAAGCGCGTCTACAAGGAGGTCCCGAACGGCAGTTACGCCCAGGTGAAGCCGGCCGACTTCGGGATCGCGAAGCTCGACGAGGGCGTCACCTACTCGATGGGCGCCCGGCTCTGGGACGGCACCGACAACTCCCCGTGGGCGCCCAAGGACGTGGTCGTCGTCGCCGACACCACCAAGCCCGGCGCGCCCTTCGTCACCTCGCCCGACTACCCGTCGGACGAGGCCTGGCACGGCGCCTCGGGCCAGGCCGGGCGCTTCACGCTGACCCCGCCGGCCGGCACCGACGACGTGATCGGCTACCTCTACACCCTGGACGGCAAGTCGCCGACGACGGTGGACGCGACCGGGGCGACCACCGCCTCGATCACCCCGCCGACCGACGGCACGCACGTCCTCAAGGTGCAGACGAAGGACCGGGCCGACAACCTCTCCGACCCGGCCGTCTACACCTTCCGGGTCGGCAAGGCGGGCGTGACCTCGCCGGTGGACGGCACCCAGGCCGCGAAGCGGGTCAAGCTCGCGGTCGACGCCCAGAGCCAGTTCACCCGGGTCACCTGGCAGTACCGCCGCGGCCCCGGTGCCACCGAGTTCGACGTCCCGGCGGCCCACCTCGCCAAGGCCGACAACACGCCGGTCACCGGCGCCCGGCCGCGGCTGGCCGACCTCGGCACCCACGCCAACTGGTCGGTACTGGAGTCGCTCGGCCAGGTCGGCGGCGTCGTGCAGGTGCGCGCGCTGCTCTACACCGACAAGGACTCCGACCCCGCGTACCCGACGGCCTGGTCGACCTTCACCGCCGACCCCAACGCCGACGGCGCGGCCGGCACCCCGGTCGGGCCGGGCTCCGTCAACCTCCTGACCGGCGACTACTCGGTCGACGTCACGGACACCGACGAGTTCGGCATCGCCACCAAGCGCTCCTCCTCCTCGCGCGGCACCGACCGCGGCTGGCAGGAGCAGGGCGAGCGGCTGACCGCGAACCAGCAGCAGGTGTCCACCGACACCACCGGCTTCCTGGCGACCCCCGGCACCGCGCTGCGCGCCACCGACCGGGGCCAGGGCTCCTCGACCGACTCGCTCAAGGTGCTGCCGGACGCCAACAAGTCCGGTGACACCTACGCCCTGCTCGGCGGCTCGGGCGGCCTGCAGCTGGGCATGAAGCCCGGCCACACCTACCGGGTCAAGGCCTGGGTCTACGTGCCGTCCTCGACCGGCCTGACCGCCGGGTACGACGACCGCGGCATGCGGATCGTGGTCGTCCACGGCAAGGCCGGGGCGCTCACCACGACCGTCTCGCGCAAGGCGCCGTACACCGACGCCTGGGCGGAGCTCACCACCGACGTCACGCTCGCCGCGGACGCCACCGAGGCGCAGGTCCGGCTCTACAACGGGCACTCGGACAACGCCGACAAGCCCGTCTACTTCGACGGCATGTCGGTGCGCGAGCTGGTCGCACCGTTCGGTCCGCAGTGGGCCGGCGGGGCGCAGGGCGAGGCGGCCGAGTACGTCTCGCTCGCCTTCCCGAGCTCCGACGCCGCGGTGCTCAAGGCCACCGACGACACCTCGGTCACCTTCGCCCGGGCGCAGGACGGCACGCTCTACCCCGAGCCCGGTGCCGAGCACCTCGGCCTCAAGGCGACCGGCGGTGCCTACACGCTGACCGAGCTGGACGGCTCCACCACGGTGTTCGCCCGCCAGGGCGACTCCGACGTGTACACCGTGCAGTCCTCCACCGGCCCGGACGCCGCGTCGACCACCCGGTACGTCTACGACTCCACCGACCGGCGCGCGCTGGTCAAGCGGGTGATCGCGCCCGTGGAACCGGGCGTGGACGACGCCAACGGCTGCGCCGTGGACCCGCTGCCGCGCGGTTGCGAGGTCACCGACTACGACTACGCGGCCAGCACGACGGCCGCCGCCGGTGCCCCCGGCGACTTCACCGACCGGGTGAAGGCGGTCAAGGTCTGGTCGTGGAACCCCGTGACGGCCAAGCAGGAGGCCGTCGAGGTCGCGCACTACCTGTACGACGACCGCGGCCGCCTCGTCCAGGTCTGGGACCCCCGCCTGGCCCAGCCGTTGAAGACGGCGTACGGCTACGACGACGCGGGCCGGGTCACCCGGATCTCCCCGGCCGGGGACCTGCCGTGGGACTTCGACTACGGCAGGGCCGCGGCCGACCAGGATCCGGGCCGCCTGCTCAAGGTGCGGCGCGCCGCGCTGGCGCAGGGCTCCAAGGACCAGGTCGTCGGCGAGACCGCGACGGCCGTCGTCTACGACGTGCCGCTGACCCGCGGCGCCGGCGGTCCGTACGACCTGGCGGGCACGGACGTGGCCAAGTGGGCGCAGACCGACGCGCCGACCGACGCCACCGCCGTGTTCGGCCCCGAGGACGACCCGGGCACCGGCACCGCCTCGGCCGCCAAGCCCGGACCGGACGGCTACCGGCCGGCCGGCGTGCACTACCTCAACGCCTCCGGCAACGAGGTCAACACGGCCAGCCCGTCCGTCACCCCCGGCGGTGACATCGACACCCAGGAGTACGACCGCTACGGCCACCCCGTCCGCACCCTGGAGGCGACGGACCGCGCGATCGCGCTCGGCACCCACCCGGAATCCGAGCGCCTCGTCGCGGAACTGGGCCTGCCGGCCGACTCCGCCTCCCGCGCCCGGCTGCTGGACCACCGGACGGTCTTCTCCACGGACGGCCTCGACGTCGTCGACACCCTCGGCCCGGTCTACCGCGCCTCGCTCGCCGAACAGGTCGAGGGCCAGAGCGCGCCCGCGACCTCCACGGCCGAGGGCGAGAGCCTGGTCCAGCTGGGCGCGACCGACCCGGTGCGGGTGCAGACGCTCGCGCAGTGCTGCGCGGGGGCCGGCTGGTCCGGCGGCGGGCAGGTCTTCCTCGCCGCCAACGAGGTCGGGGACAACGCCTCCTTCCGGGTCTCGGTACCCGAGGAGGGCGAGTACCAGCTCGGCGCCCTGCTGACGAAGGCGCCCGACTACGGCATCGTCCAGCTGTCGCTCGACGGCCGGAACGTCGGCGGCACCTTCGACGGCTACGGCCCGAGCGTCACCAGCACCGCCTACACGGCCGGCGGGACGGTCCGGCTCGCCCGCGGCGACCACGAGCTGCGGCTCACCGTCACCGGGAAGAACCCGGCCGCCGTCGCGCCGTACTACCAGGCGGGCCTGGACCGGGTCACCCTGACCAAGACCACGCTCAACCCGACCCTCCCGGCCGGCACCCCGGTCGTCGCCCGGGACCACAACACCAACACCTACGACGAGGGCAAGCCAGACGGCCGGGCCTACCACCTGGTCACCACCGCCACCGACGGCGCCCGCATCGACGGCTACGCCGACGACGTCGAACTGCGCGTCACCAGGACCGGCTACGACGCGCCGATCGGCGGCACCTCCGGCTGGTCGGTGAAGGCCGCGACCTCGGTCACCACCGACGCGCTCGGCGCCAAGCTGACCGCGTACGTGAAGCACGACGCCGCCGGCCGAGCCGTCGAGTCCCGCAAGCCGGGCTCGACCGGAAACGACGCGGGCACCGTCAAGTCGGTGTTCTACACCGCCGGGGCCAACCCGGACGACGCCCTGTGCGGCAACCGTCCGGAGTGGGCCGGCAGCCCGTGCGCCACCCTGCCGGGCGGCGCGGTCACCGGGGCGGACCCGACCCGGATGCCGACCACGCTCCCGGTCAAGCGGGTCACCCGCTACTCGCCGTTCGGCGAACCGGAGGAGACCACCGAGACCAACGCGGGCAAGTCCCGCAGGACCGTCATCGGCTACGACGCCGCGGACCGGGTCGTCTCCACCGAGATCAGCTCGGACGAGGGTCTGCCGCTGCCGCCGGTCACCACCGAGTACGACCCGGCGACGGGCGACGCGGTGCGGACCACGGCGGGCGGCAAGTCGCTCACCCGCGTCATGGACGCGCTGGGCCGCCTGGTCTCGTACACGGACGCCGACGGTGGCACCACCACCACGGAGTTCGACCGGTTCGGCAAGCCGGTGAAGGTGAGCGACCCGACCGGGTCCACCACGTACACCTACGACCGCGCGAAGGAGCCGCGCGGCCTGGTCACCTCGGTCAACGACAGCGTCGCGGGCGAGTTCACCGCCACCTACGGCCCGGACGGCCAGCTGGTGGAGCAGACCTACCCCGGCGGGATCGTCCGGAAGGACACCTTCAACGCCGTCGGTGAGGCCACCGGCCGTACCTACACCCGCAGTTCGGACAACTCCGTGGTCTGGGCGCAGACCAGTGACGTCTCCACCCAGGGCCAGGTGGCCAGGAACACCAGCTCCACCGCCACCCGCAGCTACGAGTACGACCGGCTCGGCCGCCTGGTGAAGGCCCGCCAGTCGACCACCACCAGCGGCTGCGTCACCCGGCAGTACGCGTTCGACGGCCACTCCAACCGGCTGTCGAAGACCACCCTGCCCTCGGCCCTCGACGGCACCTGCGGCACCACCGGGGCCGTCGCGGAGAACCACACCTACGACAGCGCCGACCGGCTCACCGACCCGGCCTTCGCCTACGACGCCTTCGGGCGCACGGTGAAGACCGCGACCGGCTCCGCCAACACCTACTGGGCGAACGACAAGGTCGCCGCCCAGGAGAAGGGGGACACCAAGCAGCAGTGGGCCCTGGACGCCGCCCACCGCTTCACCGCGTTCACCACCGGCAAGAAGCAGGCCGACGGCACCTGGGCCAACGCCACGTCGAAGCTGAACCACTACGGCGACGACTCCGACGAGGTCCGCTGGACGGTCGAGGACACCACCCAGGGCACCGTCACCCGCAACGTCTCCGGCCCTGACTCCGACCTGGTGGCCACCACCGGCAAGTCCGGCGACGTCCAGCTCCAACTGACCGACCTGTTCGGCTCGGTGGTCCTCACCACCGACCCGGCGCTGACCAAGCCGGTGGTGCTGGACTTCGACGAGTTCGGCATCCCGCAGGACGGCCAGGCCGCCGTCCGCTACGGCTGGCTCGGCGGCAAGCAGCGCTCCGCCGAGGCCCAGGACGGCGACGTCCTGATGGGCGCACGCCTGTACAGCCCGGCCCTCGGCCGCTTCCTCCAGGTCGACCCGATGCCGGGCGGCAACGCGAGCCCGTACGACTACTGCACCGGCGACCCGGTCAACTGCACCGACCTCGACGGCAACTGGGGCATGCCCAAGTGGCTCAAGAAGACGGTGCACGTCGTCGCCAAGGTCGCCGAGGTGGCGTCGTACATCCCCGGCCCGATCGGCTCGGTGGCCGCCGGCATCTCGGCGGTCTCGTACGCGGCCACCGGCAACTGGCGCAAGGCCGCCGAAATGGGCGTCACCGCCGCGGCCGGCCTGGTCGGCGCCAACACCGCGGTGCGCGCCGGCTTCACCGCCGCGCGCGCGACCCGCGCCGCCAGCCGGACCAGGAGGTTCGCCTCCCGCGCCCGGTCCGTGTTCCGCCGCACCGGCTGCAACTCCTTCGCCCCCGACACCCCGGTGCTCATGGGCGACGGCGGACAGCTGCCGATCGGCGCGGTGCAGGTCGGCGACCAGGTGCTGTCCACCGATCCG
The DNA here is from genome assembly GCF_055594965.1 of Kitasatospora sp. NPDC040550. Classification (NCBI taxonomy): domain Bacteria; kingdom Bacillati; phylum Actinomycetota; class Actinomycetes; order Kitasatosporales; family Streptomycetaceae; genus Kitasatospora; species Kitasatospora sp. NPDC040550. The sequence goes on along the minus strand of NZ_JBVIWC010000006.1, from coordinate 332,008 downwards.
GCCACCGGCGAGACCCGGCCCGAGCCGGTCCTGTCGGTCATCTACGGGTACGGCACCAAGCACCTGGTCGACATCGAGACCGCCGCGGACCGCAGCGCCGAGACGGGCCGGGGCACCGGGGCGCAGCCGGGTACCGACGCGGGTCAGGGCACCGACGCGGGTCAGGCGCTGCGCGCCACCGCCGAGCACCCGGTCTGGGTGCACGGCCGGGGCTGGACGGACGCCGCCGAGGTGCGCGTCGGCGACGCCCTGGTGACTCCGGCCGGCACCCCGATCACCGTCACCCGGGTGACCGACCTGGGCGAGGTCCCCGACCAGCTGGTCGTCAACCTCACCATCGGCGACCAGCACACCTACAGCGTCCGCTCCGGCGACGACTGGGTGGTCGCGCACAACCGCAACTCCTGCCAGATCGACCTGCCGCACATCCTCGGCGGGCACGGTGCGGGCAGCCGGATCGCGGGCAAGAGCCGCTTCCGCTCGCGTAACGTCAAGGAGGTCAAGTACCTCATCCACACCACCATCAAGAAGGGCAAGAGCAGGCCCAACACCGGTGGCCGCGAAGGCCGGATCTACGAGCACGACTTCGGCCGGATCATCGGCCGGGACGGCAACGGCCGGCACACGACCAAGCTGCGGGTCGTGGTGAAGACCAAGCGGGGCAGGAGGACGGCCAGGACGGCCCACCCCTACTGACCCTGAACCGGATCCACTGACCCTGAACCGGATCGGCGGGGGGAGCGGGTGGGCCCCCTGTGAGCAGGCATCGCCCCCGTCTCCCCCCAGACCGGAACACAACACGGGCTAGCTCTCCTTCTTCCCCCACCGAAAAAGAGGA
>NZ_JBVIWC010000006.1:86149-331160 GCF_055594965.1 Kitasatospora sp. NPDC040550 | reverse complement strand
TTCTCCCCACCCCCCTTTCCCCCTCCCTCCCCCCCCCCCCCCCCCCTCCCCCCCCCCTCCCCCCTCCCCCCCCCCCCCCCCCCCCCCCCGATCCGCCGTATCCCCCGTCCCCTCCCGCAACGGACCACACCATGATCGATCTCTCCTTCTCCCCCGCCGAGACCGGCGGCGCCGACCGGGGCCCGAACGGCACCATGGACTTCGCGACCGCCGACCTCTACGACCTCACCTACGAGGCCTTCCGGGGCCCGTACACCTTCCGCCTGGACGGCGCCGATTTCAGCGGCACCGGTCCGGTCCTGGACATCGCGCTCGGCCTCTTCGGCGCGGCCCGGGACCTGGCCGCCGCCAAGCGCACCCGCTACTCCGCCGCCGGGGGCGCGGGCGAGTACCGCTTCGAACGGCGGGGCGACACCGTCCGCATCCGTCAGGAGCGCGGCGGAACGGGCACCGTGGCGTACGCCGAACTCGCCGAGGCCGCACGGACGTTCCTGGCGGAGGTGGTGCGACAGCTCTGCGACCGGTTCCCGGACCTGCGCCGCAACCCGGAGATCAGCCGCCTGCGCGCCGCCGCGGCGGCCGGCCCCGCCTGACCGCCCGACGACCCGACCGGAGCAGCACCGGTCCGCACCGTCGGGACGGCTGGGTTCAGTCCTGGGCGGGGTGGGTGAGGGTGTGCCAGGCGTGGTAGCCGCCGAGGAGGTCGGAGACGTCGGGGTGGCCGTGGTGGCGCAGCAGGCTGGCGGCGATGGAGGAGCGGTGGCCGCCGGCGCAGTGGACGACGAGGGGGTGGTCGGTGGGGATCTCGTCGAGGCGGGTGGGGAGTTCGGTCAGGGGGATGTGCAGGGAGCCTTCGATGGCGCCGGTCTCGCGTTCGCCGCGGGTGCGCACGTCCAGGACGGTGGGGGGCTGTTGGGCGGTGAGTGCGGTGCGGAGTTGGTGGGCGGTGAGGCGGCTGGCGGGGGTGAGGTGGTCGGCGAGGGCGGGCAGGGCGGTGTCGGGGTTGCGCAGGTAGCCGGTGATGCGGTCGAAGCCGATGCGGGCGAGGCGGGTGATGACCTCTCCCTCGCGGTCCTGCGGGGCGATGATCGCGAGGTCGCTGTCGGGGGTGAGGACGGTGCCGGCCTGTTCGGCGAAGCGGCCGTCGACGGGGACGTTGACGGCGCCGCGCAGGTGTCCGGCGGCGAAGTCCTGGGGGCTGCGGGCGTCGAGGACGACGGCGCCCGCGGTGCGGGCCTCCTGGAAGCCTGCGGGGCACAGGGGACGGGCGGTGTTGGTGGGGTCGAGCAGGGGGTGGTCCTGCCGGTTGAGGACGGCGTCGTGGCCGAAGTAGGCGGGGGCGGTGGACTGGCCGGCGGTGACGATGCGGACGAAGGTGTCCTGGTCCATGGGCCGGCAGGCGTAGTTGGTGCGGCGCTGGGTGCCGATGGTGGAGCGCATCTCGGTGGAGAGGTTCTTGCCGCAGGCCGAGCCGGCGCCGTGGGCGGGGAAGACCAGGGTCTCGTCCGGTAGCCCCATCAGCTTGCGGTGGACGCTGTCGTACAGCATCGCGCCGAGCTCCTCGGCGGTGACGCCGGTGGAGGCGAGCAGGTCGGGGCGGCCGACGTCGCCGATGAACAGGGCGTCGCCGGTGAGGACCCCGTACGGGACGGTGTCGTCGGGCTGCTCGTAGACCAGGACGCTGATCGACTCGGGGGTGTGGCCGGGGGTCTCCATGATCTGCAGGGCGACGTCGCCCAGTTCGATCCGCTCGCCGTCGCCGAGCTTGCGGATCGGGTACTCGGTCTCGGCCCGCTGCCCGTAGCCGATCCAGGCACCGGTGCGGGCGGCCAGTTCGAGGTGGCCGGCCAGGAAGTCGGCGTGGAAGTGGGTGTTGATGACGGCCTCGACGGTGAAGCCGTGGGCTTCGGCGTCGGCGACGTACTCCTCCACGTCACGGCGCGGGTCGACCACGACGGCGCGGCCGGTGCGCTCGTCGGCGATCAGGTACGAGGCCTGGGAGAGGCAGTCGAGGTAGAACTGAGCGAAGTACACGGGGTTTTCCTCCTGGGCAACGCCGGGCGCCACGGTGCGGACGCGGTCTTCTCGGATACCCCCCTCGGTATTTCTACCAGCATACGGCTGCCACGGTCCGATACGGACGGGGGTATCGCCGAGGGATTTCGATAATACCCCCGGGGGTACTATGGTGGGCGTCGACGGGGGAACCGGCCCGCCGCCTCCCCGGGCATCGCCCGGGCCCGGCCGAGCCGACGAGAGACCCGCACCACCTTGCGCACCACCGCCACCGCCCGCACCGGGCGGCGGCGGCGTGCGACCGCGGCACCCCCGACCCGCCGGACCACCGCGGCCCGGCCCGCACCACTGGAGAAGCCCATGGCCCAGCTGCCGCCCACCCCCGGCCCGCACAGCTCCGACCCTTACAGCCCGGGCCCGCACAGCCCCGGCCCGCACAGCCCGGGCCCGTCCACTCCCGCCCGGGCCCGTGCCGGCCTGCCGGTCGACGCGCCCAACGGCTGTACCGGGCAGGCGATATGACCACGCTGCTGCTGGCGCTGGCCGCCGGCGCGGTGGTCGGGCTGGCCCTCGGCAGCCTCGGTGGCGGCGGCAGCATGCTGGCCGTGCCCGCCCTGGTCTACCTGCTCGGCTTCTCCCCCGCCCTGGCCACCACGGCGAGCCTGGTGATCGTCGCCGCGACCTCGTTGACCGGCCTGCTCGCCCACGCCCGGGCCGGCCGGGTGCGCTGGCGCACCGGCGCGCTGTTCGCCGCCGCCGGACTGCCCGCCGCCGCGGCGGCCGGGGCGCTCTCGGCCCGCCTGCCGGGCGCGCTGCTGACCGGCGCCTTCGCGGCGCTGGCCGCGCTGGCCGCCTGGCGGATGCTGCTGCCGCCCAGGACCGACCGGCCGGAACGTTCCGCCGCCGGGCCGGGCCGCTCGACCGCGGCGGGCGCCGGCCTCGGGGCCGTCACCGGACTGCTCGGCGTCGGCGGCGGCTTCCTCGCCGTCCCCGCGCTGGTCTCGGTGCTCGCCTTCACCATGGCCGAGGCGGTCGGCACCAGCCTGCTGGTCATCACCGCCAACTCCCTCGCCGCCCTGCTGCCCCGCCTGGGCGCCATCGGCTCGATCGACTGGGCCGTCGCCGCGCCCTTCACCGGCGCCGCGATCCTCGGCGCCTGGGACGGCAAGCGGCTCGCCGACAAGCTCAGCGGACGCGCCCTCCAGCGGGCCTTCGCGATCGCGCTGCTCGGTATCGCCATCCTGATGCTGGTCACCACACTGGCCTGACCGGCCCTCCCGCCCCGGCCGCCTCCCCCCGGACGCGCCGGTCCCCCGCCCCTCCCCTCCCGAGAGGACACCGCCTCCCCATGACCACCCCGCTCACCGTCGACCAGCTGGAGCCGCGCCTCGGCCGGCTCACCCTCATCGACGTCCGCTCCCCCGGCGAGTACGCCGCCGGGCACATCCCGGGCGCCCTGAACGTCCCGCTCGACCAGCTCGACCGCGCGCTGCCCGCCCTGCGCACCGCGGCCGGGCGGACCGAACTCGCGGTCGTCTGCGCCGCCGGGCAGCGCGCCCAGAACGCCTGCGCGCGGCTCGACGAAGCCGGGATCACCGCCCTCGTCGTCACCGGCGGCACCAACGCCTGGACGGACGCGGGCCGTCCCGTCGACCGGGTGGACGGCGCCCACCGGGTGTGGGCGATGGACCGTCAGGTCCGGCTGGTGGCCGGCTCGATCATGCTGCTCGGCCTGCTCGCCGACCGGGCCCGGCCGGGCGCCCGCTGGGTGTCCGCCGCGATCGGCGGCGGACTGGTCCTCTCCGCGCTGACCGACAGCTGCGCGATGGGGGCGGCGCTGGGCAGGCTCCCGTACAATCGCCCCCGCCCGGGCACGCCGGCCCTCGACGACACCCTCGCCGCGCTCGGGGGCTGAGCGCCCCGGCCCCGGTGGGCGTGGCCGCGCCCACCAGGGCCGGGGCCGTCACCGCTCGATGCCCGGCTCCACCACCACGTCCACCCCCCGGCCGGTTCCGCTCCAGGTCCGCGAAGAACCGCTCGGCGTCGACGGCCGTCTCCGGCGGGTGGACGCCGGGTGTGCGCACCGTGCCGTCCAGCAGCCGGGCCAGCCCGAGCGCGGCCGGGGCGCCGGTGCCCGCCGGGCCGGTCGAGCGCGACCTGTTCGAGAGGTGGCCGCCGGGCGAGTCGCCCGCCGCGTACGACGGCGACGGTGCCGCTGATCTGCTGCATCCAGTGCACGGCGGCGGCCGCCGGGGCGCCGTCGCGACCCAGCAGAGCGGTGTCGCCGGGATCGGCGCCGACATCGACGGGCCAGGCGGTGTGGAGGTCGGTGAGGATGTCGAGGCGCGCGGTGGCCCGGGCGGCGACGCGGCCCATCACGCCGGCTCCGCCGAGGACGAGCACCTTCATGCCGGTCGTCCCTTCCGTCGCTCATCTGTCTTTCCATATACGAACGCACCAGCTGCGGACGATTGACGGGACGTACGGGCCCGGCCCCGGCGCCGCCCGTCCGGGTGCGGCGGTCAGGGACCGGCCTCCGGCCCGGCGGGCTCCGGCAGGGTACGGAACAGCGCCCAGCTGAGCAGCGGCATCGCCACCAGCGGCACCAGCGCCGTCCGCAACGAGGTCGCGTCCGCGAGGCCGCCGATCAGCGGGCTGGCCAGGCCGCCGATGCTCACCGTCAGCCCGAGGGTGATCCCGCTCGCCGTACCGATCCGCGAAGGCAGGTAGTCCTGCCCCAGTGTGACCTGCAGCGAGAACGGCACGTACAGGCCCGCCGAGGTCAGCGCCACGCACCCGTACAGCCCGGGACCGGGCACCACCAGCACCCCGGCCACCGCGACCGCCGCCACCAGGTACGACCAGCGCGACACGGCGACCCGCCCCCACCGCTCGGCCAGCGCCCCGCCCAGCACCGAGCCCACCGCACCGCCCGCGTACAGCACCACCAGCGCCGCCGTGCCCGCCGCCGAACCGCCGCCGAGGCGCTGGGTGGCGTACAGCGACAGGAAGGTGCTCAGCCCGGTGAAGGCGATCGAGCGGCAGACCACGGCCAGCGAGAGCCGGACGAAGGCGGCCCGGTCGTCCCGCCCGGTCCGCTCCGCCGGCCCCGCCCCGGCGGCCCGCTGCCGGGCCAGTTCCCGCAGCACCGGCACGCACAGCGCCGCCCCCGCCAGCGCCGGCAGCAGGAGCAGCGGGCTCAGCCGCAGCCCGCCGAGGCCGACCACGCCGGCGACCAGCAGCGGGGCCGCCGCGAAGCCCAGGTTGCCGCCCAGCGAGAACCAGGCCATCCCCCGGTGCCCGGACCCTCGGGCCACCACCCGCGCCACCCGGGCCGACTCCGGGTGGTACGCGGCCACCCCGACGCCGGACAGTGCCACCCAGGCGAGCGTCGGCCCGTACGAATCGCCCAGTCCGCAGAGCGCGATGCCCGCGCCGCCCACCAGAGTGCTGACCGGCAGCAGCCAGGGCAGCGGCCACCGGTCGGTCAGCGCCCCGAACAGCGGCTGGGCCACCGAGGAGAGCAGCGAGGCGGCCAGCACCACGCCGGAGACGGCGGCGTAGCCGTAGCCGCGTTCGGCGACCAGGAAGGGCACCAGGGCCGCCACCGCGCCCTGGTAGACGTCCACGCAGGAGTGCCCGACGGACAGCAGGGTGATCGAGGTCCGCCCCGACAGCCCTCCCGCCGGTCCGACCGCCCGCTTCGTCGGTGTCGTCGGTGTCGTTGGTGTCGTTGGTGTCGTTGGTGTCGTTGGAGTGCTCACCCGGACATGCTGGAACCGGCACCCCCTGTCGGACTTCCGATAATCTGCCAGTTGATGCCGCACATCCGCCACGATCCCGTCGCCCCCACCCGGGCCGAGCTGCTCGCCCCCGGCACCGGGATCGACGCCCACCGCCACGACGACCACCAGATCGCCTACGCCGCCCGCGGCGTGGTCGCCATCACCACCGACGCCGGGTCCTGGGTCGCCCCCGGCACCCGGGCGCTCTGGATCCCGGCCGGCACCGTGCACGCCCACCAGGCGCACGGCGAACTCGAACTCCACCTCGTCGGCCTGCCCGCCACCGAGAACCCGCTCGGCCTCGACCGGCCCACCGTCCTCGCCGTCGGCCCGCTGCTGCGCGAGCTGATCGTCGCCTACACCCGCGCCCCGGCCCAGGACGGACCCGAACGCTCCCGGCTGCGCGCCGTCCTGCTCGACCAGCTGCGCGCCTCACCCCAGCAGCCGCTGCACCTGCCCACCCCGACCGCGCCGCTGCTCCGGGCCGTGTGCGCGCTGCTGCACGCCGACCCCGCCGACCACCGCACCCTCGCCGAACTCGGCCGGGCCGTCGGGGCCAGCGATCGGACGCTCTCCCGGCTCTTCCGCGCCGACCTCGGCATGACCTTCCCCCAGTGGCGCACCCAGCTGCGGCTGCACCGCGCCCTGGTGCTGCTCGCCGAGGGACAGCCGGTCACGGCCGTCGCCCACCGCTGCGGCTGGTCCTCGGCCAGTGCCTTCATCGACGTCCACCGCCGCACCTTCGGCCACACCCCGGGGCGCGCCCCCGACGGCCGTCCGACGCGCTGAGGGCCACCGTCGCGTGCCGAGCCTCCGGTTGTCGGAGCCGGGTGGCAGGCTGGGGGCATGTGCGGCCGCTTCGTCTCCACCACCACGCCCCAGGACCTCGTCTCACTGCTCGGAGAGCTCCGGTGGGACCCAGCCGAAACCCTCGCGCCGAGCTGGAACGTCGCCCCCACCGACGCCGTCCCGGCCGTCCTGGAACGCGTCGACCGGGAGACCGGCGAGCTGTTGCGCCAACTCCGCCCGTTGCGCTGGGGCCTCGTGCCGTCCTGGTCCAAGGACCCGTCCGGCGGCGCCCGGATGATCAACGCCCGCTCGGAGAGCGTCGACAGCAAGCCCGCCTTCCGCAAGGCCTTCCGGGCCCGCCGCTGCGTCATCCCCGCCGACGGCTACTTCGAGTGGCGGGAGGTGCCCGCCACCGCCGACCGAAAGAAGTACAAGCAGCCGTACTTCCTCAGCACCGGCGCCACCATGCTGATGGCCGGCCTGTACGAGTTCTGGCGCGACCCCGCCCGCCCCGAGGACGACCCGCTCGCCTGGCTCGCCACCGCCACGGTCATCACCACCGACGCCACCGACTCCGCCGGGCGGGTGCACGACCGGATGCCGCTCACCGTCGCCCCCGACGACGTCCCCACCTGGCTCTCCCCCGCCCACACCGACCCCGCCGAACTCCACCACCTGCTGCGCCGGCCCGCCGACGGCGCCCTGCGGGTGCGCGCCGTCCCACCCGTCGTCAACAGCGTCCGCAACAACGGCCCCGAGCTGCTCGCCGACGCCCCGGACCCGCTGGGGCTCGCCGACTGACCACCGACCACCCCCACCCGGGCCCCGCCCAATCCCAGGAGGCCGCCCAATCCCGGGAGGCCGCCCATCCGCTGACAGCACGTCCGACCTGCACTACGGTAGGCGGGCAGCGCAGGACACGGGGGCGGGGGCGAGGGCGGCGCAGTGTTGATGTCCATGACGGCACACGGGCGTCCCGAGAACGGCATGCCCGGCCCGGAGCCCTACGAGCAGCGCCGCCGCCCCGGCTCGCCGTTCGCCGGCGGCGGCGACCCGCACGTCGCCGTCCTCCCGCCCGAGGCCGCCCGGGCCGCGCTGACCGTCCGGGCCACCACCCCGACCCCCAACCTCCCGCCCCGGGCCGCCGGCCGACTCATCGGCCGGGAGGGCGAGTTGCGCGCCGTCGCCGACGCCCTCGGGCACGCGGACGGCGGCGGGCTGGTCACCCAGGCCACCACCCTGCACGGCCTCGGCGGCGTCGGGAAGACCAGCCTGGCCCTGCACCACGCCTACGCCCGGGCCGGGGACTACCGGCTGATCTGGTGGATCACCGCCGAGTCCGAGGGCCAGCTCGCCGAGGCCTTCGCCGGGCTCGCCGTCCACCTCCACCCCTCCTGGGCGCTCACCGCCCCGCCCGGCCAGCAGGTCGAGTGGGCCATCGCCTGGCTCCGCGCCCACGACCGCTGGCTGCTCGTCTACGACAACGCCGAGGACCCGGCCCACCTGACCCCCTACGTCGGCCGACTCCTCGGCTGCGGCCACCAGTTGGTCACCAGTCGGCGCGCGAGCGGCTGGCACCCCGGGATCCGGCCGGTGCGCGTCGACGTCCTCGACGCCCCGGAGGCCGCCCGGCTGCTGTGCGCCACGGCGTACACCGGCGACACCCTGGACGCCGCGGAGCAGGACGAGGCCCGGGCGCTCGCCGACGAGCTCGGCCACCTGCCGATCGCCCTCGCCCAGGCCGGCGCCTACGTCCAGCAGACCGGCACCACCTTCGCCGCCTACCGCGAACTGCTGCGCGCCACCGGCCCGGTGGGTCCGGGCGCCGAGTCCACCGTGGCCCGGCTCTGGCGGACCACGCTGCGCACCGTCCAGCACACCGCGCCGTTCGCCGTCGAGCTGCTGCGCACCCTCGCCTGGTACGCCCCCGAGGCGCTGCCGCGCGAGGTGCTCACCCCGTACGGCTCCCGTCGGCCCGAGGAGGTCGACCGGGCGCTGCGGCTGCTCGCCGACTACCACCTGATCACCCTCGGCGAGACGGTCGCCGTCCACCGGCTGCTCCAGGCCGTACTGCGCGAGGCCGACGGCGACCGCACCTTCCGGCAGCGGGCCGAGCACCACCTGGCGGCGGCCGCCACCCGGCTCTGGCCCTCGGGCGGTCCCGGCCTGCGGCGCGCCCTGCTGCCGCACGTCCGGGAGCTGGCCGACAGCGGCCCGTCCGACCGGCCGACGGCCGGCACCGTCGCGCTGTACGAGCTGGCGGCGGCCGAACTCACCGACCGGGCCCAGCGGGTGTACGCCGTACGGCTGGTCGAGGCCGTGGCGGACGCCCAGCGCCGACTGCTCGGCGAGGACCACCCGGACACCCTGACCACCCTCGGACGGCTCGGCCGGCTCCAGGCCAAGACCGGCGACCCGGCCCGGGCCCTCGAACTCTGCCTGGACGTGGTCGCCCGGCGCACCCGCCTCCAGGGCGCGGACCACCCGGCCACCCTCACCGACCGGCACACCCTGGCTCAGGCCCACCGCAAGGCCGGTCAGCACGAGGCCTCCGTCACCGAGTACCGCGCGGTCGTCGCCGACCGGGCCCGGGTGCTGGGGCCGGACCACCCCGACACCATGCACAGCCGGGCGAGCCTGGCGTACGCCCTCCAGGTGGCCGGGCAGCACCGGGAGTCGGTGGCCGAGTACGAGCAGCTGGTGGCGGACGCGGAACGGGTGCTCGGCGCCGACCATCCGGACGCGGTGACCCGGCGCAGCGGTCTCGCCTTCGCCCAACTCGCCGCCGGCCACTACAGTTCGGCGATCGCCCGGTACGAGCAGGTGGTCGCCGACCGGACCCGGCTGCTCGGCCCCGACCACCCCGACACCCTGAACGGCCGCCGCTGGCTGGCCGCCGCCCACGCCGACACCGGCGACCACCTGGCGGCGCTCGCCGCCTACCGGGCCCTCGTCGCGGACTGCACCCGGGTGCAGGGCCCGGACCACCCGCAGACCCTCTACGCCCGCAAGCGCCTGGCCTCCGTCCACCGCAAGTCCGGCCGGCCCGCCCTCGCCGTGGCCCGGTTCGAGGAGCTCGTACCCGACTACACCCGGGTGCTGGGCCCCGACCACCCGCACACCCTGAACGCGCGCAGCGGACTGGCCCGCGCCCACCGCGAGGCGGGCCGGCCCGACCTCGCCGTCGAGCAGCACCGCGCCCTGGTCCGCGACCGCACCCGCACCCAGGGCGAGGGGCATCCCGAGACGCTGGAGGAGCGCAGCTTCCTGGGCTTCGCCCTGCGCGTCGCCGGACGGCCCGCCGAGGAGGTCGAGGAGCTGGAGCGGCTGGTCGCCGACCGGGCCCGGTTCCAGGGCCCCGACCACCCCGACACCCTGCACGAACGCTCCGGCCTCGCCCGGTCCCTGCACGCCGCGGGCCGCCCGCACGACGCGCTCGCCGTGCGGCGCCGGCTCGTCGCCGACCGGCAACGGGTCCACGGCGACGACCACTTCGAGACCTTCGACGCCCGGCTGCGGCTGGCCCGCTCCCTCGACGAGGCCGGGCTGCGCCGGCAGGCGGCCGAGGTGTGCGACCGCCTGGTCGCCGACCGGCAGCGGGCCGTCGGCCCCGACCACCCGGACGTGCTCACCACCCGCTGGTGGCAGGCCTCGATCCACTCCAACGCCTGCGACTACCGCAAGACGCTGACCCTGTTCCGGCTGCTGCTCGCCGACCGGACCAGGCTCCAGGGCCCCGACCACCCCGCCGTGCTGAACACCCGCTTCTGGCTGGCCACCACCCTCCGCAACCTCGGCCGGCACCGCGAGGCCCTGGCCCAGTACGAGGCGCTGCTCGCCGACCGCGTCCGCCTCCAGGGCCCCGACCACTCCGACGTCCTGAACACCCGCTTCTGGCTGGGCCACAGCCACCAGTCCCTGGGCGACCACCGCCGCGCCCTGGAGCTGTACGAGGCCCTGGTGGCCGACCACATGCGGATCCACGGGCCGGACCATCCGGACAGCATCGACGCCCGGGTCAGCTGCTTCGCGCTCCACCTGAACACCAGGGACCACCGCCGGGCGGTCGAGCTGGCCGAATCCCTGGTCCGGGACCGGACCAGACTCCAGGGCGCCGACCACCCCGAGACTCTGACCGCCCGCCACTGGCTGGCGACCGCGCACCAGAACGCGGGCGCCCACCGCCGGGCGGACCAGCTGTTCGCCGCCCTGGTCGAACACCGCACCCGCGTCCAGGGCCCCGACCACCCCGACACGCTGCTGGCCCGTTACGCCCGCGCGTCCGCCCACCAGAGCGCCAACGGCCCGCAGCACGCGGTGCCGCTGTTCGAGGCGCTGGTCGCCGACTGCGACCGGGTCCTCGGCCGCGAGCACCCGGACACCCTCAACATCCGCATCGGGCAGGCCCTCAGCTGCCACGAGGCCGGCGCGCACGAGCGGGCGGCCGAGCTGTTCGAGACGCTCACCGCCGACCTCGTCCGGGTCCTCGGCCCGGACCACCCCACTACCGTCCGGTGCCGGCGCGAGCGCGCCTCGGCCTGCCGGGGATCCGACGAACACCCCAGCGCCATCGCCGAGTTCACCTCGCTGGTGGCCGACCTCACCCGGGTCCACGGACCGGACCACCCGCACACGCTGGAGCTGCGCGGGGAGCTGGCCCGCTCGTACTCCCGGGCCGGCGACCACCGCCGCGCTGCGGAGTCGTTCGCGGCCCTGGTCGCCGACCGCACCCGGATCCTGGGCCCTGACTACCGGGACACCCTGGACACCCGCTGGTGGCAGGCCCTCGCCCAGAGCGAGGCCGGCCATCACCGCACGGCGGGCGAACTGTTCGCCGCCCTGGTCGCCGACCGCGCCCGGGTGCTCGGCCCCGACCACCCGGACACCCTGAACGCCCGCTGGTGGGAGGCGGCCTCGTGCCGCTCGGACGGCGACCTCGACCGGGCCCGGCAGCTGTGCGAGCGCCTGCTCGCCGACCGCCTGCGGCTCGACGGCCCGGACCACCCGGAGACCCTCGACGCCCGGCTCCTCCTCGCCTGGGCCCACCGGACCGCCGGCGACCACCTGCTCAGCATCCGGCTCAGCGAGGCCCTGCTGCTCGACCGGATCCGGATCCACGGCCCCGACCACCCGGCCGTCCTGACCGCCCGGAGCGTCCTCGCCGCCGACCTCGCGTACGCCGGACTGCGCCGACGGGCCGTCACCGACCGGGAGCAGCTGGCCACCGACCACGACCGCGTCCTCGGGCCGGACCACCCCGACACCTTCGCCGTCCGCTCCCTGCTCGCCCAGGAGCTCGCCAAGACCGGCGAACTCGACCGGGCGACCGCGCTCCTCACCGACCTGGTCGCCGCCCGGCGCCGGACCCAGGGTCCGGACCACCCGGACACCCTGGAGGAGCGGGACGAGCTCGCCTACACCCACCGCCTCGCCGGACGCCACCGGCAGGAGGTCGCCGAGGTCCGGGCGCTGCTCGCCGACCACGAACGCGTCGACGGCCCGGACCACCCCGCCACCCTGACCGCCCGCCACCACCTGGGCCACGCCCTGCGCCACGGCTGGCAGCACGACCGCGCCGACGCGCTCTACCGGGCCCTGCTCGCCGACCGCGGCCGGATCCTGGGAGCCGACCACCCCGAGGTGCTCGACGTCCGGGACAGCCTCGCGCGCAACCTCGCCGCGGCCGGCCGCCACGCCGAGGCCACCGCCGCCTACCGCGACGCGCTGACCCACGCCCTCGCCGTGCACGGGCCCGGGCACTCCTTCGTCCGCGAGCTCCGGCGCGACCTCGCCAGGACCTTGTTGCCGGCCGGTGAGACCACCGCGGCCGTCGCCCAACTGGCCCCGCTGGCGCAGGAGTGGGCCCGGCTCACCGGTCCGGGCCTGCCCGAGCTGGTGCACGCCGGCTGCGTCCTCGCCTTCGCCCGGCACCTGGACGGGCAGCCCGAACCCGCGCTCCGGCTGGCCGGCGACCTGGTCGCCACCGCGGCCGCCGCCCTCGGCGACCCGGACGACGCCACCGTCCCGGCCCGCCTGACCGAGGCACTCCTGCTCGCCGACGGCCCCCGCCCGCTGCGGGCCGTCGTCCGGCTGGAGGAGCTGGTGGAAGCCTGCACCGCGAGCCGGGGCCCGCGCAGCCCGCTCACCCTGGAGGTCCGTCAGGGCCTCGCCCACGCCCGGCTGCGCGCCGGGGACGCCGACGGGGCGGTCCGGGTGTACGAGCGGATCATCGCCGACCGGCTCCCGGCCGGGGGCGCCTCGCCGACCACCGAGCTGCTGGCCGGTCACCGGGAGGCCGACGACGTCGCCGTCAGCGTCGGTGCCCTGCGCACCGGGCCGGTCCCCGTCGTTCCCAGCCTCGCCGTCGGACTGGCCCTGGCGCTCGCCGCGGACGGGCGCCGCGACACCGCCCGGGCGCTACTGACGGCGGTCCGCGTCGGGCGCGAGGCCCTGATGGGCCCCGGGCACCCGCTGGCGGCCGAGGCCCGTACCGCGCTGACCCGGCACGACCGCGCGGAGCCCACGCCCGCGCCCGTCCCCGGCGCACCCGTCCACACCCAGGCCGCGCCGGCCCACGCCGGGCTCGAGCGGGGTGCGCCGGAGCTGCTCCCCCGCCGTACCCGCGGCTCGGTGCACCGCGCCGTCGAGGCACCCGCGCCCCGGCCCGCCTGGCGGCCCCGCCTCACCCTGGTCGAGGACCCCGCCGTGGGCGTCACCACCCACGTGGAGTTCCACCTCGAACCCGCCGACGGCTCCGTGCCCGCGGTCCTCCCCGAGCTGCGCCTGGTCGCCGCCGTGTCCCCCGAGGCCCTGCTGGATCCGCCGGTCGCCGACCACGTGCCCGCCGGTGCGCCCGCCCGGTTCGCGCTCACCCCGGCCGCGGCCGGCCCGCACACCGTCCGGATCACCGTCTTCGACCGGGGCCACGGCGCCGTCCTCCAGGACCTCTCCGCCGTCCTGGACGTCCCCGACATCCCCACCGACGTCCCCGCAGAACCCGAAGACCAGGAGCAGGAGTAGATCGACGTGCCCCGGGACCTCCAAGTCGCCGTCCGACAGAACCCCTCGGCCGACTACACCCGGCTGCCCCGGCAGCTCGGCCCCGCCGACGGCCTCCCGCTCAAGGGGCCGGCCCCGCTGGACCTGATCGTCTCCCTCCGCCGGCACGGCGACGAGCTCCACATCAGCGCCTTCCGCCCCGGCGAGCGCACCCCCGGGAACCGGATCCACCGGGCCCGGCTGGCCGTCTCCGCACCGACGCTCCTCGCCAAGGCCGCCCGGCTGCGCTCCGTCTGGCGCGACCGGCTGATCGGCTACGACCCCGACCCGTACCACCCCTACCCCTTCGCCACCGCCGTCGACTTCACCCCGCTCGCCGAGGTCGCCGAGCGCAAGGTCGCCGAACTCGCCGAGGAGGGGCGGTACTTCCTGGAGACGATGTTCGAGGGGGGCGACCGCAGCCTGGTCCTGTTCCGCGACTACCTGAACCGCACCCTCACCGAGCACGGCTCGCTGCGGATCAGCTTCGACTCGGACCTCCACCTCCCCTGGCCGATGCTCGCCGTCGAGGGCCACCAGCCGGACGACTGGGCCGACTTCCTCGGCCACCGCCACCAGGTCGAGCAGACCGGCGCCGCCTACCCGCCGATCCAGCCGCCCTCCTCCCCCCGCGCCAAGCCCGTCACCAGCCTCAACACCGACGACCAGCTCACCGGCATCGGCCGGGCGCCCGAGGTCCGCAAACTGCTGGAGGACCGCTCCCAGCTGACCGTGCGCACCGAGTCGGACCGGCTGCTGGAGGCGCTGTCCGCAGCCGTGCTGGACGAGGACGTCATGTACTTCTGGTGCCACGGCCAGTTCGTCGCCAACGACTCCCCGTACGAGCAGCTCGCCGTGCGGCTCTCCGACGACCGGCACATCGACGCCGAGCTGGTGCGCCGCCACCGCCGCCGCCACCTGGACCGGCCGGACGCCGTGTTCCGGCCGTTCGTGCTGCTGAACGCCTGCCACACCGGGCAGTCGGCAGCCGCCGAACTCGACCATCTGGGGCGGGCGTTGGTCGACCTGGGCGCGGACGGCGTGCTCGGGCCGCAGCTCCAGATCCCGCAGGAGTTCGCCGCCGAGTACGCCTTCGCCTTCCTCGACCACTACCTGACCGGCGAGTTCACGGCCGGCGAGATCACCCAGCAGCTGGTGCGGTGGTTCGCCCGCGAGTACCGCAACCCGCTGGCGCTCGCCTACTCCCTGCACTGCGGCATCGACAGCATCCTGGAGCTCAACCCGTGACCGCACCCCTGCGCCCGGCCTCGACAGCCACCGTACGGCCCGCGACCGTCGACCTGGACGAGCACGGCCGGCTGCTCGTCCCCGGCACGACCACTCCCGTCCCCGAGGCCAGGGTCGCCGACCACCTGGCCCGGCACCTGCGGATCCCCGAGTGGGCGACCGACCTGTACGTCTACGTGCACGGCTGGCAGACCAGCCCGGCCGCCGCCGACCGCTCGGCCGCCGCCCTGGTCGAGCGGGCGGCCGCCCTGCACCGCGCCGCACCCGCCGGCTACCCGGGGCTGGCCGCCGGGTTCCGCCCCTGGTGCGTGGTGGTGCGCTGGCCGTCCTCCAGCCTGCCGACCCTGCACGGCTACCGGCGGATCCGCGAGCGGGCGCACGCGATGAGCGCCCGGGGCCAGGCCGGGCGCATCCTCGGCCACCTGCTCGGCTACCTCGACACCGGCCGGGGCCGACCGGACGCCCCACAGGTGCTGGCCAACCGGCACGGCCAGTACCTCCACCTGCTCGGGCACTCCTTCGGCGGCCGCTTCCTCTGCGAGGCCGTCCAGTACGCGGCCGACCGCCCGGCCGGGCCCCCGGTGCTCAGCTGGACCGCCCGGCCCGGCGACCGGAGCCGCCCGTTCACCGTCGACAGTGCCCTGGTCTTCCAGATGGCCGCGCCCCGGGACGCCTTCACCCGGCTCTTCCCCCGGCTGTTCCTCGGCCCCGGCCGGGCCGGCGCCCCGCTGCGCGGCCCGCTGGTGCTCACCCATTCCCGCTGGGACCGCGCCACCGGCTTCTGGCACCTGCGCGCCGAGGGCCACCCGGGCATCGGCCACTCCGGCACCGGCGCCGCCCCCGTCCCCCAGTTCACCACCCGGCTGCGGCCGACCGACTCCCCGTACCCGCACGCCGACCTCGACCACCCGATCGTCAACGTCGACGCCGGCCACCGCTACCGCGGCAGCCTCGCCGCCCGTCGCCTCCACCCCTCCGGCGCCCACTCCGACTTCCACCACCCGGAGTCCGCGCACCTGCTGCTCAGCCTGGCCTCGCACTCCCGCTGAGCCGCGGTCCGCCTCCGGTCAGCGCTGACCCTCCGGTCAGCGCTGACGGACGGCGGTGAACCCGCAGACCGGCGTGCAGAGCGTGACGATGCCGCTGTAGCGGTAGTTGGTGCGTCCCCGCGAGATGGTGTGCATCGTCAGCTTCTCGCGCAGGGTCAGCTGGTGGCAGCGCGGGCAGGCGGCGTCGACCTGCTTGCCCCAGGGGCGGTTGGGGTTGAGCTTGCTGATCGCCACTCCCATCAGGACCACCGACAGGCCGGTGCCGATGAAGCCGACCGCCTGCCACACACCCTTCCCTGACTCGCGGCGGTCGATCATCTCGTCGTAGCTGAACGTGCCCCCGCCGCCGCGGTTCGAGATGATCTGGCAGGTGTTCTGCCTGGTCATGGTCTGGCCGTCGCAGTCCGGGGCGCTGGTCGGATCGGCCTTGCCGACGACCAGCGCCAGGAAGAGACCGAGACCGGCCAGCAGGACCAGCACCACCAGCGCCGTGGTCCGGCTGCGACCGGTCTGCAGGCGCGTGCGCTCCTTCACCGCCGTCTCTATCACCGCGTGCGCCATGTTGCTGCCGTCGACCGCCACCACGTGTCTCCTGTTGTTCGCGTTCTGTGCTTCGTTGTCCCCCGGCGGACCGGGGCCGACACGAACCCACCATCATCAGGTCGTTCCCGCGCGGCACTTGGCGAGATCGTGACCCTGTCGTGACCCCTTCGACGCCGTGGTCCGACGACCGCCCGACGGATGCTCTACGGACGCCCGACGCGGTGCTCAGCTCCGGACCGCCGGGGACGCCAGGTAGGCGGCGGCCTTCTCCGGGTCGAGCAGCCACTCCTCGACGTCCTCCGGATGGTCGAAGCAGTTGGCGAACCGGTCGGCCACGGCCTGGAACCGTCCGGCCGCGCCGAAGAGTTCGACGGCGTGCGGGGGCGCCGGGCGGAGCATCGCGTTCGACCAGTCGGTGACGGCCCGGCCGGTCTCCGCCCAGAAGCGGTCGAAGGCGGCCTGCTGGAAGTCCCGGTCGAACGGCTTGTCGCCGTGCGCGAGGATCGCCTCCAGGTACCGGGCGGCGCACTTGGCGGCGGCGTTGGCGCCCTGCCCGGTGATCGGGTCGTTGGTCACGACCACGTCGGCGACGCCCAGCACCGCGCCGCCGCCCGGCAGTTCGCCGACCGGCCGGCGGACCACCGGGGCGAAGCGGCCGGCCAGGATGCCACCGGCGTCGGTGAGTTCGACGCCGGAGCGGGTGCGGTCGTACTCCCAAGGAGTGAAGGTCTTCATCAACTCCAGCGTCACCCGCAGGTGTTCGCCCGGGTCGCGGAGCCCGTCGAAGGCGTCCGCCGGACCGCCGGGCTGGGCCTCCCAGAGCAGGATGTCGCAGGGCCCGGCGGCCGTCAGGGCCGGTACGGCGAAGAACTCGCCGACGCCGGGCACCAGATTGCAGCGCACCGCCGGGAACTCCTGGTCGGGGCGCGGCGCCAGCCCGTACACATAGCTCGCGGCGAGCGCGCGCTGCGGGCGGCGGAACGGGGAGCGCTCCTCGTCGCGCTCGAACAGCGAGGCCAGTCTGCCCTTTCCGGAGGCGACCAGCACCAGGTCGTAGGAGCCGGCGAGGTGTTCGACGTCGGCGGCGCTCACCTGCCGCACCTCCGTCCGGCCGCCGCGCTCGGCGTAGAGCTCCAGCCAGGCGGACATCTTCAACCGCTGGTCGACGGACTGGGCGTGGGCGGCGAGCCGTCCGGTCCAGTCGATCACCCTGGCCGCGCCCGGGCCGCTGACCGACAGGCCGATGCCCTCGATCCGCGGCGCCGCACCGGCCCACAGGTCCAGGCCGAGGGCGCGCTCATGACGCAGCGCGGAGTCGAACATGCACTGGCTGGACAGCACCCGCCCATCCCGAACCGCCTGGGCGTCACGGTCCGTCAGCAGCGTGACGTCGTAGCCGTGGGCCTGCAACCCGAGGGCCAGTTGGAGGCCGGCCTGTCCGGCGCCGACGATCAGAATCCTGCGCATCGTCCCTGCTCTCCTGGTGGTCCGTCCGCCCCGGACCGCCCGCCGGGCCGGCTGCCAGGGCTTGGATACCAGTCCGGAGCGCCCGCGTCCACGGCGCGGACGGACCGGGCGCGCGCCGGGTGGGGCGCGGCAGCGACCGAAGGGCGCGGAGCACCGGGATGTCGATTTGAAAAATTCTTCAAGTTCATACAGGCTGACGTGCCGCCGACCCCGTGCCGACCGGACAGAACAGGACAGCCCGCGCCCATGAGCGACGCCCTCCCCCCGTGCCCCTCGTGCTCCAGCGAGTACACCTATGAGATGAACGCCCTCCTGGTCTGCCCGGAGTGCGGCCACGAGTGGGTCCCCGCCGACTCCGACGCCGAGGCCGGCGCGGGCGAGCGGGTGATCCGGGACTCGGTCGGCAACGTGCTGAGCGACGGCGACACCGTCACCGTCGTCAAGGCCCTCAAGGTCAAGGGCAGCGCCTCCGGCATCAAGGCGGGCACCAAGGTCCGCAACATCCGCCTGGTCGACGGCGTGGACGGCCACGACATCGACTGCCGGATCGAGGGCTTCGGCGCGATGCAGCTCAAGTCCAGCGTGGTGAAGAAGGCCTGAGCCCGGCGGGGCGGTCCGCGGGGCCCGGCTCCGGGCCGTCGGCGCAGGGCCGACAGCACGGGCCGCAGTACGGGACCGGCAGCACGGGACCGGCAGCGCGTGGCCGACCTCGGGGGAACGCCGCAAGCTGGTGTGGTCAGCGTGCACGGGCCTGCCCCGCGCCGACCTCCGTGAGAAGGATCGCCATGGCTGCCACCACCCCCACTCCCGCTACCGCCGACGGCGTCGTGCGGGCCGTCCACGTCGCCGCCCCGGGCGGGACTCCCGAGCTGGTCGAGGTTCCGCTGCGCACCCCCGGCCCCGGTTCCGTCCGGATCGCCGTCGAGGCGTGCGGCGTCTGCCACTCCGACCTGCTGATCGCCGGCGGCCTGCTACCCGGCACCACCTTCCCGGTCACCCCCGGTCACGAGATCGCGGGCCGGATCGACGCCCTCGGCGAGCGCGTCGAGGGCTGGCAGCTGGGCGACCGGGTCGCGGTGGGCTGGTTCGGCGGCAGCTGCGGGCACTGCGAGGCCTGCCGCGACGGCGACGCCATCCTCTGCCCCCAGCTCAAGGTGCCCGGCGCGGCCTACCCCGGCGGCTACGCCGACTCCGTCATCGTGCCCGCCGACGCGCTCGCGGCCGTGCCCGACGGCCTGACCGCCGTCGAGGCCGCGCCGCTGGCCTGCGCCGGCGTGACCGTGTTCAACGCCCTGCGCCGCTCCGCCGCCCGCCCGGGCGACACCGTGGCGGTGCTCGGCCTCGGCGGCCTCGGCCACCTGGGCGTCCAGTTCGCCCACGCCATGGGCCTGCGCACGGTCGCCATCGCGCGCGGCGCGGAGAAGGGCCCGCTGGCGTACCAGCTCGGCGCGGACCACTACGTGGACAGCACCGCCGAAAACGTCGCCGAGGCCCTCCAGGCGCTCGGCGGGGTCAAGGTCGTGCTGGCCACCGTCACCGACGCCGACGCCATGTCCGCCACCGTCGACGGCCTGGGCCGCCGCGGCGAGCTCGTCATCGTCGGGGTGTCCCCCGCCCCGCTCGCGATCAGCCCGCTGCAGCTGATCGCCGCGGACCGCAAGGTCTACGCCCACTCCTCCGGCGCCGCCCTCGACACCCAGGACACCCTGCGCTTCGCCGAGCGCACCGGGGTCCGGGCCTGGGTCGAGGAGCTCCCGCTGGAGGAGACCGCCGCCGCCGTCGCGAAGATGAGCAGCGGGCGGGCCCGGTTCCGGATGGTCGTCACCACGGGCCGCTGACCCGACGGTCCCCTCAACAAGGTCAAGCGTTCGCAAAGACCCTGCCGTCGAACGCTCGATCGACCACGCTTAGGCTGGTCCGCGCCCGAACGACCGCCGGGCGGCCGCCCGGGCAGCCGGCCGGCCGCGCCGACGGGGCGGGGGCCCACGAACGCCGGACGTCACAGGAAGTACCAGGGGGGACGCAGCAGCATGCACCGGGACCACGAAGAGTACGAACCGTACGAGCCGTACGGAGAGGACGGGTACGCCGACCACCTCGTCCACCCCGACGGCCACCAGCAGGCCCCGCAGCGCCGGCGGTCCCGCCGGATCTGGTTGGTGGCGGTCGGCGGGGTGTTCACGGCCCTGGTCGTCGTCGGGGGATACGGCGCCTACAACGTGATGAGCGCCGTGTCCGGCGGCTCCTCCGGCACCGGCGGCGGGGCCGCCCCGACGGCCGCCAAGGAGCAGCAGGCGCCGCCCACCGCCGAACAGGCCGACGCCGTGGCGAAGGACTTCCTGGCGGCCTGGGGCCGCGGCGACCTCACGGTCGCGGCCGGGCTCACCGACCGCCCGGAGGCCGCCCGGATGGCGCTCACCTCCTTCCACGACAACGTGTCCGCCCGCGCCCTCACCCTGACCGGGACGGGCCCCGCGCCCGCCGGCACGCCGAGCGAGCCCGCCGTCGGCTACCGGGTGCGGGCGGAGTTCGACGGCACCACCCAGGCCTGGGAGTACGAGAGCACCCTCGGCGTGATGCGGGCCTCCGACGGGCGGCTGCTGGTGCGCTGGGCGCCGACCGTGGTCCACCCCGAGCTGGCCGCCGGCCGGACCATCACCGTGAAGGCCCTGCCCGACCCGGTGTCCAAGCCCACCGACCGCAAGGGGCGGCCGCTGGACGCGTTCCCGTCGCTGCAGTCCGTGCTGCCCCGGATCGCTCCGCCCGACGGCGCCAAGGTCGTCACCGGACAGGCCGTGGTGCTCTCCGGCGGCGGCCAGCAGACGGAGCAGCTGTTCGTGCTGACCCCGCCGAGCGCCCCACAGGTCAAGCTCACCCTGGACGCCGACCTCCAGCAGGTCGCCGAGGAAGCGGTGAAGCAGCAGTCCGCGAACGGCAAGCCGGCCTCGCTGGTGGCCGTCCAGCCGAGCACCGGCAACATCCTGGCGATGGCCTACGCCCCGCAGGGCGAATTCAACCGCGCGGTCGGCGGCGGGCAGGCACCCGGTTCGACGATGAAGGTGATCACCGCGGCCGCGCTGCTGGAGGCCGGGGTCACCCCGGACACCGCCGCACCCTGCAAGGAGACCACCAACTCCCCCAGGAGCTGGCACAACGACGAGCCCGGCAGCCACCTCGACTACACCCTCAGCGACGACTTCATCCAGTCCTGCAATACCGGCTTCATCGACAAGGGCCTGGAGAAGCTCCAGCTCGGCACGCTCAGCTCGGTCGCCCGCGACCAGTTCGGCCTCGGCCTGCAGTGGCGGATCGGCATCCCGAGCCGCGATGCCACCATTCCCGTGCCGGGTAACAAGGACGAGGCGGCGGCCGCGTACATCGGCCAGGGGCAGATCCAGGTGAACTCGCTGCTGATGGCCTCGGTCGCGGCCACCGTGCAGAGCGGAACGTTCCGCCAGCCGGTGCTCCGCGAGGACGCCAAGCGCGTGACGGCCCCCGGGAAGCTTCCCGGCGACGTCGCCCAGGGGCTGCGCGCGATGATGGCCAGGACGGCGACCCAGGGCACCGCGCGCGCCCCGATGTCCGGGCTCGGCGGCCAGATCGGGGCCAAGACCGGCACCGTCGAGGCGGGTTCGGGTCAGGCCACCAACAGCTGGTTCATCGCCTACCGCAACGACCTCGCCGTCGCGGCCGAGGTCGAGGGCGGCGGCCACGGCAACAGCGCCGCCGGCGTCGCGGCCGCCCAGGTGCTCAAGGCGGGCGGCAAGGGCTGACGGGGCCCGCGCTCAGAGCCGCTCGACCTGGTCCGGGGTCACGCAGTGGGTGCGGTCGCCCACCTCGACGGTGTACCCCTTCGGAGGCTCCAGGAGCCTCTCCCACCACAGACCGGTGACCTTCCCGACCGCGGTGGCCGGCGAGCTGCCCGCGACGGTCCCGGTCGGCCCGGCCCCGGTCGGCCCGCCCTCCGGGGCCGGGCCGACCGGGATCCGTACCCGGGTGCCCTCCGGCAGGTCACTGCGGTGGCGGGGCGGCAGGTCCGCCGGCCCGCCGCCCAACGCGAGCAGGAACTCCGGCCGCAGCCGCCAGGGGCTGCCGTCCTCGGTCACCACCCGGTACACGGGCCCGATCCGGCCGTCCCGTTCGTCGCGTTCGACCTCGCACTCCACCACCACGCCCCGGCTGCCGACCAGTTCCGCACCGAGCCACCCCAGCTCCGGCCTCGGTGGCTCGGGCGAGGTCAGTTCCACCCGTGCGCCGTAGGCCAGTTCGGCCCGCTCCGGCCAGGGCGTCGCGTCAAGCGGCCAGCGGTGCCCACCCGTCACGCCCGTACCCCCGTCCTCGCCGGATCCCGACCACCCGCGCGGATCCCCCCAGCCCGGCTGGTTCTGCACGACACGCTATCGGTCGGCCTCCACCGGCGCGGACCCGCCCGGCCGCCGGTCCGGCTCGGGCGCCGCGGAGCGGCTCCGCTCGGCCCAGGCGGCCACCGGCGGTCCGGCCGCACCCAGGGCGGCGAAGAACACCCCGAGGAGCAACCAGCCCGGCTGTCCGAGCGCCAGGACCGCACCGGTCAGGACCACCGGGGCGAGCGCCTGCCCCGCGTCGAAGCCGATCCCGAACAGGCCCTGGTACTGCCCCTGGGCGTGGTCGGGCGCCAGGCCGAAGGCCAGCGCGTAGCCGCCCGAGGACTCCCACACCTCGCCGACGCTGTGGACGCTCACCGCGAGGACGGCGAGCACCGGGGCGACCCACACCGGGACGTCGGCGGTCAGCGCCATCAGCGGACAGCTGACCAGGAACAGCAGCCCGGCGAGCCGGAAGGCGCGGCCGCCCTGCCGCGGGGTCTCCACCGTGGACCCGAGCCTGCTCTGGAGCAGCGCGCAGACACCGCTGTTGACGGCGTAGACCGCCGCCACCGTCCAACGCGGTGCGCTGGTGTGGGAGCTCAGCCAGATCGGCAGCAGCAGCGAGACCGTCTGGTACTGGAGGCCCATCGCGCTGTAGAGCGCGACGAACGACACGTACGGCCGGTCCGCCAGGACGGACCACCGGCGGTGCTCCGCGGGCCGGGGCAGCGGCCGGTAGTCCGGGACGCCCAGGAAGCCGATCAGCCCAGCAGCGGCGAAACTGGCGGCGTTGGCGAGGATCAGCGCGGTGTAGGCGGCGCGGGTGTCGATCTGGATGGCGACGGCAGCGCCCAGGGTGCCCGCGACCACGCCGAGGTTGACGAAAGTGCGCAGCCTGGCCCGGAACGCGGCCGGACGGTCGCCGCCCGCCCGCGCGACGATCGCCCCGCCCGCCGCACTGCTCGCCGCGGCGGCCAGCCGGTCCAGGGTGGCGACGAGCGTGAACGCCGCCCAGCCGTCGATCAGCACGAAGGACGCCATGGTCACGGCCTGCAGGGCCAGGCCCACCAGCCAGACGGTGCGCGGCCCGTGCCGGTCGGCCAGGTTGCCCGCCGGTATGCCCGCGGCCAGCCCGCACAGGCCCGCGATCGTGAGCCCCGCGCCGACCTGGGCGGCGGGCAGGTGCACCACGAGCGTGAAGTACAGGATCGACGCGGTGTTGAACAGGCCGTTGCCCACCCTGCTGACGAAACTGGCCGTGATCAGGGCTCGTTGCGGCCCGGAGGCCGTACCGTCGACCGTCCGATTTCCGGATCTCCTCATGATCATGCCGATCAGGCTAACAGCGGCGCTCCTGGGGCCGATCGGCCCGTCGAACGAGCTCCCGTGGAAAAGCACTTGCCCGAACGAGCCGCCGGTGCCAGCATCTGAGCCATGATCACGAGAATCGAGCCGACCACCCGCTGGTGAGCGCCGCGCACGCGCACCCGTCGCCCGACCACCGCCCCGGTCCGACGCCGACGGAGGTTGCGGCGCGAACCGTGACGGCGGACCGACCGGCCGGGCATCATGGCGCGGTGCCCGAACTGATCACCCCGACCGCACGGCTGCGGACCTCGTTCCTGGCAGCGGTGGCCGAGTTCCACGCCGAACCCGGCCAGGCCGTCCCGTGGTTCGTCAACGACGTGGACCCGGCCGCGCTGACCGACCCCGAGGCCTTCGCCACGTACGTCGCGCGCGTCCTCGCCGAGCGGACCGAGGCGGGGACGCGCGCGGACGCGGGGGTGCCGATGACCACCCTGTGGTGGGCCGAGGGCGACCAACTCCTCGGGCGACTGGCGATCCGCCACCGCCTCACCCCGAGCCTGGAGCGCATCGGCGGCCACATCGGCTACGACGTCCGCCCCGGCGCCCGGCGCCGGGGCCACGCGACCGCGATGCTCGCCGCGGCGCTGCCGGTGGCCGCCGAACTCGGCGTCACCGGCGCGCTGCTGACCTGCGACGAGACCAACACGGCCTCCCGCCGCGTGATCGAGGCCAACGGCGGACGCCTGATCGCCACCGAGGGGAGCAAGCTCCGCTACCTCGTCCCGACCACCTGACGCAGGCGCCCCGGCCGCCCGTCAGCCCCCGCACACCGGCCGGAGGACCCGCTCGACGACGGCCGCGGCCTCCGCCGGGTGCTCCAGCAACCACCGGCCGAGCCGTTCCTCCACGGCCCGCGCGACGCAGGCCCGCACGACGCTGTTGCCCAGCCGGTCGCGAACGGCTCCCTCGAACTCCGGCCACTCCAGGGCCACCGACACGACCGCCGTCAGGCCCCCGACGACCCGGTCGGCGTCGAGACCGAGGTCGGGGGCGAGGTCGCCGTCGACTTCGGGGCCAACCACCGTCAGCAGGGCAGCGTTCCGGGCGGACCCGAGGTCCCCGATTCCGGGAAATTCCGCCGTGCCGGTCGGAGCTTCGCGCCGAAGCTCCGCGCTGCGGCTCCGCACCGCGCTCCGCGTTGCGGTCCCGCTCAGCCGATCGCGACGCGGAAGACCGGAAAGCCGGGGGCGATCCGGAGCAGTTCGGCGGTCGAGGAATCGGCGTCGATGCCCTCGAAGAAGTAGCCGACCTCCCACTTCCAGCGGCGCAGGTAGGCGCGGAGCACCTCGGGCTTGTCGGCGTCGGACAGTTCGGTGGCGCGGAAGGTCTCGGTGCGGCGGCCGACCCGCAGTTCGCCGGTGCCGGCGGCCCGGAGGTTGCGGACCCACTGGGTGTGGCCGCGTGGCGCGACCAGGTACTGCACGCCGTCGTGGGTGAGCAGGTTGACGGGGGTGGTGCGCCATTCGCCGCTCTTGCGGCCGCGGACGGCGAGGACCCGGGAGCCCCAGAGGCTGATGCCCGCCTTGGTGAGGGCGGCGACCGCGGAGTTGAGGAGCTTGCCGGTGGCGATGCCGAGGCGGGTGGTGGGCGCCACCAGGCGGGTGGCGGGGTCGGGTGACTGGGCGGAGTGGCTGGGCTGGGACATCGGGTTTCCTCGCTTCCGTTCCATGACTACCGCTTCGATTCGAGAGCACTGCTCTCGGCGACGACTCCAGCATGACACCGGCCACCCCGCAAAGCAAGAGCACTGCTCTCGAATGCGTGCATCGATCCGATCTGTGGCAGACTGCCCCCATGCCAGCGATCCGGACCGCCCGCGAACGGGCCCGCGAGGAACTCACCCGCGAGATCAAGCAGGAAGCCCGCCGACAGCTCGCCTCGGCGGGCGCCCAGCAGCTGTCCCTGCGCGCCGTCGCCCGCGAGCTGGGCATGGCCTCCTCGGCGCTCTACCGCTACTTCGCCAGCCGCGACGAGCTGCTCACCGCGCTGATCATCGACGCCTACACCGAGCTCGGCGAGGCCGCCGAGCACGCCGTCACGGCCGAGCCCGGCGCGTCGGCACGCGAGCGCTGGCGGGCCGGCTGGCAGGCGACCCGCGACTGGGCCCGGGCCAACCCGCACGAGTTCGCGCTGATCTACGGCACCCCCGTCCCCGGCTACGCCGCCCCCGAGACCACCGTCGAGGTGGCCGCTCGCCTCCCTCTCGCCCTGCTCGGCGTGGTACGCGCCGCCCCCCTGCGCCCCACCCCCGCCGGCCCCGCGCCCCGGGGCACCCTGCCCGAGCAGCTCGCGAACCTCGCCGCCTTCGCGGCCCCGGAGCTCCCCGCACCCACCCTGGCCCGCGCCGTCTCCGCCTGGATCCAGCTCATCGGCTTGATCGGCTTCGAACTCCACGGCCACCTGGTCGGCTCGCTCGACCCGGCCACCGACTTCTTCGCCTGGACCGCGGAGGAGACGGCCGACTCCCTCGGCCTCTGACCGACGGCCCACCCAGCGACGCCCCACGCACCGACGCCCCACGCGCCGACGTCCCGCGCATCGACGCCCCACCCGGCGACGCCCCGCCTACCGACGCCCCGCATCAGTCCCGCGACAGCCGCCAGGCCGCGAGGGCGAGCCTCGCCCGGGTCATCCCCTGGGGCTCGGCGAGGTCGAAGCCCAGCACCCTGGCGATCTGTTCCAGCCGCCGGGCCACACTGCTGTGGTGCAGGTGGAGCAGTTCGGCGGCCCGGCGCAGCGAGCCGGTGGCGCAGTAGGCGTCCAGTGTCGCCAAGTCCTCCGGCCCCTCGGCGATCCGGCCGACCGCGACCACGTCGCCGTTCACCCGTAGGGCGTCCGGCGGCACTTCGGCCAGCAGCGCCAGCGCGCCCAACTCCGCGTACCGGACGACGGGTTCGCGCGCGGTGGTGAAGCGCAGCGCGGTGCGGGCCTCGCGCCAGGACCGCTCCGGGCTCCCCGCCCCGCCGATACCGACCCGGAACCCGGCCGGGAGCCCCGTCCGGTCCGGCAGCGGTTCCCGGGCGGCGGCCAGCACGGCGCCCACGTCCGCCAGCGGCGCCGCCTTCACCGGAACGCCCGGGAAGCAGAGTGCGGCGGCCCGGTCGAGCGGGAGGGGCGAGCGCACCGCGGCCACCACCAGCGCTCCGGGGGCGAAGCCCAGCAGCCGCAACGCGCGGGCCCGGGCCGCCTCGTCGCCGTCGGGGCTGATCGTGAGCTCCACCAGGGCGGGATCGGCCATCGTGGTCCGGGCCGGGCCGTAGCGTTCGACGGCGGCCGCGACGGCGATGGCCAGCCGGTCGAGCACCACCTCGTCCAACGGGCCCGCCGGCCCCGGGCGTTCCAGCCACACCGTGCCGATCTCCTCGTCGTCGAGGGTGACCGGCGCCTCGCTGGAGGACGGTGCGGGCGCGCCGACCGGCTCGGTGCCGTGCGGCGAGACCCTGGTCACCCGTCCGGTGCCGTGCAACCGGATCCCGGTCACGCACTCGGCGAGCCCCGCCGAGGCCCGCGCCAGGGCCGGGAGGTCCACCCGACGGCGCATCAGCGTGTCGTAGAACGTGACGATCCGGAGTGCGCCGTCCACGTACGGATCGAACCCCGAGAGCCGTACGGCCAGTGCTTCCATCCCAGCAGGATAGGGGGGCCGGCCCGGCGCCTCCCGCGCCGATCGGCGCGCGATCGGCGCGGGAGACGCGACGGACGGCGGATGACCGGCCCCCGCGCGGCCGCCAGGATGATCGGCATGGATCCCGAACTCGAAGCCTTCGTCCCGCTGTTCCCGAAGTCCGACCTCTCCTCCCCGGCCGACTCCCGCAGGCAACTCGCCGAACTCGCCGCCTCCGTACCGGTCCCCGACCTCGGGGACATGGTGGTCGAGGACCGTACGGTGCCCGCCGACCCCCCGGTCCCGGTCCGGATCTACCGGCCCACCGGGGCCCGGGGAGCGGTCGTCTGGCTGCACGGCGGCGGATTCGTCATGGGCACCGTGGAGACCGAGCACCCGTGGGCGGCCCGGCTCGCGGTCGGCTCCGGCGCGGTGGTGATCTCGGTGGGCTACCGGCTGTCGCCCGAACACCCCCACCCGGCCGCCCTGGACGACGCCCACGCCGTCCTGCGCTGGACGGTCGACCACGCGGCGGAGCTCGGCATCGCCCCGGACCGGATCGCGGTCGGCGGCCACAGCGCCGGCGCCGGGATCGCGGCAGGACTCGCCCTGCGGGTGCGCGACGAGCAGGGGCCGGCGATCCGCTTCCAACTGCTCAACCAGCCCGGCCTGGACGACCGGCACGACACCTGGTCGGCACGGAACTTCACCGACACGCCCTGGTTCGACCGCGCCAAGGCCATCGACGCCTGGCGGCACTACCTCGGCGGCCGGCCCGCCACCCCGTACGCGGCCCCGGCCCGCGCCACCGACCTCACCGGCCTGCCACCGGCTTACATCGCCACCGCCGAGTACTGCCCCAACCGCGACGAGGACCTCGGCTACGCGCTGCGCCTGCTCCAGGCGGGCGTCTCGGTCGAGGTGCACCAGTGGCCGGGCACCTTCCACGGCTCGCACGCCATCGTGTCCGCCGACATCTCCCAGCGCCAACACGCCGAACTCGGCGCCGTCCTCCGCCGCGCCCTGGCCGACTGAGCCCGGCCGGTCGTCCGGGCTCGGTCGGCCCCGGAGACGGCGAAGGCAGGGAGGTCAGAGCCTCCCCGCCACTGTCAAGGTACCGCGCGAGGGGGGCCTTGCGGCAAGGCCCCCCTCGGGGCGCACAATCGTCGACCGAGGCCGGAACCTGGCGATACGTACGATTCGCACCTTACGTAGGTTGGTGCCCGGACTACCGGCCTCGTTCGACACTCACTGGGGGAATGTTCCGATGATCGACGTGATCGTGGTCGGCGGCGGGCCGACCGGCCTCATGCTGGCGATCGAACTGCGGCTGCAGGGCGTCCGGGTGGTCGTCCTGGAGCGGCTGACCGAGCCGACCCCGGAGTCCCGCGGGCAGGGCCTGCACGTGCGCAGCGTGGAGATGATGGACCAGCGCGGGCTGCTGGACCGGTTCCTCGCCGAGGGCCGCACGTTCCGGATCGGCGGGTTCTTCGGCCACATCCACAAGCCGTGGCCGGAGACCATGGACACCGCTCACGAGTACGGCCTGTCCGTCGAGCAGCCGGTCACCGAGCGGCTGCTCGGCGCGTACGCCGCCGAGCTCGGCGCGGAGGTCCGGCGCGGCCGGGAGGTGGCCGGGCTCGACCAGGACGAGGAGGGGGTCACGGTCGAGCTGGCGGACGGCACCCGGCTGCGCTGCCGCTACCTGGTCGGCTGCGACGGCGGCCGCAGCACGGTGCGCCGCCGGCTCGGTGTCGACTTCCCCGGCGAGCCGTCCCGGGTCGACACCCTGCTCGCCGAGCTGTCGCTGGCCAAGGACCCGGCGACCGTCGAGGAGGTGGTCGCGCGGGTCCGCCGGACCGAACTGCGCTTCGGCGCCGTCCCCCGGGGCGAGGGGCTGTACCGGGTGATCGTGCCCGCCCCGGACGTCGCCGAGGACCGCACCGACGGCCCCACCCTGGAGGAGTTCCGGCAGCAGCTGCGCGCCATCGCCGGCACCGACCTCGGCGCCCACTCGCCCCGCTGGCTCTCCCGCTTCGGCGACGCGACCCGGCAGGCCGAGCGGTACCGGGTCGGCCGGGCCTTCCTGGCCGGCGACGCGGCGCACATCCACCCGCCCACCGGCGGGCAGGGCCTCAACCTCGGCATCCAGGACGCCTACAACCTGGGCTGGAAGCTCGCCGCGGCCGTCCACGGCCGGGCCCCCGAGGACCTCCTGGACAGCTACCACGCCGAGCGCCACCCGGTGGGCGCCCGGGTCCTGGCCAACACCCGCGCTCAGATGACGCTGCTGGGCTCCGAGCCCGGTGCCGTCGCGCTGCGGGAACTGCTCTCCACGCTGATGGACTTCGAGGAGGTGAACCGCTACATGACCGAGATGGTCTTCGGCGTCGGTGTCCGCTACGACCTCGGTGAGGGCCCCGAACTGCTCGGGCGGCGGCTGCGGGACGTCCGGTTGAAGAGCGGCCGCCTGTACGAGCGGATGCACGGCGGACGGGCCCTGCTGCTCGACGCCACCGGGGGCGCCCTGTCGGTGACCGGCTGGGCCGACCGCGTCGACCACGTCACCGACCCCGCCGAGGACTTCGACGCCCCCGCCGTCCTGCTCCGCCCGGACGGGTACGTGGCCTGGCTCGGCGAGGACCAGCCGACCCTGGACGGGGCACTCACCCGCTGGTTCGGCCCCGCCACCACCTGACCGGCCCCTCGACGCGGAGGCGGTCGTCCTCCCCGGTCCGTCCCGTCCGTCCCGTCCGTCCCGTCCCCCCGGTCCCCTCGGCCTCCCCCGACGGTGACGCGCCCCGCCCGCCCGGAGGTGCCCGGGCGGGCGGGGCGGGCCACGGGCGGGGCGTGGCCGGAACCAGAGCCTGGGTGACCTACATCGGGGCGAGCTTGATCATCGCGAAGGTCGCGCCCTGCGGGTCGGCGACCACCGTCATCCGGCCGGCCACCATGTCGAAGGGCGGGGCGAGGACGGTGCCGGTGCGCTTGACCACGGCGTCGGCACAGGAGTCCACGTCGTCGACCGCGAAGTAGGTCAGCCAGTGCGCGGGGGTGCCGGGCGGGTCGTTGGCGAGCAGCGAGACCCCGCCGACGGAGCGGCCGCCGACCTTCTGCTCCCAGTACTGGTCGTTGCCCTCCGCCGGCTCGATCTCGATGCCGAAGGCCTCGCCGTAGAAGGCGGTGGCGCCGGGGACGTCGCTGGTGTGCAGCTCGTTCCAGGTCAGCGCGCCGGGCTCGTTGACCACCTGGGCGCCGGAGAACTCGCCCGGCTGCCAGACGCCGAACACCGCGCCCTGCGGGTCGGCGGCGATCAGCATCCGGCCCAGCGGGCCGACGTCCATCACCGGGGCCAACAGGGTGCCGCCCGCCCCGACGATGGCGTCCTGGGTGGCCTGGGCGTCGGTGGTGGCCAGGTAGCTGGTCCATACGGTGGGCGGCTCCGGCATGCCCTCGGGGGCCATCGCCGGGCCGATGCCGGCCGCCGCCTTTCCGTTGAGCTCGCAGACGGCGTAGCCGCCGAACTCGGCCGGGCCGGGCTGCCCCTGCCAGCCGAAGAGGTCGCGGTAGAAGTCCAGCGCGGCCTGCTGGTCCTTCGCCATCAGATCGACCCAGCACGGGGTGCCGGTCACGTACGGGGTGGTGACTTCGGGCATTGCTCGCTCTTTCCTCTTCCTCGTGAGGTCCCCCGCCAGTCACCCTCGCGTCCCGTCCGGGGATCCGCCACCCGACACGCCACCGCCGCGTCGCCGCCACGGACTGCGCCGGACCCCACGCGTCCCACACCCACCGCTCACCCGTTCGGCCCAACGGGGCTCACGAACGACCACCGCGGGCCCCCGACCACGGGGTTTGACCCGGACCACTCGTTGTTGTGACGCTAGGTCAACACAGCGTGCACCGTTGACTCCTGGGGGGACCGTGGACGAACCGCTCCGCATCCGTGTCACCGACGCCGACCGAGGCGCCGCCACCTCCCTGCTCGCCTGGCTGCGGGCGGAGGAGGAGCTGCGCGGCCGGGTCGAGCTGGAGGCCGCGCCGCCGCAGCCCGGCTCGCTGGGCACCCTGGCCGACGTGCTCACCGTCGCCGTCGGTGCCGGTGGGGCGGTGTCCGGCCTGACCAGCGCGCTGATCGCGTGGATCCGGCGCCGGGCCGGCGACACGGTGGTCCAGGTGACCCGCGCGGACGGCAGCTCGGTCGAACTGCGGGCCACGGCGGTGCACGGCCTGAACGCGGACGGCGTCGCCGCCCTCGTCCGCGAGGTGGGCGCGTCGCTGGCCGAGCGCCCCGGGCCGGCCGCCCTGCCCGGGGCCGGCGACGAACGCCCCGACGACGAGCGCCCCGACGACGAACGACACGGCGGGGAGTGACCCGGCGGTGAGCGGCGCCGGCCTGCCCCTGGGCCTCCCCGGTGCCCGGGCCCTGGTCATCGGGAGCGGCACCCACGTCCCAGGTTCCGTCCTGCCCGACGTCCCGGCCGCGGCCGCCACCGTGCGCGCCGTCGAGCGGGCGCTGGTCGACCACTGCGGCCTCGCCCCCGAACACGTCCGGACCGTGCTCGACCCGGAGGACCCCGTCGTGCTCGGCGAGGCCCTGACCGCCGCCGCGGAGTCGGCGGACTCCGTGCTGCTCGTGTACTACGTCGGCCACGGCCTGGTCGACGACGACAACGAGCTGTACCTGGCGACCCACGTCACCGACCACCTCACCCGCGGCCTCGCCTACAAGGGGCTGCGCTACGCCACCCTGCGCCGGACGCTGGCCGGTTCCCGGGCCCGCTCGGTCGTGCTCGTCCTGGACTGCTGCTTCTCCGGCCGGGCCGCGCCCGTCGGCCGGGCCGGCCACGCCTTCGAGACCGCCCATCCCGGCGGCGGCTTCGTCCTGGCCTCCGCCGCCCCGGAGGAGCTCGCCCTCGCCCCGCCCGGCGCGGCGTACACCGCGTTCAGCGGCGAGCTGCTGCGCCTGCTGCGCGAGGGCGACCCGATCGGCCCGCCGCAGCTGACCCTGGACGACGTCCACCGGGCGCTGTCCCGCACGCTCCGCGACCGGGGCTTCCCGGCGCCGCGCCGCCAGGCCGAGGGACGGGCCGGCGAACTGGTCCTCGCGCCCAACCCGGCCTACGATCCGCCGCCCGGTCCCCGCCCGCCCGAGCCCCACCCCGGCGCCTGCCCCTACCGGGGCCTGGCCGCGTACGGCGCGGAGGACGCCCCGTACTTCTTCGGCCGCGAGGCGCTGACCGCGACGCTGGTCTCCCGTGTGGCCGCGCGGCTCGCCCGGGGCGGACCGCTCGTGGTGGTCGGCCCGTCCGGCGCCGGGAAGTCCTCGCTGCTGCGCGCCGGGCTGCTGCCCGCGCTCGACCTCGGGCTGCCCGGGGAGCTCCAGGCCTGGCGCTGGCCGCGCGTGGTGCTGACCCCGGGCGAGCGACCGGTGACGCGGCTCGCCCACGCCCTGGCCGAGCTGACCGAACCGGGCGGACCCCACCTCGGCGGTCCCGAGGCGATCCGGACCGAGCTGATGGCCGCGCCGGAGACGGTCCTCGCCCGGCTGCCCGCCGACGGGACCCGGCCCGTCCTGGTGGTGGACCAGTTCGAGGAGCTGTTCACCGCCTGCACCGACGAGCGCGAGCGGGAGGTCTTCGTCGCAGCCCTGTCCGCCGCCTGCGCCCGGGGGCCGGAGCCCGACGCCCTCCCCCGCGCGGTGGTGCTGCTGGGGCTGCGCGCCGACTTCTACGGCCACTGCGCGGCCCACCCGGCGCTGGCGGAGGCGCTGCAGGACGGCCAGGTCCTGGTCGGCCCGATGCGGACCGGCGAACTGCGCGACGCCGTCGAGAAGCCCGCGCTGCTCGCCGGGCTGAGCCTGGAACCCGGCCTGGTCGACCTGCTGCTGCGCGACCTGCGCACCGGCGGCGACCGCCCGCGCGGCCCCGGCGCCGCGCTGCCGCTGCTCTCGTACGCGCTGCTGGCCACCTGGCAGAAGCGCGCGGACCGGATGCTCACCATGGCGGGCTACCAGGCCTCGGGCGGCATCTGGGGCGCGGTCGCCCAGACCGCGCAGGCCACCTACGACGCGCTGGACGCCGACGGGCGGCGGGCCGCCCGGCAGCTCCTGCTGCGCATGGTGCACGTGGTCGACGGCGCCGAGGACACCCGCCGGCGGGTCCCGCTCGCCGAGCTCGGCCTCGACGCGGACCCGGCCGCGCAGGCCGCGCTCTCCGCACTCGTCGGGGCCCGGCTGGTCGTCGCCGACGACGGCCACGCCGAACTCGCCCACGAGGCGGTGCTGCGCGCCTGGCAGCAGCTGCGGGACTGGATCGAGCACGACCGGGCCGGCCTGCTGCTGCGCCAGCGGCTGCACGACGCAGCGGACGCCTGGGAGCGGGACGGGCGCGACGAAGGGGCCCTGTACCGGGGCGTTCGACTGGCCGCCGCCGTCCAGTGGGTCGAGGAGTCCGCGCAGCGGCACGGCACCACCCCGGTGGCCCGCGAGTTCGTCGCCGCCGGCCAGGCCCGGCAGGCCGCCGAACGGCGCGCCGAACGCCGCCGCACCACACGGCTGCGGGCCCTGGCCGGCGTCCTGGCCGTGCTGCTGATGGTGGCGGTCGCCGGGGTCGGCACGGCGGCCTGGCAGAACCGGCTGGCCAACGAGCAGCGGGACCTCCTCGCCTCCAAGGTGGGAGCTCAGGAAGCCGGCCAGATCCGGGCCACCGATCCGACCTTGGCGCTCCAACTCGCCCTGTCCGCACGGCACATCGCGGACACTCCGGAGGCGCGCGGCAGCCTGTTCGACTCGGCGCTGGCACCCTACTCCACGCCGGTCGCCGCACCCACCGGCACCGTCCGCAACCTCGCCCACAGTGCCCTACGGCACCTGCTGGCCGGCACGGGCAGCGACCGGAGCGTCCGGCTCTGGGACCTCTCGGACCCGCGCGAGACGAAAGCCCTCTCGACCACCCGGACCACCACCGAGCATGTGGGCCTCGCGCTCAGCCCGGACGGCCGGTTGCTCGCGGCCGAGGACACGGACACCTCGGTGCGCCTGTGGAACGTGGCGGACCCGACCCGTCCGGAGTCCCTCGCCCTCCTGCCCGGCACCTCCGGCGCGCTCGCGCTCAGCCCGGACGGGCACCGGCTGGCCGTCCTCGGCAAGGCCGGTTCCTCGCTCTGGGACCTCACCGACCCCCGGCGCCCCGCCCGGGCCGCCACCCTGCCCACCGCCACCGGTACGCAGCAGTCCGGCGCGTTCAGCGCGGACGGACGCCTGCTCGCCCTCCTGCACGCCGAGTCCGAGGACTCGACCACCGTCCAGCTGTGGAACGTCGCCGACCCGGCCGAACCCGCGCTCACCGGCAGCATCGCCGACAGCCACGGACTCGGCCTGGCGTTCAGCCCCCGGGCCCCGCTGCTGGCCCTCGGCGCGAACGGCCGTGGCGTTCGCCTGTGGGACACCACCGACCCGGCCAAGCCCGCCCCCGTCAACCAGGCCTCCTACGACACCTCGGCCCCGGTGACGATCGACTCCCAGCAGACCGTGGCCGCCCTGGCCTTCTCCCCGGACGGCCGGACCCTGGCGTTCGGCTCCTCCCGCTCCGACGACTACTTCACCGGCCACGCCCAGACGGTGGACCTCCACGACCCGCGCTCCCCGGTCACCGTCGTCGACTACCCCACCTCGGAGACCGTCTACGCGGTCGCGCTCGACGACAGCGGCTCGTCCCTGCTCAGCGCCGGCACGGCACTCCGGCGCTGGCACCCGGCACCGGCCACCGTGCTGTCCGGCACGGGCGCCTACGGGAACTTCACCCGGGACGGCCGCACCCTCGCCTGGGCCTTCGACCCACCGCCCGGGCGCAGCACCGACAACGCCCGGCAGTACCGCCTGTGGCGGACCGACGGGCCCTACGACGCCAGGCAGGCCGGGACGTTGACGGGCCTGAACGGCGGGACGGTCCGCGCCGTCGACGACCACACCCTGCTCACGTACAGCGACGTCGCGCTCCCCCTCCTCTGGGACGTCTCCGACCCGGACCACCCCCGTCGGGGCGGCACGCTCAACGCGCTCTCCGAACCCCTGGACCACACCGGCGTGCTCCCCGACTTCATGGCGGACCTGGACACCCGGGACGGACTGGTCGTGGCCAACGGCCGCGACGGCCGGATCCACGTGTGGGACGCCTCCGACGCGAGCGCCCCGAAGGAGCTCTCCACCATCCCCTCCCCCCGGCCTCCCGGCCAACTCCACCTCGTCAACCGGAATCTGGTCTCGCTGGACCGGAGGGACGGCCACCGGATCAGCGTCTGGGACCTCCGCGACCCCGCGCATCCGACGGCCGCCGCACCGATCGACCCCGGCACCACCGTGGTCCAGGAGGACCAGGCTCAGAACCGGCTCGCGATCGCCCTGGCCAGGCTCCCCGGCTCCAACCCCAAGACCATCCAGCTCTGGGACCTGGGCGACCCCCAGCACCCCGACCACGGGGCACTCCCCGAAGGGCCCGTCACCGACTTCGCGCTCAGCCACGACGGGCGCACCCTCGCGGTGTCGAACGACAACACCGTCGACCTGTGGGACGTCACCGACATCCACCACCCGCAGCCGGCCGGCTCCCTCGTCGCCCAGAAGCAGTTCAACCTCCAGTTCAGCCCGGACAACCGGCTGCTCCTCAGCAGGGCCCTGGCCGACCGCTCGGCCCTCAACAACGGCGGCCGGATCCACCTCTGGCAGGTGGCCGACCCGCACGCCCCGACCGAGGTCGCCGTACAGACTCCCAAGCACTACGTCCCCTCCCTCGGGTTCAGCCCCGACGGGAGGAGCCTGGTGATCGACGAGGCCGCCGGAGACGGCGACCCGAGCCGGGTCACCATCCTCGACCCCGACATCGACCGCCTCACCCGCCACCTCTGCGACGTCGCGGGCGCCACCATCACCGAGGCCCAGTGGAAGCAGTACTTCCCCGGCACCCCCTACCACCGCCCCTGCGGCTGACACCCCCGACCGGGCCCGCCGGACACCGTCGGGGCCGGGTAGGGTGCCCAGGTCGTGCTCACAGGGGAGGCGGAGCAGCCGGATGGCAGCCGAGACGGAAGCGGTACGGGCGCAGTTGGCGAGTGCGGGGCGGGCCGCCCTGGGCGGTGGACGGCGGCTCGTCGCCGTGCGGCGGCTGGCGGGCGGCAGCAAGAAGGGCGTCTACCGCCTGCTGCTGGACGACGCCACCACGGCCGTCGCCTACCGCTGGGACCGGAGCGAGAACTACTGGCCGGCGGCCGAGGGCGACGACGACCTCGCCGACCCGTTCTCCCCCGGACTCGGCCTCGACCTGTTCGAGGCCGCGCACACCCGCCTGGCCGGGCTCGGCGTCCGTGTCCCCGCGATCCGGCTGGTCGACCGCGAAGGGGTGCACGGTCGGGGCGGTCTGGCCGTCGTCGAGGACGTCCGGGGCGAGAGCCTGGAGGCCCTGCTCGCCCGCGACCGGCGGGCCGCGGCCCCGGTGCTGGACCGGCTCGGCGAGGCGCTGGAGGCGATGCGCGGCCACCGCGCGCCCGGGTACGGCAAGGTGGCGGTGGTCGACGCGGGCGGCCGATCGAACGGTACGTCCTGCGAGGAGGTCGTCCTCACCCGCGCCCAACGGGACCTGGCCGAGGCGGCGGCGCGCGATCCCCGGGTGGCGGCGGCCCGGGAGCGCCTGGCGGCGCGGCTGTCGGCGCTGGCCGAGGCGGTCCGGCCGCGCGCCGAACACGCGCTGGTGCACGGGGAGTTGGGTCCCGACCACGTCCTGGTGGACCCGGCCGGGCGGCCGGTGGTGATCGACATCGAGGGCGCAATGTACTTCGACGTCGAGTGGGAGCACGTCTTCCTGCGGATCCGGCTGCACGCGGACTACCGCCCGCTGGAACCGGCCGGACTGGACGAACACCGGCTCGCCCTCTACCTGCTGGCGCAGCGGCTCTCGCTGACCGCTGGCCCGCTCCGGCTGCTCGACGGGGACTTCCCCGACCGGGCGGCGATGGCGGCCATCGCCGAGTACAACCTGAACCGGGCCCTGGAGCTGGCCCGTTGAGGGGCGGGCGGGCACACCGCGCGCCGTCGAATCCGGCGGCGGCGCGCGGCCCGCTCCCCCGGGCTCAGTGGAACCAGGTGCGGATCGCGGCCGCGGCCTCCCGGACGCCGGCGTTCCCGGCGCGGATCCGGGCGGCCAGTTCGACGGCCTGCTTGGGGTCGGCCGTCACGATGACGCCGGAGGCGCTCAGGTAGGAGGCGGCGACCACGGCGGCGAAGTGCTCGTTGGCGGATTCCAGTGCCGGGACCCGGATCAGCTGGTGCATCAGGGCGGCCGCCCGCTGGTGCACGGCGCCGTAGACCGGCACCTCCATCACCTCGTCGGCGTGCCGGGCCACGGCGGCGGCCAGGGTCCCGTAGTCGGTGACGTCCGGGTCGCTCGGCAGGAACTGGTGCGCGATGTCGAGCAGCCAGACCCGGTCGATCCGCAGGATCACGCGGCGTCCGCCGTGGCGTCGCGGGTGCTGCGCGGGTACGGCCCGAACTCCTCCTCGAACGCGGGCCCCCAGGCCTGCGCGAAGTGGGCGGCGGCGGTGAGGAAACGCTCGCGCCGCTCGTCCGCCTCCTCCGCCAGCACCTTGCGCGCGTAGTCGGGCAGGCTCATCCCGGCGGCCTCCGCGCGCTGCTCCAGGGCCTCGTGCACGGCGTCGTCCAGTCGGACGTTCAGCTGCTTCATGGCGGTGAGCGTAGCCGCAGGTACGGCTCGCTACAAGGCGGCCTCGGCGCTCCGGCCGCCGCCCCGCCCCGGCGCCGCGCCCCCGCCGTCCGGGCCGCCCGCCGGCCCGTCGCCCGCCGCCGCGCCGTGTTCGACCCTGACCTCCAGGGCGGGCCAGTGCGCCGCCCACCGGGTCAGCCGCTCCGCGTCCGGGAGGCCCGGCGGGAGCAACGCGGCGTCCGGGTGGAAGGTCACGCAGGTGCCGGTGGTGCCGTCGGGCTCGATCGGGTCGAGGTCGGTGACCGGGAGGCCGTGCTCGTAGCGCTGCGTCCAGGCGCCGTCGAGCCGGCGGTTGGTGTGCAGCAGCCGGGTGCTGAGCGCCGCGACCACGGACATGCCCCGGCGCGGGTGCCCGTCGGGGAGCAGTTCCGCCCCGGGGTCGTCGAAGAAGCGCAGATCCTTGGTCGCCATGACCGGCTTCTTGACCACCTCGCCGCGCTCGTCGACCCGGGTGTCGGTGCCCCGCCCGTCGTCGCGGACCGAGACCGCGCCGTCGGCGTGCAGCGTGACCACGCACCGGCCTGCGCCGCGTGCCGCCGCCTCGTCACCCGGGTAGGCGAGCACCTCCAGGACGAGGTGCGCCACCCCGCCCGGTGCCAGGCCGTCCGCCCCCGCGCGGATCGCGGCGAGGTGGTCGGCGTCCACGGCGGCCGCCCAGTCGTGGGTGGTGGTGGTCCAGGTGTCCCTCGCGGTCGCGTCCATCCGAGGAGTATGCCCCAGCGGTCGGCGGCGGCCCACCACGGCCTCCACCAACTGGTTCCGCAGGTAAGGAACTTGCCGAACAGCCGCGCGGGAGTGGCGCTCAGCCGGTGACGAGCCGTCGGCCGCTGATCTCGGCCGGGCGGATCCGGACCCAGCGGGGCCGGTCGCCGCCGGCCCAGGGGGCCGCGCCGGGCAGGGCGTCGAGGCGGTGCAGCTCCGCCGGGTCGTCGACGTACCGCGCCGTGCCGAGGGCGAGCACGCTCCAGCCGCGCCCCAGGTACTCGTCGATGCGGTCGACCTGGAAGGACACCTGTGCGCCCGGCTCCGGGGCGGTGGCGGTGCGTTCGCCGGTGCGGTAGGCGAAGGAGGACTGGTCGACCACGTAGTTGACGGGGTAGACCGCCGGGCCCGGGCGCACAGGCAGGCCGATCCGGCCGATCCCGTGGGTGCCGACCAGCTCCCAGCACTCGGCGTCGGTGAGGTCGAGCAGGCGGGGCCGGGGGCCGGGCCCCTCGTGGCCGGGCGGCGCGTCCGCGCGGCCGGCCACGAGTTCCTCCCGGCTGGTGCCGAGGGCGGCGGCGATCCGGACGAAGCCGCCGGGGTCGAAGGCGGGGCCGGCTTCGAGCAGGTGGCGCAGGTACTGCGGGGCCATCGCGGCCCGCTGGGCCAGGGCGTCCTCGGTGAGGCCGAGTTGCCCGAGGCGTTCGGCGATCCGGCGGGCCACGGCGGTGGGGTCGGGATCGGGCGTGGGGTCGGGGGTGTCGTTCACGGTGGTGGCTCCTCGGCTCGCCAAGGGGGGTGCCCGGACCGGTGTCCGGGCGGTGACCAGGCCGGATCCATCCAAGCGCCCGGCCCATCCCGAGTCGAGGAACGGGAGGGCCCGTGCGTGTCGGAGCAGCCGGGGGCGGGCCCCCGGAACCCCGACCTTGATCACCCGTCCGCCGCCTGCGATCATCCCCCTGACGCAGGCTCAAGTCCGCTTCGCACAAAGGGGAACACCCGGGAACAACGGGGACTCCTTCCGTGCCTGAACCGCCCGCACCGGCCGACCGGGCGGCGGGACGGACCACCGCCCCCCCGCCCCGCCACCCGCCCCGGCGCCCGCCCCGGCGCCGCCACGGCGCCGCCACGGCGCCGCCACGGATCGTCAACTCACCGTCAAGATCCCTGCACGGGCCTTACCGTGCCGCCCGGCCGGGCGCATACTGTGCTGCGCGCGGCGAGCGCCCGGCGACAGGGCCACACCGGACCCGGCCCGGCCGCACCGCGACGGGGAGCAGGTGGAACAGGCGTGACAGGATCCGTGATCGCCGCCGTGGTCGTCGTCCTCTTCTTGCTGACGACCGGCGTGCGGGTGGTCCAGCAGTACGAGCGCGGTGTGGTGTTCCGGCTCGGCCGGGTGCGCGGGACGGTCCGCGAGCCGGGCCTGACGCTGCTGGTGCCGGTGGTCGACAAGATGCGCAAGGTGAACGTCCAGGTGGTCACCATGCCGGTGCCCACCCAGGAGGGCATCACCAAGGACAACGTGTCGGTGAGCGTGGACGCGGTGCTGTACTTCCGCGTGATCGAGCCGATCCGGGCCACCGTGGACGTGCAGAACTACAACTTCGCCATGCTGCAGGTCGCCCAGACCTCGCTGCGCTCGATCATCGGCAAGAGCGAGCTGGACGACCTGCTGTCCGGGCGGGAGAACCTGCACCACGACCTGGAGGTCATGCTGGAGAGCCCCGCGTCGGGCTGGGGCGTGCACATCGACCGGGTGGAGATCAAGGACGTCAGCCTGCCCGATTCGATGAAGCGCTCGATGGCCCGCCAGGCCGAGGCGGACCGGGAGCGCCGGGCCCGTATCATCACCGCGGACGGCGAGTTCCAGGCCGCCGCCAAGCTCGCCGAGGCGGCGGCCAAGATGTCCGAGACGCCGGCGGCCCTCCAACTGCGCATGCTGCAGACGGTGGTCGAGGTGGCGGCGGAGAAGAACTCGACGCTGGTGCTGCCGTTCCCGGTGGAGATGCTGCGGTTCTTCGAGGCCTCCGCGAACCGGCTCGCCGA
The DNA here is from genome assembly GCF_055594965.1 of Kitasatospora sp. NPDC040550. Taxonomy (NCBI): domain Bacteria; kingdom Bacillati; phylum Actinomycetota; class Actinomycetes; order Kitasatosporales; family Streptomycetaceae; genus Kitasatospora; species Kitasatospora sp. NPDC040550. The sequence continues at coordinate 290,387 of NZ_JBVIWC010000006.1, read as the reverse complement.
GGGGGCCCCGGCGGCCCCCGCACCGGCCGTCCCGCCGCAGGCGCGCGACGCCGAGCCTGCGGCCCCGGCCGACGGCAGCTAACGCCCGGCCGGCCCGGGAAGTTCCCGGGCCGGCCATAGCTTGGCTCTATGAGGTCATAGATCGACACCGCCTACACCTCCGCGCGACCAGCGGGTTGGCTGCAAGGGTCCAGACCATTCGGCCCGCTCCGTCCGCCCGGAGGATTCACCCGCATGACCCGCTCGATCCGAGTCGCCATCGTCGGAGCCGGCCCCGCCGGGATCTACGCCGCCGACGCCCTGCTCAAGTCCGACGCCGCGAAGGCGCCCGGCGTCTCGATCGACCTGTTCGAACGGATGCCGGCCCCGTTCGGCCTGATCCGCTACGGCGTGGCCCCCGACCACCCGCGGATCAAGGGCATCGTCACCGCCCTGCACCATGTCCTCGACAAGCCCCAGGTCCGCCTGTTCGGCAACGTCGACTACCCGACCGACCTCACCCTGGACGACCTGCACCGCCACTACGACGCCGTGGTCTTCTCCACCGGCGCGATGGCGGACCGCTCGCTCGACCTGCCGGGCATCGACCTGGACGGCTCCTACGGCGCCGCGGACTTCGTCTCCTGGTACGACGGCCACCCGGACGTGCCGCGCACCTGGCCGCTGGAGGCCGAGAAGGTCGCCGTCCTCGGCGTCGGCAACGTCGCCCTGGACGTCGCCCGGATCCTCGCCAAGACCGCCGACGAGCTGCTGCCCACCGAGATCCCCCCGAACGTGTACGAGGGCCTCAAGGGCAACCGCGCCGTCGAGGTCCACGTCTTCGGCCGCCGCGGCCCGGCCCAGGCCAAGTTCAGCCCGATGGAGCTGCGCGAGCTGGACCACTCGCCCACCATCGAGGTCATCGTCAACCCCGAGGACATCGAGTACGACGAGGGCTCGATCGCCGAGCGCCGCGCCGTCAAGCACGTCGACCTGGTCGCCGCCACCGTCGAGAACTGGGCGATCCGTGACGTCGGCGACCGCCCGCACCGGGTCTACCTGCACTTCTTCGAGTCCCCGGTCGAGGTCCTCGGCGAGGACGGCAAGGTCGTCGGCCTGCGCACCGAGCGCACCGAGCTCGACGGCACCGGCAACGTGCGCGGCACCGGCCGGCACACCGACTGGGACGTCCAGTCGGTCTACCGCGCCGTCGGCTACTACTCCGACGAGCTGCCCAAGCTGCCCTTCGACCCGGTCTCCGGCACCGTCCCGCACCAGGCCGGCCGCGTGCTGGACGGCGACGGCTCGCACGTCACCGCCGTCTACGTCACCGGCTGGATCAAGCGCGGCCCGGTCGGCCTGATCGGCCACACCAAGGGCGACGCCAACGAGACCATCGCGTGCCTGCTGGAGGACCACGCCACCGGCCGGCTGCCCGGCGCCACCGAGCCCGACCCGGCGGGGATCGAGGAGCACCTGCGCGCCCGCGGCGTCCGCTTCACCACCTGGGACGGCTGGAAGCAGCTCGACGCCCACGAGCGCGAACTCGGGCAGGCCGAGGACCGCGAGCGGGTCAAGGTCGTCGAGCGCGAGGACATGCTGCGCCACAGCGGGGCCTGAGACCCGCGCCCCGGTGACTCCGGACGCCCGGAGTCACCGGCGGACGATCGGCAGCAGCACCTCGTCGACGATCTCCGCCGGGTCCAGCTCCACGGCGCCCCCGCCGCACAGCTTGATCCGGTACAGCATCAGGGCCGGCACCACGTCGGTGACCAACGGGGTGACCGCTCCGGGGCGGACCTCGCCCCGGGCGGCGCCCCGGTCGAGCACCTCGGCGATCAGCGCGGTGGTGGGGTCGACCACCCGTTCCTGCACCAGCTCCAGGAAGACCCGGGCGCGCTGGTGGTCGATCTCGCTCATGATCGCGCGGACGGCGGCGCCCAGGTCACTGAACATCGCGGTGCGCAGCCCGGCCACCACCTCCAGGAGGTCCCCGCGCAGGCTCCCGGTGTCCGGGGCCGGACGGGCCGGGGGCAGGGCGGCCCGCAGCGCGTCCATCACCAGCTCCTCCTTGGAGGACCACCGCCGGTAGAGGGCGGCCTTGCCGGTCTGCGCGGCGGCGGCCACGCCCTCCATGGTCAACCGGGCGTAGCCGTCGGTGGTGAGCTGCTGGAGGGCCGCCCCGTAGATGGCGCTCTCCAGCGCCTCGCCGCGCCGACGGACCGCGGCGGCCGGCGCCACGCGCACGGTGCCGAATCCTGTTCCGACGGTGCCGCCCGCAGCGCTTCGGGATTCAGCGGACATGGCTGCACACCTTCCGGGGGTTCCCTGTTCACCAGGCCTACGGCCAATGTTAGTGAACGAATCCGTTCCCTCCCAAGCACCGTGCGTGGTTCGGCCCGGGGGCCGGCCCGGAGTCCGGGAGGGTCGGCGGGGCGTGGTCTCAGCGGTCGGCCTGATATCAGACGACAGGTACCCATACGGATCGATTCGTGCGGCACCTCGGCGCCGTTCGAGTGACCCGCGGGCGCTGCCGCCCCGACCACCGAGGACGCATCCGCTACCAACGGAGGACCGCCGTCCCCCACCGAAAGGCGGCCCCTCCGTGGCCGTACCCACCACCTTCGACCAGAGCGCGACCGGCTACAGCCTCGCCCACGCCTACTGGCTGGCCAAGGCCTCGAACCTCGCCTACCAGAACGACGCCACCGTCGACCGGCAGGCCCGCGACTGGGGCTTCGACACCGTGCGCCACCACGACACCCGGTTCACCCCGCCGTTCCCGCTCCAGGACACCCAGGCGTACACCATGGCGAGCGACCGGATGATCGTGGTCGCCTTCCGCGGCACCGAACCCAGGGAGATCCGCGACTGGCTCACCGACTCCACCACCCCGCCCTGGCCGGGCCCCGCCGGGACCGGCTACGTCCACTACGGCTTCGCCGAGGCGCTGGAATCGATCTTCCCGGACGTCCTCAAGACCCTCACCGAACTCCGCGCCGACGAGCAGACCGTCTGGCTCACCGGCCACAGCCTCGGCGGCGCGCTCGCCATGCTCGCCGCCGCCCGCCTCCGCCTGGAGGACCCCCGGCTGACGGCCGACGGCGTGTACACCTTCGGCCAGCCCCGCACCTGCGACCGGCTGCTCAGCGCCGCGTACGACCGGGCCCTCCAGGGCCGGAGCTACCGCTTCGTCAACAACAACGACATCGTCCCCCAGCTGCCGCCCGAACCGGCCTTCACCCACGTCGGCGCCCTGCGCTTCATCGACTCGGCCGGAACGGTCCACGAGGGCGCCAGCGGTCTGCTCTCCGGCCTCGCCAACCGCGCCAGGGGCCTGACCTCCGCCGCCTTCGAGCCCACCGGTGAGGGCGTCCGCGACCACGTCATGCGCAACTACCTGACAGCCCTGGAGAAGAACCTGTGAGCACCCGCCTCGCCAGGGCCGCGCTCGCCCTGCTGGTCACCGTCGGCCTCGCCCCGGCCGCCGTGCCCGCGCACGCCGTCACGGCCACCCGGGCCCCGGCCGCGCTCCTCCAGCCGCCGCTGCCGCTCGAAGGCTTCCCGCCGCAGGTCGCCCAGGCGTGCGAGATCTGGCGCGAGCTGGCGTGGCCGACCACCCCGGAACCCCTCACCTACCGCCTGCCGGACGGCGGTTTCATCCGCGGCGGCAACCCGTACGGCAACCGCAGCGGCGACCTGCCGCACGCCACCACCTACCACGAGTACGACGTCAACCCCCGCCCCACCGCCAACACCCACCGGGACGCCGAGCGCCTCGTCCGCGACGCGGTGACCCACCGCGTCTACTACAGCGACGACCACTACGCCGACTTCCGCGAGATCAGCACCGGCTGCTGATCCGCAGCCCCTCGCGGGCACCCGCCGCCACCGCGGCGGGTGCCCGCTTCCCCGTGCCGTGCCCGTACGGGCGGCACACCGTGCGGGGCGGGCGGCCCCCGGCGAGACTCGGTCGCAGGACGGGGCCAGCCACCTGAGAAACCCGAAGGAGCGGTCATGCCGGAGCCCGAGCCGCCCGCCACGCCGCCCCGGCAGGGCGGCGGCCCCACCCTGCGGGAGGTGCTGCTGCACCGCGGCTACCTCGGGCTGCTGCTGGTCGCGGTGCTGGTCGGCGTCCCGATCTCGCTGGTCGCCTTCGGGTTCGTCGGCCTGGAGCACGAACTCCAGCACTGGATCTGGGAGAGCCTGCCGGACGCCGCCGGGTTCGACCGGGCGCCCTGGTGGTGGCCGCTGCCCGCGCTGGCCCTGGCCGGGCTGCTGCTCGCCCCGATCGTCACCCGACTGCCCGGGCGCGGCGGCCACGTGCCGGTGGACGGGCTCGGCGGCGCGCCCAGCCTGCCCCGGGACGTACCGGGGGTCGTGCTGGCCGCGCTCGCCTGCCTGCCGCTCGGCGCGGTGCTCGGCCCGGAGGCGCCGCTGATGGCGCTCGGCGGCGGGCTCGCGCTGCTCGCCGTCCGGCCGCCCGTCCGGGCCCGGAACCCGCGGGTGGTACCGGTGTTGGGCACGGCGGGGGCGGCGGCGGCGATCTCCACCATCTTCGGCAGCCCGCTGGTGGCCGCGGTGATGATGATCGAGGCGGCCGGGCTGGGCGGCCCCCAACTGGTCGCGCTGATCCTGCCCTGCCTGCTCGCCAGCGGCGTCGGCGCCCTGGTGTTCACCGGCTTCGGGCACTGGACCGGCCTGTCGATCGGCGCGCTCTCGCTGCCGCACGTACCCGCGACCGGCACCCCGGATCCCGGGGACTTCCTGTGGGGCGTGCCGCTGGCGGTCGCGGTCGCGCTGGTCTGCGTGACGGGGCAGGCCCTCGGCCGGCGGGTGAAGGCGTTCACGGGCGGAACCAACGCCCAGCGGACGGCGCTGCGCACGGTCGGCTGCGCGCTCGCGGTGGGCGGCTGCCTCGCCGCGTACGCCCTGCTCACCGGCCGCTCCCCGGAGGAGGCCGCGCTCTCCGGCCAGGCCACCCTGGGCGCGCTCGCCGCCGATCCGGCCGCCTGGCCGGTCGGCGCGCTGCTGGCGCTGGTGCTGTGCAAGACGCTCGGCTGGGGCATCGCGCTGGGCAGCCTGCGCGGCGGGCCGATCTTCCCCGCGATCCTGATCGGCGCCGCCCTCGGGGTGGCCTGCGCGCCGCTGCCGGGCCTGGGCACCGCACCGGCGCTGGCCGCCGGGCTGGCCGCCTCCGGCGCGGCCGTGACGAAGCTGCCGGTGACCAGCACGGTGCTGGCCGCGATGCTGCTGGGCGGGCAGGCGGCGAACGCGATGCCGCTGCTGATCGTCTCCGCCGTGACGGCCTTCCTCACCGCCGAAACCGCCGAACTGCTGCGCGGCCGGGCCGGCCACGCCCACGCGGCAACCCCGGTGCCGGCCGACCCGGCCTGACGCCCCGGTCCGGCGCTCTCGTCAACGTTCGGTGCCGCCGCTACCCGTCCGGGGGACGGAAGGTGAACAATCGCCGATTCCCCGGTACCGCACCCGGCCCGTGGGCGATAACGGAGGAGCTCCTGGCCGACCCCACCCGAGGAACCGCCCCATGCCCATCGCCACCTACGGCGTGCTCGCCGCCACCGCCGTCGACCGGCGCCGCGAGGGCGCCACCGGCACCCCGCACTACCAGATCCACCTGCGCGACGCCGCCGGGACCGACTACCGCGCGGCCGTCAACGTGCTCTCCCAGCAGGCCCCTTCGAACCTGCTCTACCTCGCCGACGAGGACTTCCGGCACCCGGTCACCGCGCTGCTCCCGGCCGCCGGCAGCGGCTGGACGGCACTGGACTCCCGGCCGGGCACCGCGAGCCTGGACTTCGTCCGCGGCAAGCTCCTCGACCACTCGGCGATGCACGCGCTGCCGCCCGACCTGCCGGGCCCGGACAACGACCTCGCCGACCTGCTCGACCACTACGTGCAGCACGCGATCGCCGACCGGGCCGCCGCCGTCTACGTGTTCGGCCAGCGCTTCGGGCCCGAACCCGGCGTCCCGGACAAGGTGTTCGGCTTCCTGCCCGGCAACGGCGTGCACGACGTGCACATGAACCAGGGCAACAGCGGGCCGTTCCGCAAGGACGACGGGGTGTACCAGGACGGCGCCCTGCTGATCCACCTGCCGGACGAGAACCGCTGGACGGCGGTGTTCCTCGCCTTCCAGTCGCAGTCCTGGCACACCGACGACCGCACCGGCCACGGCCTGCCGGGCTCCGTCCCGCACCCCGGCCGGGCACCGCTGGCCTCCCCCAGCACCAGCCCGGCGTAGCACGGCGACGGGCGCCCGGGGCCGCAGGACGGCGGCCCCGGGCCGCCGCCACCGGGTCAGTTGGTGATCGGCGGGTTGGGCCGGGTCAGCCCGCGGTCGTAGGCGAAGATCACCGCCTGCACCCGGTCCCGGGCGCCGATCTTCGCCAGCACCCGGCTGACGTGCGTCTTGACGGTCGATTCGGCCAGCACCAGCCGCTGGGCGATCTCGTTGTTGGTCCAGCCCTGGGCGATGGCCACCAGGATCTCCCGCTCGCGCTCGGTCAGCGCCTCCAGCCGCGGGTCCTCGACGGGCGCCGCGCCGACCGGGCGGACCGGCAGGTGGTGGGCGTAGGCGTCGAGCAGCCGCCGGGTGATCGCCGGGGCCACCACGGCGTCGCCCTCGGCGACCGCCCGGATCCCGGCGAGCAGTTCCTCCGGCCGCGCGTCCTTGAGCAGGAAACCGCTGGCCCCGGCGCGCAGCGCGGCGTGCGCGTACTCGTCCAGGTCGAAGGTGGTGAGCACCAGGATGCGCGAGCGCCCGCCTTCGGCGACGATCCGGCGGGTGGCCTCGATGCCGTCCATGCCGGGCATCCGGATGTCCATCAGGACGACGTCGGGCCGCAGGTCGGCGGTGAGCCGGACGGCCTCGGCGCCGTGCGCGGCCTCGCCGACCACCTCGGTGTCGGGCTGGCTCTCCAGCAGCATCCGGAAGCCGTAGCGCTGGAGTGGCTGGTCGTCCACGATGAGGACGGTGGTCACGGGTGGCCGCCTGTCGGTTCGGGGGTGAGGTCCAGTACGGCCTCCACGGTCCATCCTGCCCCAGGGCCGGGGCCCGCCGTGACGCTCCCGCCGTACAGGGCCGCGCGTTCGCGCATCCCGGCCAGGCCGTGCCCCTCGCCGTCCGGGCGGGCCGGCGGGCGGGCGCCGCCGGGCGGGCCGGCGTCCTGGACGCGCACCCGCAGCCGGGTGGCGTCGACGGTCAGGGTGACGTGCGCCCGGGTGTCCGGTCCGGCGTGCTTGAGGGTGTTGGTGAGGGCCTCCTGGACGATCCGGTAGGCCATCAGCTGGACGCCGCGGTCCAGCCGGTCCGGGTCGCCGGAGACGGTGTACACCACCTGCGGTCCGGCGGCGCGGATCCGGGCGCACAGGCCGTCCACGTCGGCGATGCCGGGCTGGGGGTTGAACTCGGCGGCCTGGTCGGCCTGGTCGCGCAGCACGCCGAGCATCCGGCGCAGCTCGCCGAGCGCCTGGCGGCTGGTCTCGCCGATCAGTTGCAGCGCCTCCCGGCCGCGTTCGGGGGAGGTCTGGGCGGCGTAGGCGCCGCCGTCGGCCAGGGTGACGATCACGGACAGGTTGTGGCCGATGATGTCGTGCATCTCGCGGGCCACCCGGGTGCGTTCGGTGGCGGTGGCCAGTCGGCTGCGCTGGTCGCGCTCGATCTCCAGCCGGGCCGCCCGCTCGCGCAGCCCGGCCAGCTGGGCGCGCCGGATGCGCACCGCGATGCCCAGGGCGACGCCCGCGGTGGCGGCGCTGACCAGGAAGAACAGGGCGTCCCCGACCGGCAGTCCACCGCCGGAGACCTCGACCGCGGCCAGCGCCATCGCCCCGACCATCAGCAGGCAGGACCAGGCCAGGTTCCGCAGCCGGCCGTGCAGGGCCAGGCTGTAGAGCGCCACCAGCAGGGCCGCGTCGGCGCGCAGGCCCACGCCCAGCGACCACTGCACGACGAACACCGCGATGATCACTGCGAAGGCCGCGGTGGGCCGGCGGCGGCGCCACAGCAGCGGCAGCACCAGGCCGGCCTGGAGGAGCAGCGTCCACGGCAGCGGGAGCCGGACCAGGTTGAGCCGGTGCTCGTGCGGCCCGGTGTCCCCGTGTCCGGCGTCCCCGTGGCCGGGCAACAGGTCGGGCAGGCCGAACACCAGGAACACCACCGCGACCACGGCGGCGTCCAGCACCCAGGGGTGGGCGCGGTCCGCCTCGCGCAGCCGCTGGCCGATCCGGGCCAGCCGGGCGAACAGCGGGTGGCCGGACAGCGCGTCGGTGGTCGCGAACGGGCCGGCGGAGGCGGAGTGGTCCTCGCTCACCGGGGGGTTCTCCCTGCTGGTCGGGGGCGGACGGACGGAACGGCGCGGCACCGGTGAAGGACCGGCGCCGCACCGCGAGTCTCCCAGGCGCCGGGGCGCCCGGGCTCAGGCGTCGCTGCGCACCAGCCGGACGGCGGCACCGGCGAGCGCCAGCACCGTCCAGCCGAGGAAGACCAGCAGGCCGGCCGTCGGCGAGAGGGTGGTCGAGTCGTGGTGCAGGGCGAACATCGCCTCACCGGCGTGGCTGGGCAGGTACGGGCTGATGTGGCTCTGCCAGGACGTGGGCAGCAGCGAGGTCAGGCCGGGGATCAGCATCAGCGAGGCGACCAGCACGGCGATGCCGCCGGCCACCGAGCGCAGCAGGGCGCCGAGGGCGACCCCGATCACGCCGACCAGGCCCAGGTAGAGCCCGGCGCCGAGCAGGCCGCGCACCACGCCGGTGTCGGAGAGGGTCATCGCCGCCCGGGTGCCGGACAGGATGCCGCTGTCGGCGGTGAAGGTGACGAAGACCCCGACGGTGCCGAGCACCAGCGCGATCACGCCGTACACCGCCGCCTTGGACCACAGCACCGGCAGGCGGCGCGGCACGGCGGCCAGGGTGGAGCGGATCATGCCGGTCGAGTACTCGCCGGCCGCGACCAGCACGCCGAGGACGCCGAGCGCCAGCTGGGCGAAGTTGGTGCCGAACAGGGAGAGGCTGAGCGCGCTGGCGTCGGCGAAGTCCCGGTCCATCGGGCGGCCGGAGGTGATCCGCGACTTGAACTGGAAGGCCGCGATCAGGCCGAAGGCGACCAGGAACAGCAGCGCCAGGCCGAGGGTGATCCAGGTGGAGCGCAGCGACCACAGCTTGGCCCACTCCGAGCGCAGCACGCGCGCGGCCGTCACCTTGTAGGCGGGGCGGGCGGGGCGCTGGCCGGCGGCCGTGGGCGACGTCTGGCTGGGGGCGATCGTGGTCATGCCGCGCTCCTCTGGGTGTCGACGGTGCTCTCGACGGTGGTGGTGCCGTGGTACTCGACGGCGTCCCGGGTCAGCTCCATGAACGCCTCCTCCAGGGAGACCGTCCGCGGGGTGAGTTCGAACACCGCGATGCCGTGCTCGGCGGCGGTGAGGCCGATCTCGCGGGCCGTCCGCCCGGTGACCAACAGTTCCTCGGAGCCGGAGCGGCCGGTGATCTCCACGTCCGGTCCGGCGAGCGCCGAGCGCAGCCGGGTCGGGTCGGCGCTGGCGACCTTGACGACGTCGCCGCCGGCCTGCTGGACCAGCTCCTGCACGGTGGTGTCGGCGAGCAGCCGGCCCCGGCCGACGATGATCAGGTGGTCGGCGACCAGCGAGACCTCGCTCATCAGGTGCGAGGAGACGAAGACGGTGCGGCCCTCGGCGGCGAGCGAGGTGAGCAGGTTGCGGATCCAGAGCACGCCCTCGGGGTCGAGCCCGTTGACCGGCTCGTCCAGCATCACCGTGGCCGGGTCGCCCAGCAGGGCGGCCGCGATGCCGAGCCGCTGGCCCATGCCGAGCGAGAACGCCCCGGCGCGCTTGCGGGCGACCGACTGGAGGCCGGTCAGCTCGATGACCTCCTCGACCCGGCGGCGCGGGATGCCGTGGGTGTGGGCCTGGGCCATCAGGTGGTTGAACGCGGAGCGGCCGGGGTGGATCGACTTGGCCTCCAGCAGCGCGCCCACCTCCTGCAGCGGAGCGGCGTGCTCGGCGTACCGGCGGCCGTTGACCCGGACCGACCCGCTGGTGGGCGCGTCCAGTCCGACGATCATCCGCATCGTGGTCGACTTCCCGGCCCCGTTGGGGCCCAGGAACCCGGTCACCGCGCCCGGCCGGACCGTGAAGTCCAGCCCGTCCACCGCGGTCTTCTCCCCGTACCGCTTCGTCAGCTGGTGCGCCTCGATCATCGCTAGCCCTTACGTTCAGGGGCCGGGCCCTCCCGGCCGCCCACGGTTCCACGCTAGGGCCCGGCGGGGCCCGAACCGCGGCACTGCGGACTGATCATCGGACGCCGCGTAGTACCGCGGTACCACACCGTTGCCCTACCGCCGGAAAAGCGGTTTCGCCGACCCCGCCCTCAACGTCCACGGCGGCAACGAGGCGGCCATCGCCCTCTACCGGCGCAGTGGCTACGGCGTCACCGCGATGTACCGGAACAAGTCCCTCCGCGAGTGGTCGGGCGGCTCTCCCCTCGGTCGGACAACTACCCTGTGGCGGGCGGCAGTCGGGGACGCTCACGGGTGTCACGGGTGTCACGGGTTTCAGGGGTGCACGGGAGTCGAGGGGGAGCCGGGGATGGAGACCTGCGGGGAGTGCGGTGCGCGGGAGTGCCCGGAGCTGTTCCACCGGCTGCTGGCGCTGGACCACTCGCGGGCGGAGCCGTGGGGGCCGTTGCACGGGGTGTCGGTGTCCTGCTTCCTGCTGCAGCATCCGGGCCGACTGCCCGGGGACGGCGGGGCGGGTGCCCGGGGGTTCCTGCGGGCGTACCTCGACGGCGGGCTGCCGGCGGTGGAGCGGCTGGTCGGGCGGGCCCGCCGGGCGAACTCACACCGGGTGACGGACGGGGCGGAGCCGAGCCGGTCCGCCCCGCCCGTGCGGGAGGCGCCGCGGGGCGGGTTCGCGGTGACGATCGAGCAGGTCGCGGTGGACGGGACCTTCCCGGCCGAGGGGTTCGCCGAACGGGTCGGGGCCTGGGCCTCGGTGACGCTGGCGGCCTGGGGGTGCGACGGAGCGTAGCCGCGCCGGGACCGGGACGGGACCGTGGCCCCATGCGGATGGGTCAGCCCCGGCGGTGCCATGGAGGGGCGGGTCGACCGGCCCGCGCAATCCCTCCCGGAGGACACCATGAGCGCCAGATCGGTCAACCCGGTGGCGGTCGCCGCCGGAGCCGCCGGAGTCGTCGTCCTCGCGGTCGTGGTCGCCCGCGCCGCCCGGTGCTGCAAGGCCCGGGCCGAGGACGGGGCGGCCGGCGCGCAGCAGCGCGGGGGCCGCGCTCACCGTCACGGCCATGGTCACGGCCGGGGCCGCGGTCACGGCAAGGGGCCCGGTCACGGTCACGCCCCGTGCCCGAACCCGCCGAACTGCAACTGACCCGCGCCCGGGTCACGGCGGCTCCGGTCAGGCCACCGCCGGGTTGCGCGGCAGCACCGCGTGCACCCGGGTGCCCTGACCGAGGCCCGCGACGGGGTGGACGGTGCAGCTGCCGCCGATCTCCGCCGCCCGGTCGCTCATCGAGCGCAGCCCCACCCCCGGGTGGCCCGCGTCGCCGCGGCCGGGGCCCTGTCCGTCGTCCTCGACGGTGAGCTCCAGCCGCCCCGGGTCGACCAGGACGGTCACCGTGGCACTGGTCGCCCGGGCGTGCCGCAGCACGTTGTTGAGCGCCTCGGCGGTGATCCGGTAGACGGCGACCTCGACCGCGGCGGGCAGCCCGGGCAGCGGGTCGGGGGCGAACAGGGCGGTGACGGTGAGCTCGTCGCCGCTGAAGGTGTCGGCGAGGCGGCGCAGCGCGCGGCTCAGCCCGTAGTCGCCGAGCGCGGTGGGCCCGAGCCGGTCGGTGATCCGGCGGACCTCGCGGACGGCCGTGGCGAGGTCGTCGGCGACGTCCTCCAGCGCGGCCGCGAAGCAGGCCGGGTCGTCCACGGCGGCCGCGCCCTGGAGGCGCAGCCGCAGGCCGGCCAGCATCGGGCCGAGCCCGTCGTGGATGTCGCGGCGCAGCTGACGGCGTTCCTCCTCCCGGGCGGCGACGATCTGCTCGCGGCTGGCCCGCAGGTCCTCCATCAGCTGGAGCGAGGCCACGGCGGGCGCGGCCTGGTCGGCGAGGGAGCGCAGGATGTCGCGATCGCTGTCGTCGAGCGTGCGCTGGCCCGGGCGCGGGGCGACGGTGAGCCGGCCGATCTCGCTGCCGCGGTGGACCAGGGCGAAGCGCTCGCCGTCGCCCGGGTGCTCCCCCACGGCGGCGAGCCGGCGTTCGCCGCCGCGGGTGGAGACGGTCAGGTCCACGCCGGGCAGCCGCAGTTCGTCGCCGACCGTGGCGCACAGCACGGCGGGCACGTCCTGCGGGTCGACGGTCTGGCTGACCCGCCCGGCGAGGCTGCGCAGCACCTGGTACGGCTGGGCGCGCGAGCCGTAGTACCAGCGGTCGACGATGCCGGAGGCCCAGCGCACGCCCCTGGGCAGGCCGCCGGCCAGCAGGAAGACCAGGGCGACCACGCACAGGGCGCCGAAGCCCCGGCCGGGCAGCAGCATGGTGGACAGCAGCCCGGCCAGCAGCACGAAGACGACCGCCAGCCCGGCGGCGACCAGCAGTCCGACCAGGATCCGGCGGGCGGAGCGGTCCAGCCGCCAGGAGCCGTCGCGCACCACCACGGCGGCGAGGGTCAGCGTCCACAGCGCGGAGGCGGCCGCGTAGGCGGCGTAGGAGACGGTGCTCTGGCCGTTGAAGTAGTAGCCGGCCTCGGCGCCGGCCCAGAGCAGGTAGACGGCGATCGCGATCAGTACGTGCTGTCGGCGGCGCCGGGCCACCCGCCGGGTGCGGGCCAGCGGAACGAGCACCACCAGGGCGGTCAGCGCGACCCACACGATCAGCTGGGTGATGTGCAGGGTGCCGTTGAAGTGCCGCAGCCAGTCGGCGACGGTGCTGTCGGCGAGCGGGTTGGGGCGGCCGAAGACGGTCGGCTGGTAGACGTAGTAGCTCGCCTGGGGCAGCATCCACAGGCCCACCGCGCCGATCGCGAGCCACCAGCGGCGGTCGGTCAGCCGGCCGTACGGGAGCCAGAGCGGCAGCGCCTGCCAGATCGTGCCGCTGACGGTGTAGCCGACGGACTTGAGCACGACCACGAACCCGACGTAGCGCGGGTCGCTCACCTCCGTCCAGACCGGGGTCTCGGCGGCGAGCGGCAGGATCAGCGCGCCCCCGTACGCCAGCAGCACCCAGCCGAGCTCCAGACCGGGACGGTGGGCGTGCAGCAGCACCCCGCCGGCGACGGCGGCGAGTCCGTAGCCGAGCACCGCCAGGTGCCGGGTCGGCTCGGCGATCCCCGGTGTGCCCAGGTGGCCCAGCACGTACCCGGCCCACAGGCCGCCCGCGGCCAGGCAGACCAGCGCGCACAGCCCCGCCGTCGCCAGCTGCCGCTCCGCCCGCCCGGGGCGGGGCCGCCACCGGACGCTCCCCGCGCTCTCCGCACCCATGACCGACCTCTCTTCGCCCACGACCGGCCGCATGGGAGCAGTCTCGTCCACCCGGTGTCCCGGGCGCATGGGGCAGCGGCCCCGCGAGTGACGGACTGCGGGCGACCGACGTCCCAGCGTCACGGAACCGTCCCGGGCGGCGGCGGGGGCACCGTGATGGACCCGGACGTGATCGGACAGCTCCTCACCCGGCACGCCCAGGACCCGACGGCCGCCCTGACCCCGCGCGAACGCGAGGTCCTCGCGCTGATGGCCGAGGGGCACGACAACGCCGACCGCCGCAGCCCGGCCCCGGCTCCGACCCGGGCCCGGCCCCGGTACGCCGCCGAGGTGTGCGAGTCCGGGTGCCGGGGAGACGCTGGGAGCAGGCCGAGGACGGAGGAGGCGGGACCCATGAGCGACTCGCGCACGACCCACGAGCCGGAACCGCACGGAACTCCCGGCTGAGCCCGCCGTGAGACGCCCCGCACACCGTCCCGCACGGCACCCCGGCCCGCCGCCGGGCGCCGGCCCGTGGGCGTGACCGGCCCCGGGCCGGGCCGGCGCCCCCGGCCGCTCGGCAGCCGCCCGCCCCGGGTGGCGGTGCGGCGGGCGCGGCCCGCGGCGCCCGCCGAGCACGTGCCGACCGGGCTGCGCACCGCCGCCGGGTACGTCTGGCGGCTGGGGCTGATCGGGGTGGCCGCCTACCTGGCCGTCGGGGTGCTCGGCGACCTGGAGGTGCCGGTGATCGCGCTGTTCGTGGCGCTGGTGATCACCTCGGTGCTGCGCCCGCTGGTCGACCTGCTGGCCCGGACCCTGCCCCGCTCACTGGCCGTGCTGGTGGCGTTCCTGTGCGCGCTCGCGGTCGTCGGCGGAGTGCTGGCGCTGGTCGGGACGAACGTCGCCGACGAGTGGAACCGGATCGGCGACGAGCTGCGCGGCGGCCTCGGCCGGATCGACCGCTGGCTCACCGGCGCCCCCTTCCACCTGCGCGCGGGTACGGTCACCGACCTGCGGGCGAAGGTCGGCGCGTTCGTCTCGGCGCACCGCTCTGCGCTGCTGACCACCGCCCTCAGCGGCGCGGGCCGGGCCGTCGAGCTGGTCACCGGGCTGGCCCTCGCGGTGTTCTGCTCGGTGTTCTTCCTGCACTCCGGCGACCGGATGTGGAGCTGGGCGCAGCGCCAGCTGCCGGCCCGGGCCCGTCCGGTCTGGGGCCGGGCCGGGCAGGCCGCCTGGCGCACCTTCGCCGGGTACACCCGCGGGGTGCTGATCGTGTCGGCGGCCAACGCGGCGCTGGTCGGCATCGCGCTGGCGCTCCTGCGGGTGCCGCTGGTGCTGCCGCTGATGGTGGTGGAGTTCGTCGCGGCACTGGTCCCGCTGATCGGCTCCCCGATCGCGCTGGCGATCGCCGCACTGGTCGCCCTGGCCGCGCGGGGGCCGGTGGTCGCGCTGCTGGTGCTGGCGCTGATCGTGGTGATCGGCCAGATCGAGGGCCATCTGCTGCACCCGCTGGTGCTGGGCTGGTCGGTGCGGATCCACCCGGTGGCGATCGCCCTGTCGGTGATCGGCGGCGCGGTGCTGGCCGGGGTGCTGGGCGCGGTGGTCGCCGTTCCGGTGGTGTCGGTGGCCTGGGCGGTGCTGACCGAGCTGCGCGACCACGGCCCGCCGGCGGCGCGGGGGCGGGCCGGGTCAGGGAGCGGTACCCCGGCGGCGGGCGATCCCCCTCCCCGCCGCCGGTAGGAGCCGCCTGGGCTGGGTAGTTGAAGGAGGACGGACAACCCTCCGTGCACGAGACGCCCCTGAGCCGGGGCGTCTCGTGCGTCCGAACTCACAAGGAGACCAGCAGCGATGAGCACGTCCGAGGCGCGCCCCACCGCCCCCGCCGGTGCCGGCGGCGACCGCGAGTTCCGCAACTACGTGGAGATCGTCCTTGCCGGACTGTCGGACGAACCGGGGCAGGAGGTGCTGGTCAGCGGCGAACGCCGGCTCGGGGCCGCGGAGTTCCGCTCCCTCGTCTACCGGCTCGCCCGCGCCCTGCGCGAGCGGGGCGTGGAGCCCGGCCGCACGGTGACCCTGCTCTGCGGGAACATCCCGGAGACCGTCGCGGTCCGCTACGCCGTCAACCTCCTGGGTGCGCACTTCAACCACCTGTACATCCGGCTGGGCACCGACGTCCAGGCCCGGATCATGGCCGACGTCGAGACCTACGCCTTCATCGTCGACCCCCGCCTCGCGGAGCGCGGCGCGGCCCTCGCGGCGGCGGTTCCGGTCAAGCACGTCCTCGTCCTCGGCGAGGGCGCGGACCCGGCGCCGCAGCTGGGCGAGGACCTCCTCGCGCTGGCCGAGGGCCGGTCCGACGCGCCGCTGGCCAGCGCCGCCCGGCCCGAGGACCTGTGCTTCATCCGGCACTCCGGCGGCACCACCGGCCACCCCAAGGGCATCCGCAGCACCTTCGCCCGGATGCAGGGCAACTGGCTCGCCGCCCTGATCACCGGGGAGCGGCGGCGGGACCTGGTGTGCACGCCGCTGTCGCACGCGGCCGGATTCATCGCCGACGGCACCCTCGCGAGCGGCGGCACCATCGTCCTCCACTACGGGTTCGACCCCGGCGAGGTCCTGGCCACCCTCGCCCGCGAACGCATCACCGACGTCTTCCTGCTGCCCCCGCTGCTCTACCAGGTGCTGGACCACCCCGACGCGGCGTCAACCGACATCTCCGCCCTCCGGCAGATCACCTACGGGGGCACACCCTCCTCGCCGGTGCGGATAGCCGACGCGGTCCGGCGCTTCGGCCGGGTCTTCCAGCAGGCCTACGGCCAGTTCGAGGCCGGCATCGTCAGCGTGCTGCCCGCCGCCGAGCACGACCCCGACCGCCTGGACCTGCTGCGCACGGCCGGCCGACCGGTCGACGGCGTCGAGGTGGAGATCCGCGACCAGGCCGGCAACCCGCTCCCGGTCGGCGAGGTCGGGGAGATCTGCGTCCGGTCCGAGAACGCGATGGAGGGCTACTGGAAGAACCCGGAGCTCACCGCCGAGGTGCTGCGGGACGGCTGGGTGCACACCGGTGACCTCGGCCGGCTCGACGACCAGGGCCACCTCGCCGTCGTCGACCGGATCAAGGACATGATCGCCGTGGTCGGCGGCCATGTGTACACCACCGAGCTGGAGGACTTCCTGCACACCCACCCGGGCGTCCGGCAGTGCGCCGTCTACGGGGTGCGCGGCGAGGGCGGCCACGAACGCATCCACGTCACCGTGGTGCCCGTCCCCGGGGCGGTCGTGACGGCGCAGGAGCTGCGGGCCGCCGTCCTCGGCGGCCGCGGCGAGATGTACGTGCCCGACGCCATCGACTTCGCGGACGCGCTGCCCCTCACCGACACCGGCAAGCCGGACAAGAAGGAGCTCCGCCTCCGCGCCACCACCGCGGCCTCGTAGGCACCCCGGACCGCCGGTGCCGGGGCGGCCCGGCACCGGCGGGGTGAGACTGGTCGGGGGGACGGAGGCGAGCGGCTGCGGCGTCGCCCGCCCGGCGGCATAGGTTGGTCCTCCGTCCCCGTTCGCACCGCCCGAGGAGACCCACATGGCCGACCACTCCCCCGACCACCTGCTCGCCGCCATCGAGCTCGGCGCCTCCGCCCGGGCGCACGGCAACCATCCCTTCGGCGCGCTGCTCACCGGCCCCGACGGGAAGGTCCTGCTGACCGCCGAGAACACCGTCCTGACCGACCACGACGTCACCGCCCACGCGGAGATCAACCTGGTCCGGCAGGCCTCCCGCACCCTCGCCCCGCACCAGCTCGCCGACGCCGTGCTCTACTCCAGCACCGAGCCGTGCGCGATGTGCGCCGGGGCGATCTACTGGAGCGGCATCCGCCGGGTCGTCTACGCGCTCGCCGCGACCGAACTGAACGCGATCGCGGGCGTGGACCCGGACGAGCCGGTGCTCGACCTGCCGTGCCGCGCGGTCTTCGCGGCCGGGGGCAGCACGGTGGAGGTGTCGGGGCCGTTCCTCTTCGAGGAGGCCTCCGCGGTGCACGTCGGCTACTGGGGGTAGTAACGGCGGCAACGCTGCCCACGCACCCGGAGGACCGGACATGACCGCACGGATCGGCTACCGGCGGATCTACCAGGAACCCTCGCCGCAGGACGGCCGGCGGGTCCTGGTGGACCGGGTCTGGCCGCGTGGCGTGACGAAGGCGGACGCCCGTCTGGACGAGTGGCTGCGCGACGTCGCCCCGTCGACGGAGCTGCGCACCTGGTACGGCCACGACCCGGAGCGCTTCGCCGAGTTCCGCCGCCGCTACCTCGTCGAACTGCGCGACGCCGGGCACCGGGAAGCCGTCGGCCACCTGCGGGAACTCGCCGCCCAGGACGCGCTCACCCTGCTGACCGCCACCAGGGACGTCGACCACAGCCAGGCCGCCGTGCTGGCCGGCTGGCTGGCGGAAACCGCGCGCTGAACCGCGCCGCCGGTCAGCGGTGCGCCTCGATGAAGCCGCTCACCGTCCGCACGTACTCGGCCGGGTGGGTGACGTGCGGGGTGTGGCCGGCCCCGGCCAGGGCCCGGACCTGCGCCCGGGGCAGCGCCCGCGCCAGCCGGGCGACGATCGCGGGGAACCACGGCGGGCTCTCGGTGCCCACCGTCAGCAGGGCCGGGCCCGGGTGGGCGGACAGCCCGGCGAGGTCGAGCAGCGGCCAGCCCGGGTCCTGCTGTTCGTCGAGGAAGGTCGGGGCGTTGGTGAGGAGGGTGTCCCGGACCTCCGGCGGCAGCCGCTCCCACGTCCCCGGCCCGAAGGCGACCTCGTCCACGAACTGCTGCGCACCCTCGCGGGTCTCGCCCGCGCGCAGGTGCGCGAGCACGGAGTCGATCCGCCCCTCCACCGCCCGCATCACCGGCAGCAGGTCCGGCTCCGGGGGCACGATCGCCATCAGCGGGGGCTCGTGGGCGATGAGCGTACGGAACAGCTCGGGGCGGCGGACGGCCAGGCCCAGGGCCGTCGAGGCGCCGAAGGAGTTGCCCGCGATGTGCGCCGGCGCCAGGTCGAGGGCCTGGACGAGGGCGGCCAGGTCGTCCTCGTCCTCCGACCGGGAGCCGGGCCCGGGCGGGCGCTCGCTCCGGCTGTGGCCGCGCCGGTCGTAGACCAGGACGCGGTACCGCTCGGCCAGGGCGGGCCGGACGAGGTCCCAGTGGGCGTGGTCGGCCCAGGAGCCGTGCACCAGGACGAGCGGCTCGCCCGCACCCGTCAGCTCGTAGTGGAGGTCGACGCCGTTCGCCCGGACCTTCGGCATGGTCCCGCTCCTCACCCGCTGGGATCCGCCCCTGCTCCATTCAGTCATCGCGCCGCGGCGACGGCAACCAGGTGCCCACGGCGATCACTCCGGCCGGCCCGACCGCCTCCGGCCCCCGCGGTCATCCGGGTGAGGGCCCGCGAGCCGGGGGCCGGGGCCGGGCGCGCGGGTGCGACCGTCGGTCGCATGCCCGTACCGCTCCCCCGGCCCCTGGTGTGCGCCGCCGTCGCCGCGGCGGTCGGCCCGGTCGAGGCCGCCGTCGTCGCCGCGAACCACCCCATGGTTGGCCCAAGTCGGCCCCCGGCCCCGGCACCGGCGGGTACCGTGCGGCCACAGGAGACGGCGCGGAGCGAGGGGCGGGAATGAGCGCGAGCGAAGCGGCACCGAACCCCCCGGCCGGGCCGGAGAGAAGGCGGGTGCTGCGACTCGCCGCCGCACCCCTGGCCGCGTCGCTGGCGACGGCTCTCGGGGCGTGCGGCGGTCCGGCCGCCAAGCCGTCCCCGGACCCGTCGGCCTCCGCCGGGCCGCCGTCGCCCCGGCCGGGCACCGCGAGCCCCACCCCGGCCGGCCCGGCCGACTGGACCGCGCTGGCCAAGGACCTCGGCGGCACCGTCATCGGCCCGCAGGACGCCCGGTACCAGGACGCGAGCCGGCTCTACCAGCCCCAGTTCGACGACCGCCGCCCCGCCGGGATCGTCTACCCGGCCTCCGCCCAGGACGTCGCCACCTGCCTGTCCTTCGCCCGGCGCCACGCCGTCCCGGTCGCGGTGCGCAGCGGTGGGCACAGCTACGCGGGCTGGTCCTCGGGCAGCGGGATGGTCCTGGACGTCGGCGCGATGGCGGGGGTCGGCGGTTCGGGCGGCTCGGCGACGGTCGGGGCGGGCGCCCGGCTGATCGACGTCTACGCGGGGCTGGCGGCCGACGGCGTGACCGTCCCGGCCGGTTCCTGCCCGAGCGTGGGCGTGGCCGGGCTGACCCTGGGCGGCGGCATCGGAGTCACCTGCAGGGCGTACGGGCTGACCTGCGACAACCTGACCGGCGCGGAGGTCGTGACGGCGGACGGACGGATCCGGCAGGTGGCGGCGGGCGCCGACGCCGACTTGTTCTGGGCGTTGCGCGGCGGTGGCGGCGGCAACTTCGGCGTGGTCACCTCGTTCACCTTCCGCACCCACCCGGCGGTGAGCTGCGCGTACGCCTTCCTGTCCTGGCCGTGGTCGGCCGCCGGGTCGGTGGTCGCGGCCTGGCAGGCCTGGGTGGCGGGCGCACCGGACCAGCTCTGGGCGAACCTGCACCTGGACACCTGGCCGGACGGCCGGCTGCGTCTCACCAGCACCGTCAACCTGCTCGGCCCGCAGGGCGAACTCGCCGACCTGATCGACCGCTTGGCCGTCGCCCCGGCCACCGCCTCGCTGCACACCGCGCCGTTCCTGGACACCATGAAGGAGATGGGCGGGGTGGCCGGCTGGTCGGAGGCCGCCGCCCACCTGCCGGGCAGCCTGCCGGGCCGGAGCCCGGACGGCCGGCTGACCAGGGTGTCCTACGCGGCCCGGTCGGACTTCTACACCCGGCCGATCGGCGCGGCCGGGATCGCGGCCCTGGTCGCCGCCGTGGACGGGTACGCGCGGAGCGCGCCGCAGGGCGGCAGCGCCTCGGTCGCCTTCGACGCGCTGGGCGGCGCCGTCGGCCGGGTGGCCCCCGGGGACACCGCCTTCGTCCACCGCGGCGCCCTGTTCGCGGCCCAGTACATCGCCAACTACCCGGCCCCCGGCGCCGGTTCGGGGCCCGGGGTGGAGCAGTCCCAGGCCTGGCTGGCGGACGTCTGGAGCGCCATGCGCCCGTACGCGAGCGGCGAGGCGTACCAGAACTACCCCGACCCCCGGCTGACCGACTGGGCGCAGGCGTACTACGGCAGCAACCTCGACCGCCTGCGGCGGGTGAAGCGCGCCTACGACCCGGACGGCCTCTTCGCCTTCCCCCAGGCCGTCACCCCGGCATGACCCGGCGGCGCCCCGGGCGGACCGTGGCGAGCAGCACCAGGGCGGCGGCCTGGACGGCGGCCACCGTGACGACCAGCGCCGGGACGGACACCGCGTAGAGCGCACCGGTGAGCGCCCCGCCGGCCAGCGTCGCGAGGCCGACCACGGCGGCGAACACCCCGTAGGCGGTCGCCCGGCGCGGCGCGGGGACGAGGTCGGCGACCATCGGCCGCAGGGTCGACTCCTGGACGCCCAGCCCGGCGCCCCACAGCAGCGCGCCGATCGCGGCGGGCGCCACCGCGTCGGCGAAGCCCAGCGGGGGCACGGCGGCGGCCAGCACGGGCAGCGCGACCAGGGTGCGCGGGCCGATCCGGTCGTACAGCCAGCCGGTGACCAGGCTCGCCAGCGCGCCGGCGAGCATCGTCCCCGCGTACAGCACCGGTACGGCGGAGGCGGTGAGCAGGTGGTGCCGGACGAGGTGGAAGGAGAGCACGCCGTAGGTGGTGAAGCCGGTCATGGTCGCCGCGGTGAACGCCGCGTACGCCCAGAAGGCGCGGGGCAGCGGTCGGCGGACGGCCGCCCGGGCCGGGGCCCCGGCCGGGTCCGGGTCCGGGTCCGGATTCGAGGCCGGGGCCAGCGGCGGCGCGGCGGGCGGCGCCGACTCGTAGCGGGACGGGTCGGGCACCCGGGAGCGCAGCCACCGGAGCAGGACGAGGGCCGCCACGCCCGGGACGGCCAGCACGCCGAGCGCGGGCCCGTAGCCGCCGGTGGCCGCGAGCACGCCGGCCACGGTGAGCGGGCCGATCACCGCACCGACCTGGTCGAGGGCCTCGTGGACGGCGAAGCCCCGGCCCCGGCCGGTGGCGGCGGTGGCGTGCGAGAGCAGAGTGTCCTTGGCCGGTGAGCGGACCGCCTTGCCGACCCGCTCGGCGATCACCAGGGTGCCGGCCGCCCCCAGCGAGCCCGCCACACCGAGCAGCGGCACGGCGGCGACGGTGAGCGCGTAGCCGCCGATCGCCAGCGCCCAGAACCGCCCGGTGCGGTCGGCGAGCGGCCCGAACAGCAGGCGCGGGAGCAGCGCCGCCGCCTCCCCCGCGCCGGTCACCACGCCGACCAGCGTCGCCGAGGCGCCGAGCGAGGCCAGCAGCGGGCCGGTGACGGAGCGGGCGCCCTCGTAGACGAAGTCCGCGAGCAGGCTGACGATGCCGAACCACACCACGAACCGCCACGGCCGCATGCCCGTACCGTCGCTGGGGCCATCGCTGTGGCCGTCGCTGTGGCCGTCGTCGGCCTGTTCGGCCGCCCGCCGGGCCGCTGGATCGGTGCCCACCACGCCTCCAGGATCGCCACGAGTACCGGCGCAGGGCTCCGCGCGGCTCAGCCGAAGCCGTGCCCGCGGGGCGCCGTGACGTCAAGAGTGTCCCGCAGCATCGCGAGCGCCGCGCCGAGCGGGCTGGACCGGCCGCCGCTCACCGTGATGTCGCCGGCCTCGGGGCAGCCGTAGACGACCGCCTTCTCCGGGCCGGTCAGCGCGTGCAGCGGGTCGCCCGGCACGGTCCGCTCCAGGCGGACCCCGACCACCAGCGGGCGGTCCGCGCTCGCGCTCGCCACCGCCCGCAGCCTGCGCCCCTCGGCCGCCGCGGCCAGCGCCGCCGCGCCCGTCCCGGCGTCCACCGCCTCGGTGTCGACGCGCACGGCCGACGGGTCCCAGCCCCACAGCAGGGCCGCGAGCAGCCGCACCTTGGTGGCGGCATCGGCGCCCGAGAGGTCGGCCGAGGGATCGGCCTCGGCGATGCCGAGCCGCTGGGCCTCGCCGACCGCCCGGTCGAGGGGGTCACCCGCCGCCAGGCGGTCGAGCACGAAGGTGGCCGTCCCGTTGGGGCAGGCCCGGACCGTGCGGCAGCCGAGGCCCCGCACCCCCGTACGTGCCAGGTCCGCCGCCGGGAGGGCGGCTCCGGTGGCGCCGGAGATCCGGATCAGACTGCCGCCGGCCCGGGCCGCCCCACCGAGTTCACGCCAGTGGCTGAGCAGGTGGCTCTTGGTGGCGGTGACGACGTGGACACCGCGCTCCAGCGCCAGCACGGCCTCCTCGGCGGCCTGTTGCCGCAGCTGCGGGGAGGAGGGCAGCGCCTGGACCAGCACCCGCGCACCGGTCCGGTCGAGGGTCCGCTCCAGCGGGCCCGGCGGGGCCCACTCGGCCCGCGGCGGGACCGGCCCGCCGTCGCGCAGCCCCACCTCCGCCGCCCCGACCCGGACGGCCGCCAGTCTCGGCCGGACGCCGTGGTCGCGGGCGAGCCCGTCCGCGTGGGTGAGCAGCCGCTCGGCGAAGGCACGGCCGACCGGGCCGTAGCCCGACAGCACGACCCCCGGGTCATCGGCCGACGGCACAACAGCCGGATCGTCGCCCGGCGCGGCCGGGGGCACGGGCCCGGCGACTGGTGAGGACATCCCGGCAGGATACCCCCGGGGGCTGTCGGGCATTCGGCGCCCTTCCCGGCCGGGCCGAGGCGGAGCGCACCCGCCGTCCGGGTGGCGCCGACTCTCGGCGTCGATACCGGCGGTGAGCATCCGTCCGCCGCCCGTCCCGCAGCGGTGGAACCATCCCACCGGGTCCGGCCCGGTGGCCGAGCGGGGTGACCCGGGGTTGCATGGGGTGACCGAGCCCCGAGACCGTGGAGGTCACCGTGTACGAGATGTGGGCCGAGCACGACCCGGCGGTGTCGCCGCCCGCCGTGGTGTGGCACGTGGTCGCGAAGGACGACGCGTCGGCGTCGCTGTGCGGGCGGTTCCTGGAGCCGTCCCAGCGGGTGCTGCCGCCCAGCGACGGCTCGCCGGTGCCGGACCGGTACTGCGACCCCTGCCTGGTGACCGTTCGTGAGGCGATCGCGGCCGGCGGGCGCTGACGGCCGGCGGGCGGTGACGGCCGGCGGGGGCCGCCGGCGGGGGTCGTGGGGAAGGTGGGCGGCGGGCGGGGCGGAGGGTCGGCGGCGGCCGAATGCCGTCAAGCCCGCACGAATCGGAACCCGCGACGAACCCGCAGGTCGGAGCGGTGATCCGGAGTCAGGAACCCCGGTGCGCCGGCCGTCCGGGGACCGCTACCATCTCCACTCGTCGCACACCCGTTCACCATGCAACAACCGCGCGCCGCTCCTGCCGTCGCGCCCAGGGGGAGGACCATCGCATGGGCGCGCCCCAGCGTTCTGCTGCCATGAGCACGTCATCGAGAGCCGCCACGGCCGTGGCCCTGCTCATCGGCTTCTACCTGTTCGCCCTCGGCATCGTCGCGGGCCTGATCGCCCTCGACGTCGCCCTGTACCAGGCCTCCGGCGCGTTCCGCCCGGGGCTGATCAAGATCTGGGCGCTGAGCGCCGCCGTCGGCTACCCCGTCGTCCGGGTGGTGTTCCTGACCCGGCGTCGCAAGGACGACGGCGAGCTGCCCGGCGTGCTCCTCACCCGCGAGCGGCAGCCCGAGATCTGGGCGATGGTCGACCGGATCTCCGAGCGCACCGGCGTCCGCGGCCCGGCCGAGATCCGCCTCGTGCCCGAGGTCAACGCGGGCGTCATGGAGGAGAGCAGACTGCTCGGCCTCGTCCCCGGCAAGCGCCACCTGGTGATCGGCGCCCCGCTGCTGATCGGCCTCACCGAGGGCGAGCTGGAGTCCGTGCTGGCACACGAGTTCGGCCACTACAGCAACCGGGACGTCCGGCTCGCCGCCGTCACCGTCGCCGGCCGCCGCGCCCTCCTGCACACCATCGGCGGACTGCACCACCGCGCGAACCGGCACCAGGCCCAGGAGGCCGCCAAGCTCGCCGCCAAGGCCGAGAAGCGGCTGGCCAAGGGACGCAAGCCCGCCACCGAGCAGGCCGGCGGCGGCGTGGACCGGGTCCTCGCCAAGCTGTTCACCGGCTACGCCAAGCTCTACTTCCGGGTCTCCGAGGCCGTCGGCCGCCGCCAGGAGTACGCGGCGGACCAGGTCGCCGCCCAGCTCGCGGGCCGGGACGCCACCGCCGCCGCCCTGCGCCGGATCCCGGCGCTGGAGGCCGCCCAGAACTTCTACCTCAACCGCTACGCCACGATCGGCTGGGACGCCGGCCTGCTCCCGCCGCCCGGCCAGGTCTACGGCGGCCTCCAGCACCTGCTGAGCGACCCGAAGCGCCGCGCCGAACTCGCCGAGCACGCGCTCGAACTGCCCGAGGAGCAGCCCGACCCGTACGACTCGCACCCGCCGATCCACCTGCGGGTCGCCGCGATCGAGGCGCTGCCCGACGACGGCCGCGGCCCCGCCGCCGCCGGCCCCGCCCTGGCGCTGCTGCACGACTCGGAGCGGGTGCTCGCCGAGCTGGAGGTCGTCTCGCTGGTCCCGGAGGCCTCCGGCAAGCACCGGGCCGACTGGCCCGAGCTGGTCCGCACGGCGATGCTGGCGCGCGCCCGCGAGGCCGGCGAGGACGCCCGCCGGGCGCTCACCGGGCTGGGCCTGCCGCCCACCGCCCACGGGCTGCTCGACGGCATCGACGCCGGCCGCGCCTGGGAGTTCACCGACCGGCTGCCCAAGAGCGACCAGGCCGCCGCGGCCACCGGCCGGGCCGCCCGGGAGTTCGCCCGACCGGCGCTGCGCGAGGAACTGGCGCACGCCACCGTCGTCGCGCTGGCCGAGGCCGGGCTGGCCGGCTGGGAGCTCTCCTGGGGCGGACCGGCCGAACTCCGGCTACCGGACGGCTTCGCGGACGGTTTCGACACGGCCCTGGACGCCGCCTGCGCGGACGACCCGGACACCGCCCCGCTGCGGGCGCTGCTCGCGGCGGCCGGGCTGCCGACCTCCGCCGCCGCTGCGTGACCGGTCGGCTCGATCGCCGCCCCACCCGTCCACTCACGTCCACTCACGTCCACGCCCCCACCGCACCACCGGAGGAACACCCTTTGCTCGGCATCATCGTGCTGTCCGTCGTCGGCCTCGTCCTGCTGTTCCCGGTCGTCATGACCCGCCTGGCCAAGCGCAAGCTGGCCCAGCTGGAACGGGCCAAGGCCACCATCGCCGGGCACGAGGCACGACTGGCGGAGGAGGCCCGGGCGAAGAACACCATCGTCCCGGCCGACCACGGGCTGCTGCTCGGCAGCGAACTCCTCCTGGACGACCGGCCCGAGGACGAGGAGGCCGCCGTCCTCGCCGCGGCCAAGGCCGGTGACTGGCGGACCGCCGCCGGCTACCTCGCCGCCGGCGCCACCGCCGACGTCCGCTGGCGGCGGCAGCGCCAACTGGCCGAACTGGCCGCCGAGGACGACGCCTGGCTGCGCGCCTGGCGCGCCGAGCGGCCGCAGGACCCGGCCGCCGCACTGCTGCACGCGGACGCCCTGGTCTACCTGGCCTGGAACATCCGCAGCAGCGCCCGCGCCACCGACGTCAGCCGCGAGCAGTTCGCGGGCTTCCACCGCGTCCTGGCCGAGGCCGAGGAGGCCGCCGTCGCGGCCGCCGCGCTCGCCCCCGAGGACGACCCCAACCCGTGGGTCGCGCAGATCCCCATCGCCATGGGCCTCGGCTGGTCCAACGACCGCTTCCGGGAGCTGTGGGCCGAGCTGGTCGCGCGCGACCCGCAGCACTGGGCGGCACACACCCGGGCGCTGCAGTACTGGTGCGCCAAGTGGCGCGGCAGCCACGAGCTGATGCACGGGTTCATCGACGGCGCGATCGCCGCCGCCCCGGCCGGCAGCCTGCTCGCCCCGATCAAGCTGGAGGCCTACTACGAGCAGTTCGCCAAGGACGGCGAGAAGCTCACCGCCTGGCGGCGCCCCGAGGTCGGCGCCGCCCTGGACGCCGCCCTCGCCGACCTCGCGGCGGCCGACCCCGGCCACCCCCGGATCCGGTACGCCCGCGGCTGGCTCGCCTACGCGCTGACCCGGGCCGGGCGGCCGACCGAGGCGCTGGCGCAGTTCCAGGCGCTCGGCCGGTACATCCCGCAGCCGTTCACCAACTTCAACGACCCGCGGCAGGCCTTCATCGACCTGCGGGTCGCCGCGGTCCAGGGCGCGGTCGCGGCGGCGGAGCCGCAGCAGGCCTGACCGGGCGCTCCCGCCCGGCGGCGGCCGGGCGGGAGCGTCTCCGTCCGGCGGCCGAGGACGCCGGGGTCAGCATGTCGGGCTCGGGGCACGGGGGTCAGGGGGCCGGGAACCGGGTGACGCCGGTGACCCGGCAGCTGACCTTGTCCTTCACCGCGGTCGCCCCGAGCGCCTTGAGCGAGGCGGTCTGACCCGCGGCCAGGTCGTTGGTCGCGGCGGGGGCCTCCGCCACCCGGGTGCCGGAGGCGTCGACGAACTCCACCCGGATCAGGTAGTTCGACGCCTTGTCGGTGTGGTTGGTGACCCTGAGGGCCGCCGACGGCCAGTGGGTCGCGCCGTCCACCTCGCACGCCGAGATCTCGACGTCCGTGGTCGCGCCACCCCCGCCGCCGACCGGGGCGGCGGTCGGAGCGACCGTCGGAGCGGCGGTCGTCGGCGCGGCCTGGGTGCCGCCCGGTGCCGGACCGGCCACCGTCGTGGCCGGGACGGGTGAACCCGAGCTCGTGGTCGTGGTGACCGGGGTCGGGTCACAGGCGGCGACGCCGAGTACGGCGGTGGCGGCGGCGAGCAGGACGAGGGCGGTGCGGCGCATGGTCCCCCCTGGGACGTGGTGCGGACAGTGCGGACAGTGCCGGAACCGTATCGACGCGGACCGGTCGGCGTGGGCGCTGTGGCGGGTCCGTGACCGCTCCGGAACGTACCCGCCGCTCTCCACCCAGGCCGTTCAGCCCGTCAACCCCTGCTGCACATCCAACAGTTCACTGCCCGTCGGTACGACCGACCACCACCCACCCACCACCCGAAGGGGAACCCATGCGCTACCACCGTGCCCTGCTCGCCGGCGCCCTCCTGTCGACCGTGCTGATCTCCGGCTGCGGCTCGGGCGGCAGCCCTGCCACCCGTGCCGCCGGGAGCCCCACGACGGCTCCGGCCACCGCCACCCCGGCCGTCGCCACCCCAGCCGCGCCGACGGGCACCGCGGCCACGGCTGCCGGGGCGGGAGCCGCCGACCTGCCCGACGGGTACGACGCGACCCGGGACGCCGAGGCCGATGTGAAGGCCGCCCTGGCCCGGTCCGCCGGGGACCAGCGCCCGGTCCTGCTCGACTTCGGGGCCAACTGGTGCCCCGACTGCAAGGTGTTGGACAAGCTGTTCCGCTCCCCGCAGGTCAGCCCGCTGCTACGGGACGACTACCGGGTCGTCGCGGTGGACGTCGGCCGGTTCGACCACAACCTCGACCTCGCCGCCCGGTACGTCGACCTCCAGAGCAGCGGCATACCCGCCCTGGTGGTGCTCTCCCCCGACGGCACCGTGCGCACCGCCAGCAACGACGGCGCCTTCTCCAACGCCCGTGCCATCAGCGCCGGAACGGTCGCCACCTTCCTCAAGCGCTGGGCGCAGGCATGACCGTGACCCGACGGGCGCCCGGCGCGCTCGCCGCAGTCCTGGTCCTCGGGGCGGCCGGCTGCGCCGCCGACCCGGCCCCGGCCGCCGCCACCGCCGCCACCTACCGTGGCGGCGGGGTCACCGTCGCCCTCCGGCTCGCCCCCGAGGAGGACGGCCGCCTGCTCCTCGACGCCACCTTCACACCCGACGAGGCCGGCTTCCACCTCTACAGCGTCGACCTGCCCGCCGACGGCATCGACGGCCTCGGCCTGCCGACCCGGCTGGCCGTGCGCGGCGGCCTGGCGGCGGACGGCGCCGTCCGGGCCGACCGCCCGCTGCGCACCGTCAGCCCCCTGGGCCTCGGGGTGCAGCTGCCCGTGTACCCGGACGGCGCGGTCACCGTCGCCCTCCCCGTCCGCCGGACCGGGAGTGGGCCGAGCGAAGCCGTCGTCAGCTTCGGCGCGTGCAGCGAACAGCGTTGCCTGATCCCCGTCACCGAGCAGGTCGTCCCGCTCGGCACGGTCGGCTGACGAACCGATCACGGACCCGTCACACCGCCCGCACCCGACCGTGCGTACGGCTACGGTCACTTCGACCACCCGCACCACGACCCAAGGAACCCCCCATGCGCCGCACCGCCCTCGTCCTGCTCGCCGTCGCCCTGAGCGCCACGGCGGCCGCCTGCGGCAGTTCCGGCTCCGGCTCCGGCATCACCGCTGCCGGACCGGCGGCCGCCACCCCGACGGCCACGGGGAGCGGCGCCTTCACCACGGACACCCCCTCCGCCGCCCCTACCCGCGTCGCCCCGGGTGCGATCGCCCGCACCGCCGCGGGCACCTTCGCCACGGTCGCCATGACCGTCCCCAGCGCGCAGTTCGGCCGCTCCGTGACCGCCGAGGACGACCCGAACCACCTCCTCGGCCGACCCGGCCAGTACACCTCGAAGATCACCTTCACCGACACCCGCATCAAGGCGGCCGACCTTGAGGGCCAGGACGCCGACTCGGTGGCCCGCGGCGGCGCCATCGAGGTCTTCACCACCCCCGCCGACGCCGAGCAGCGCGCCACGTACATCCAGGACACCGTCAAGTCGATGCCCGCGCTGCTGGAGTACGACTACGTCAAGGGCGCCGTGCTGATCCGCGTCTCCAAGCTCCTCACCCCGGCCCAGGCCGGGAACTACCAGGGCGCGATCGGCGCCTGACCCGCCGTCCCCCTTCGTCCCCATCCCGGAGGGACGCTGGATCGTCGCCGGTCCCGGACCTACCGTGGCGCCATGAGCGATCACCGGGAAGCGCCCGCGATGCCCGTCCAGGCCTTCGAACCCCCGTACTACCTGGCCGTGTTCACCGCCGTACGGACGGCCGACCAGGACGGCTACCGGGAGACGAACGCCCGGCTGGAGGAGTTGGTGCGGTCCGTCCCCGGCTACCTGGGGATGGACTACGCCCAGTCCCCCGGCGGACCGGCCGTCACCGTCGCCTACTTCCGCGACGCCGAGACCCTCGACCGGTGGCGCACCGACGCCGAGCACCGGGCCGCGCAGCGGCGCGGCCGGGCCCAGTGGTACCGGAGCTACTCGCTGCACGTGGCCAAGGTCGAACACAGCCACGGCTTCACCCGCGCGGAAGGGTGACGGCGGAGGGGTGACAGCTGTCATACCGGATCCGTGACGGAGCGACCTGCCGCGCGGGGGCCGTGGTCGGCCAGGCTGATGCCGCAAGGAACGGACGAACGGGCGGACGGAACGAGGATGCGCAGCATGAAGGTGTTGGTGGCCGGGGCCGGGATCGGCGGGCTCTGTCTGGCCCAGGGGCTGGTCCGGGCCGGGATCGACGTGCGGGTGTTCGAGCGGGAGGGCGCGGCGGACAGCCGGTACCAGGGGTTCCGGATCGGCCTGGACGAGCCCGGGCTGGCCGCGCTGCGGGAGTGCCTGCCGCCCCGGCTGCACGCACTGCTGGCGGCGGTGACCGGGCCGCTCGCCGGCGAACGGCGGGTGGTGGACGAGCAGTTGACGGAGCTGCGGCGGCTCGGCCCGACCAGCGGGGGCACCGCCGCCGACCGGCACGTGCTGCGGCAGCTGCTGCTGGCGGGGCTCGGGGACCGGGTGGAGTTCGGGCGGGCCGTGGTCGGGTACCGGGAGCGGGCGGACGGCCGGGTGGAGGCGCGGTTCGCGGACGGCACCGGCGTGGTGGGCGACCTACTGGTCGGGGCGGACGGCGTGGGCTCTGCCGTGCGGCGGCAGCTGCTGCCCGAGGCCGGGGTCACCGCCGTACCGGGTGGCGCGCTGCTGGGGCGCACCCCGATGACCGAGCGGCTGGCCGCGCTGGTGCCGGGCGCCGGCACCCTGGTCCAGGGGCCCGGGGCGAGCCTGCTGATCGGCCGGATGGACTTCCGCCGCCCGCCCCGCCTCGCGGCGGCGGAACTGGCACCGGAGGTGGAACTCCCGGACACCGGAAGCTACCTGCGCTGGGTGGTGATGCTGCCCGAGCCGCTCACCGGCCCCGCACCGACGGACTGGGCACAGGTGCGCGACCAGCTGCTCACCCTGGTCCTCGACTGGCACCCCGACCTGGTCGAGCTGGTCCGGCGGTCCGACGTCGGCAACAGCTCACCGCTGACGTTCCGCTACTCCGAGCCGGTACCGCACTGGGGCACCGGGCCGGTCACCCTGCTCGGCGACGCGATCCACCCCATGCCGCCCAGCGCCGGCCAGGGCGCCAACCTGGCGTTC
Source organism: Kitasatospora sp. NPDC040550 (assembly GCF_055594965.1). NCBI lineage: Bacteria > Bacillati > Actinomycetota > Actinomycetes > Kitasatosporales > Streptomycetaceae > Kitasatospora > Kitasatospora sp. NPDC040550. The sequence goes on along the minus strand of NZ_JBVIWC010000006.1, from coordinate 259,479 downwards.
CGCGACGCCGCCCTGCTCTGCCGCTCGCTCACCGCCGTCCACCACGGCGAGGCCGAACTGCCCGCCGCCGTCCGGGAGTACGAGCTGCGGATGCTCGACCGGGGCTTCGCCGCGGTCGCCGCCGGGCTGGCCCGCCTCCCGGACTTCACCCCGGCACGCTAGATGTATCGGCCATGAGCGTTGTTGACCGTGGTCGGGCTTGATCACGGCGAAGACCTCCGGTGTGGTGGAGGCATGCCGGCGAAGCACCAGCCCGATGGACCGCCGAGCAGGTCCCGGCCGGTCTCACCACCGACCCCCAGAGCCTGAGATGCTCCGCGATCCCGGACTCACAGCCCGGCCCGTGGCGGCAGTTCCGTCCGTGATCGACCACGCCACGCCCGTCCCGGTCCCGCCGCCATCCCCACTGAGCGTCAGCTCTCCGACCAGTACAAGAGGGGGACGAGCGTCGGGTTGCTCTGGTAGAGCAGCTCCATCACCGCGTCGTAGTCGAATCCTCCCTCCTTGAAGTTGTTGACGATGAGCCGGGCATCCTTGCAGAACTTGGCGTCCTTGGAGTTGAAATCACCGAGCCACCAGCTCTCGTCCAGGATGAGCGGACGATAGCCCTTCTTGCTGGCCGGATCCGTGATCGCTTCGAGGAAGGCCGAGCCCTTGTTGAAGTCCTTCCCGGGCAGCAGCCAGAAGACCTGCTTCTGCGATTCTTTGTGCAGGATGAGTGACTTGAAGTCCTCATCGAATTCGAGGTACCTGGTCGGCTGGTTCCTGGCTTCGAGCATCTCTTCCCGGTTTGCCGGGAAGAGCCAGCTCCTCTTTGATCCGAAGAAGAAGATGCAGCTTTCGAGCACATCGGCAGGAACAGACTTGTACTGCTTCGAAAGAAAGGATGCGCTCAGAAACACAGAGCGCCGGTTGTCGTCGGCCATGACTGATCCCCTCGTCCTTGGTTGGACTGCTGTCGCTCAGCTCTGCCCTGGGCGACAGCAGAGAAACATCAGCGTGCTGATGCCACCCGTTCGAGTGATCCGCAAGGGCCTGGCCGGCACCCCCGCGGCAACGCTGGCTGCCGCCCGGGCCGAGGAGTGTGACCGGGAGTTGCTCGGGGGCGAAGAGGCGGGCCCCGCAGCCGTTGGTCCCGCCCCGGGGGCCGGCTGGGTGCCTCCACCTGCGTGGCCGTCGTCCACTCCGACGGACAGTCGGGGCACATTGCCCTCCGGGCGACCCCTCACCGCAGCAGCGCCGAACCAAGACCATTCCTCAACGCCAGTGGCTGGGTGGGCCGTGCCGAATGCGCAGGGCCCACCTGGTGCCCGGGTGTGGGGAGCGGGCTAATCGGCCGCTGCCTGGATGACGTCGTCGATCCTGTAGTCCGGAACCTGGATGTCCAGCGCCTGGTCCACCGGTGCGCCGGTCGGCGAATTGGCCATCGCGCGCCATTCCGGCCGCAGTCCGGCCAGATTCGTGGTGAGGAAGTACGCGGCGCCGCAGCCGAGCAGCACCGGCACGAGTCCGACAGCGGTCACCGCCGCCCCGGCGATCAGCCCGCCGAGGGGGATGCCGGCCCAGGCCAGTGAGTCACCGAGTGCGTTGACCCGGCCCAGCATCCGGCGCGGCACCCGCTCGACGAGCAGGGCTCCCAGCACTGGGTTGACGAAGCCGGCACCGAACCCGCTGACCGCGAAGACGGCCAGTACCACCCCCAACGGGGCATCGAAAGCGAGGATCACGAACCTCGGTGCCCCGGCCAGCAGGAACCCGGCAAGAACCACCACCCGCCGCCCCAGCCGGTGCGCGACCACGGCGGCGATCAGGCTCCCGCCGACCGCCGCAGCCCCCATCGCACTGCCCATCAGGCCGATCGCGGTCGGCCCGTTCCCGGACTCTCTGGCCCAGACGGGTACGAGCACCGAGGTGAACGCGGCGTCCAGCAGGTTGGTGACGCCGACCATGCCGATGACGGTGAGCAGCAATGGCTCGCCGCGCAGGAAGGTGAAGCCCTCGCCGAACCGCTTCCAGTAACCCGGTCCCGTTCCCCCGGCCGGTGAGGGGGCTTCCTCGGCCGCGTGCCCCATGCCACGAGGCAGCGCGAGTCTGATGATCACCGATCCGAGGGCGAAGCAACCTGCATTGAGGGTGAGTCCGGTCAGGGGACCGAGCAGCGCCACCAGGGATCCGCCGACCGCCAGGCCGACGGTGGAGGCGAGCCGCTCGGTCACACCGGCCAGACCGGTGGCCCGCTCCAACGGCACCCGGCCGCGCTCGGCTGCCTCCGGGACCATCACCTCCTTGGCCAGGTCGCCGGGTCCCCGGGCCGCGCCGATCAGCGCGACCAGGGCCAGCAGGAGCGGAAAGGAGAGCAGATCCAGGGTGTGGAGCAGGGGCACCGCGGCGGCGGCGGTCGCGCTGGCCAGATCGGTGGTCCAGGAAACGGCCCGCGGGCCGATCCGGTCCACCAGCGGTCCGGTGAACGCCTTGACCACCACGTAGGGAGTCATCTCACAGAAGGCGACCAGTCCGGTCTGGGTGGCGCTGCCGGTGGTGACGAGGACGAACCAGGGCAGCGCCACCACGGAGATCCGAGTGCCGGTCAGCGACACGGCCATGGCTGCCAGGACCGCGGCCAGCGGCCGTAAGGACCTCTTGCGGGGTATGCCCCCGGTCTCCGAGGCGTCGTCGGTCATGACGTCGGGCTTCCTTCCGCTTCCTGAGGGCCGGAAGGGAGCGACGACGCGGCAGGCGCATCCGGTTCGGGCAGGATCTTCGTGATCACGGCGACCCGTTCGGCTCCCTCGGGGGCACTTGCCGCCGCCTCCGGCGTGTCTCGCCGGTAGCGCGCGATGACGTCCGCCAACTCCCGGTACAGGGTCGTGGCTTCCTCAGGCGTGAGCCGCAGGGACCAGTCGCTCATGTCGAAGGTGTTCCGCCATGCGCGGGGCATCGTCTGGAGCCCGTTCAGGGTCTGCTGCGTGCGCAGGGTGTAGATGGCGGCGATCGACTGCTGGTAGGCCAGTGCGGCCTCGGGCTCCTGCTCGGCCAGCTCCGGATCGTTGAACCAGGTCGTCCGGTGCGCCGAACGCCACCAGCGCTCCCGCGCGTTGCCGCGTTCGGTGTCCTCGTCGACGAAACCGGCTGCGCCGAGCTGCCGGAGGTGGTAGCTGGCCGTGCCGGAGTTCACGCCCAGCCGCTCCGCGAGGCGGGTGGCCGTCGACGGGCCGTACTTCCTCAGCAGCCCGACCAACTGCACGCGCACCGGATGCGCCAGGGCGCGCAGCCCCTTGGCATCCAGGACAACCGAGTCCTCGTCAACGTTCGGGCCGTCCGGCCTCTCCACTGCGTCAGCCATGCGACACACGGTAGACCGCAAAGGGTTCTTCGCAAAGGGTTATTCGCGAAGAACCCTTTGCGGTTCAATGCGCGAGAGGTGCCGCCGCTGCGTCACCGTGCGAGGAGGCGGTCGCCGTCCTGGGCGCGGAGGAGTTCGCAGAGGGCGCGCAGGCCGGTTTCGGCTTGGGCGATCTGGGGGTCGGTGATGTGGACGGAGGGTTCGATCCGCAGGGTGGTCGTCGCGCTGGCGGTGGGGAAGACCCGCAGGGCGTGGGCGTGCAGGAGGTAGCCGGCGGCGGCGTAGCCGAGGACGCCGGCCCGGGAGAGTTCGCGCAGGGCCGGGGAGGTGGAGTCGGTCTGGTCGCGCAGTTCCAGGCCGAGCATCAGGCCGCGGCCGCGGACGTCGGCGACGACGTCCTTGAAGTCGTCGCGGATGCCCTCCAGTCGGGCCAGGATCCGCTCACCGCGCTCGGCGGCCTGCCGGTAGCGGGCGCCGCCGTCGGCCTCCAGCAGGTCGAGGGTGCGGGCGGCGATCAGGGTGGAGAAGGCGTCCTTGGCGAAGGTGGAGCTGTGCAGCAGCTCGAATCCGGGCCGGTGGCGCCGGTGGTGCACCAGCATGACCGCGGCCTTGGCGAGGCCGCCGCCGAGGCTCTTGGCGAGCACGTAGTAGTCGCCGCGCAGCCCGATGGCGGAGCTCGCCAGGAAGCTGCCGGTGCGGCCCATGCCGCTCTGCACCTCGTCCACCACGATCGGGCAGTCCGCCTCGGCGCAGATCCGCTGGAGCTCGCGCGCGTACCCGGCGGTGAGCGGCCGGACCCCGCCCTCGCCCTGGACGGGTTCCAGTACCAGGGCGCCCAGCCGGGGCAGTCGGTGCTCGACGAGGTCCACGGTGCCGTCGGAGACGGTGAGGCCCAGTACCGCCCGGTGTTCCTCGGCGATCGCCGCGGCGAGGGCGGCCGGGTCCTCGGCGGGGACGAACCGGCAGGGGGCGGCCAGGGCCCGGAAGGGCTCCCGGACGACCGGGTTGTGGGTGAGCTGGACGCTGCCGACGAGCTTGCCGTGGAAGCCGCCCGCCAGGGCGAGCAGCACGGGCGGCTCCTCGGCCCGGGACCGGTTGGCGGCGGTCAGGGCGGCGGCCAGGGTCTCGAAGTCCCCGCCGTCGGCGAACTGCTGGGCGGCTGCGGAGAGGACGGCGCCCGCGCGGACGGCCCGGCGGGCCCGGTCGACCTCCTCGTCGATCCGGGCGAGCAGCTCGGCCGCCTTGAGCCTGCGGTCGAGTTCGGCGTGCTTGACGGCGGCCTCGACCGCCTCGGCGCCGCTGTTGGCGAAGACGGCGGTGTACGGGCCCGGGTCGCCGGTGTCGCGGTGGAGGATCTCGTTGAGCCGCCGGGCGACGGTCTCGGCGTACGGGTGCAGCGAGAACTGGGCGTGCACCGGCACCCGAGCGCTCAGCAACTCCTGCGCGAGGGCGAGGATTTCGGGGTGGTTGTGGCCGAGGATCGTCGCGCCGAAGCCGCCGACGAGGTCGAGCACGGGGAGCTCGCGGCCGTCGTCGCCGCGCCGGTAGAGGGTGTCGCCCTCGGCGCGGACGTACTCGACGGCCAGCCCCAGGGACTCCAGTTGGGCGCGGAGGAAGGGTTCGGCCAGTCCGGTGGTGGTCATCGCGGTGCCTCTCTGGCGGTGCCGGTCAGAGCCGGGTGTCGATGAAGCGGAGGAGTTCGTCGTCGTCGGCGTCGGCCAGTTCTTCGGCCAGGTCCTTGGCTGCTTCCCGGGCCGGTTCCCCGGTCGGGGCGGCCGCCGTCGGAGCGGCGGTGGCGGCGGCGGGTTCGAGCCGCTGGAGCAGGGTGCGCAGCCGGGTGGTGAGGTCCGCGCGGGACTCCTCGTCCACGGCCGTGAGGGTGCGTTCCAGGGTGTCCAGGGCGGCGGCCGCCTGCTGGTGTTCCCGGGCGGAGCCGAGCAGGCGGCCCAGTTGATCGGCGACGGCGGCCGGGCTGGGGTGGTCGTAGACCAGGGTGGCGGGGAGCCGGGCGCCGGTGAGCCGGGCCAGCCGGTCGCGGAGTTCGAGCGCCATCAGGGAGTCGAAGCCCGCGTACTCGAAGGGTTCCTCGGCCGGGATCCGCTCGTCCGCCCCGAGCACCTCGGCGGCCTCGACCCGGACCAGGTCGAGCAGTGCGGCGGGGTCGGCGGCGACCAGCCGGACGGCCTGCGGTTCGGCGGCCGCCGTGCCCGGGGTGGAGCCGGCGGTGCCCCGGGTGGGATCGGTGGCTTCGGGTGCGGGCCCGGCGAGTTCGCGCAGCAGCGCGGGGACCGGGTGCCGGACGGCGCCGAGGTCCAGGGCGAGCGGGACGAGGACGGCCCGGCCGTCGGCGAGGCCCGCGTCGAACAGCCGCAGCCCCTCGGCGGGTCGGAGCGGCCGGACGCCGGTGCGGGCCAGCCGGGCCCGGTCGGCCCGGCCCAGGGCGGCGGTCATGCCGTCGGGCGCGTCCCAGGACCCCCAGGCCAGCGACACCGCGGGCAGCCCGGCGGCCCGGCGGCGGCTCGCGAGGCCGTCCAGGAAGGCGTTGGCGGCCGCGTACCCGGCCTGGCCCGCGGTGCCCAGGACACCGGCGGCGGACGAGCAGAGCACGAGCGCGACGGCCGCGGGGAGCTCACGGGTGGCCCGGTCGAGCCAGACGGCGGCGTCGGCCTTGGGGCGCAGCACGGTGTCGAACCGGTCGGGGGTCTGGGAGCCGACCACCGCGTCGTCCAGCACCCCGGCGGCGTGCACGACGACGGTGAGCGGCGCCTCGGCGGGCACACCAGCGACGAGGGCGCGGACCTGCTCGCGGTCGGCGACGTCGCACCGGACGGCCTCCGCGTGGGCACCCAACTCGGCCAGTTCGGCACAGAGTTCGGCGACTCCGGGGGCGTCCTCGCCGCGTCGGGAGGCGAGCAGGACGCGGCGCAGGCCGTGGCCGGTCACCAGGTGGCGGGCGATCAGTCGGCCGAGCAGGCCGGTGCCGCCGGTGACGATCGCGGTGCCGGCCGGGTCGAGCACCGGGCCGCCCGCCGGAGCGGCGGTGCGGGCGGCCAGGCGGGGCACCCGGACGGCCCGGCCGCGGAGGGCGAACTGCGGCTCGTCGGCGGCAGCCGCCTCGCCCAGGGCGGTCGCGACCGCTCGGGCACAGTCCTCGGGGGTCGCGTCGGCGGGCAGGTCGAGGTCGGCGAGCACCAGGCGGCCGGGGTGCTCGGCCTGGGCCGAGCGGACCAGGCCGCACACGGCGGCCTCGGCGGGGTCCACCGGTTCACCGTTCTCGGTCGCGACGCCGTGGCGGGTGGCGACGACCAGGCGGCCGCCCTCGTGCCGGGGGTCGGCGAGGAAGTGCTGGACGGCCGTCAGGGCGCGGGCGGTCCTGCGCCGGACCCGCGCGGCGTCCTCGGCGGGGACGTCGGGGGCGCCGGCGGCGTCGGAGGTGTCGGGGGTGTCGGCGGCGGAGGGCGGGAGCAGCAGCCAACCGGACGCGTCCGGGGGCAGCGCCGCCGGGTCCGCGACCGGTGTCACCGGGACGGGCGCCGCGCCCCGGGCGGGCAGGTCCCGCCAGGCGAGGCGGAACAGCTCACCCGTGCTGGCGAACGCCTGCCCCGGCCCGGGCTCCGACTGCGGCACCGACTGCGCCACCAACACCGACACCGGCTCCGGCTCCAGCTCCGGCCAGTACCGCCGCCCCCGGAAGGGGTAGGTCGGCAGGTCGATCCGGCGCGCGCCGGGCGGCAGCAGGGGTGTCCAGTCGACCGGGACGCCCCGGACGAAGGCCTCGGCAAGTGAACGGGCGAACCGCGCCCGGCCGCCCTCGCCCCGGGTCAGGCTGCCGCAGACCACGGCCGCCCGGCCCACCCCGGCGTCGGCCAGCGTCGCCTCGATCGCCGCGCCCAGCACCGGGTGCGCGCCGACCTCGACGAAGGCCGTGAAGCCCTGCTCGGCGAGCGCCCGTACGGCGGGTTCGAAGCGGACCGGGTGGCGCAGGTTGCGGTACCAGTAGTCGGGCCCGACCGGGCCGCTGACCCAGCCGCCGTCGACCGTCGAGTACCAGGGCACCGTCGGCGCCGACGACCGTACGCCGTCGAGGAGTTGCCGCAGTTCCGGCTCCAGCCGCGCCACCTGCGCGGTGTGCGAGGCGTAGTCGACCGGGATCATCCGCACGTCGATCCCGCGCCGCTCCAGTTCGGCGTGGAACCCGCTGAGCGCCGCGCTGTCCCCGCCGACCACGGTGCGCTCCGGCCCGTTCACGGCGGCGATCTCGACTCCCCCGCCGCAGGCCCGGATCCAGTCCCGGACCCGGCGTTCGGGCAGCGGCACGGAGAGCATGCCGCCGCTGCCCGCAAGGCGGGCGCCGATCGCCCGGCTGCGCAGCGCGACCGTCCGGGCGGCGTCCGCCAGGGTCAGCGCGCCGGCCGCGCAGGCCGCGGCGATCTCGCCCTGCGAGTGGCCGAGGACGGCCGCCGGGCGGACGCCGTACGACTGCCAGAGGGCGGCGAGCGAGACCATCACCGCGAAGGACACCGGCTGGGCCACGTCCACCCGGTCCAGCGGTGGGGCGTCGGGGGCGCCGTGCACGACGTCGGCGAGCGACCAGTCGACGTGCCCGGCGAGGGCCTGTTCGCAGGCGGTCATCCGCTCCGCGAAGACCGCTTCGGAGTGCCACAACTCCCGGCCCATTCCGGCCCATTGGGCGCCCTGGCCGGGGAAGACCAGGACCACGCCCTGGTCCGCCCGGTCCGCCGGCGCGGTGCCGGTGACCAACCCGGGGGCTACCCCTGGGGCCACCCCGCCGGCCGCGTCGGCCGCGTCGGCCGCTCCCGCAGCGAGGGCCCGCAGCGCAGCGCCGGTGTCCGCCCGGTCCGCCGCCAGCACGACGGCCCGGTGCTCGAACAGGGCCCGCCCGGCGAGTGCGGAGCGCGCCACGTCCTGCGGCCGGGCCCCGCCGTCCACCAGCTCGGCCAGCCGCCCGGCCTGGGCGGCCAGCGCCGCCGGGGTCCGGGCGGACACCACCAGCGGCACCAGCGGTTCCGGCCCGACCGTGGTGGCGGGCTCCTCCACCGGGGCCTGTTCCAGCAGCACATGGGCGTTGGTCCCGCTGATCCCGAACGAGGAGACCCCGGCCCGGCGCGGACGCCCCCGCTCGGGCCAGGGGGCGGTGGCGCTGCGCAGCCGCACCGCGCCGCCCGACCAGTCGACCCGGCTGCTGGGGTGGTCGACGTGCAGGGTGCGGGGCAGTACGCCGTGCTGGAGGGCCAGTACGGTGGCCGCCACGCCGACGACGCCGGCGGCCGCCTGGGTGTGGCCGAGGTTGGACTTCACCGAGCCCAGCAGCAGGGGCTCGGCGCGCTCCGGCCCGTACGCGGCGATCAGCGCCTGGGCCTCGATCGGGTCGCCCAGTACGGTGCCGGTGCCGTGCGCCTCCACCGCGTCGACCTCGTCGGGGCGCAGTCCGGCGTCGGTCAGGGCGCGGCGGATCACCCGCTGCTGGGCGGGGCCGTTGGGCGCGGTCAGCCCGTTGGAGGCGCCGTCCTGGTTGACGGCGGAGCCGCGCACCACGGCGAGCGGGCGGCGGCCGGCCCGGCGGGCGGCGGAGAGCCGCTCCAGGACGAGGACGGCGGCGCCCTCGGCCCAGCCGGTGCCGTCGGCGGCCTCCGCGAAGGGCTTGCAGCGCCCGTCGGGGGCGATGGCGCGCTGGCGGGAGAACTCGACGAAGGCGTCCGGGGTGACCATCACCGTCGCCCCGCCGACCAGCGCGGCCGTGCACTCGCCGGCCCGCAGCGAGCGCAGTGCCAGGTGCAGGGCGACCAGCGAGGAGGAGCAGGCGGTGTCCACGGCGACGGCCGGGCCGTGGGTGCCCAGGACGTACGCGACCCGGCCGGCGGCGATGCTGGTCGCGCTGCCGGTGACCCGGTAGCCGTCGGCCGCGCGGGAGACCGGGACGCGCTCGGTGTAGCCGTTGGCGAACACGCCGGTGAACACGCCGACGTCCTGGCCGCGCAGGTCGGTCGGGGCGAGGCCGGCCCGCTCCAGCGCCTCCCAGCTGGTCTCCAGCAGGAGCCGCTGCTGGGGGTCCATCGCGGCGGCCTCGCGCGGGGAGATGCCGAAGAAGTCGGCGTCGAAGAGCGCGGCGTCGCGCAGGAAGCTGCCGTGCCGGGTGTCGGAGCGGCCGGGGGCCTCGGGGTCGGGGTCGGCGAGGGTGGCGAGGTCCCAGCCGCGGTCCTCGGGGAAGCCGGAGACGGCGTCCCGCTCCTCGCTGAGCAGCTGCCAGAGCGCCTCGGGGGTGGTGATGCCGCCGGGGAGGCGGACGGCCATGCCGGTGATCACCACCGGGTCGTCGACCGGCACGGCCTCGGCCTCGGGTTCGGGCACGGTCTCGGACTTGGGGTCGGGGTCGGGGTCGAACTCGCCGTCCGTGGCCCGGCTTTCGCCGAGCCGGGCACGCAGCAGGGCGACGACGGCCGCCGGGGTCGGGTGGTCGAAGGCCAGCGTGGCGGGCAGGCTCAGGCCGGTGGCCTCGGCCAGCCGGTCGCGCAGGGCGACGGCCCGGAGGGAGTCCAGGCCGAGTTCGGCGAAGCTGGCGGTGGCGCCGTAGCGGCGGCCGGGCGGGAAGCCGAGCGCCGACTCGGTCGCGGCGGCGACCAGTCCGGCCAGACCGTCCGGGCGCGGCGGCCCGGCAGCTTCCGGCCTGGAGACTTCCGGCCCGGGGGCTTTCGGACCGGAGGCTTCCGTCACCGCGGGCAGCAGCCGCCGCAGCGCCGCCCGGTCCGCCTTCCCGGCGCCGTTGCGCGGGATCTCCGCGACCAGGTGCAGCCGGACGGGCAGCTTGTGCGGCGCCAGCCGGGCCGCGCCGAACTCCCGTACCGTCTCCAGGGTCGGGGCGCTGCCGGGCTCGGCCGCGGCCACCGCGACGACGGTCTCGCCCCACTCCGGGTGGGCGGCGCCGAGGACGGCGAGTTCGCGCAGGCCGGGGCAGTCGGCCAGGGCGCGCTCGACCTCGGCGGGGTAGACCTTCTCGCCGTTCTGGATGATCACGTTCTTGAGCCGGTCGACCAGGTACAGGCAGCCGTCGGCGTCCAGCCGCCCGAGGTCGCCGGTGCGGAACCAGCCGTCGGCGTCCCGGAGTTGCTCCTCGCCGCGCCAGTAGCCGGGCGAGACGTGCTTGCCGCGCACCCAGACCTCGCCCGGCCGGTCCGGGTCGGCGACGTCCGCGCCGGTCTCCGGGTCGACGATCCGCAGCTGGGTGAAGGGCATCGCCCGGCCCGCCGAGCCGGCCTTCGCCAGGGTGAGCTCCGGCGGCAGGTAGCTGGCGAAGCAGGCGGTCTCGGTCAGGCCCCAGGCCTGCTGGAGCAGCACCCCGCGGGCGGCGTAGTCGCGGACCAGCCCGGGCGGGACGGGGGCACCGGCCACCACGGCGCCGCGCAGCGCGGACAGGTCGGCCTCGGCGAAGCCGGGCTGCCGGGCCAGCAGGGCGTACATCGAGGGGACGGCGAAGAAGGTGTCGACCCTGAGGGCGACCAGGTCGCGCAAGGTCCGCTCGGGCTCGAAACGGCGGCGGAGCACGGTGGTGCCGCCGTGGCCGAGGTTGCGCAGGGTGAAGCAGTTGAGCCCGCCGATGTGCGACAGCGGGGTGACCACCAGGTTGACGTCGTCCTCGCGGGTGGTCATCGCCGCGTCGATGTTGGCGGCGTTCCACCAGATGTTGCCGTGGGTGAGCCGGACGCCCTTGGGCCGGCCGGTGGTGCCGGAGGTGTACAGCAGGACGGCGAGGTCCTCGGCGTCCAGCGGCGCGGGCTGGCGCGGCGGTTGGGGGGCCGCCGCCAGGGCGGCGGCGAGCGGCGTCCAGCGCGGGTCGGGCGGGCCGGCCACGGGGACGGCCGGGTCGTCGTCCACCAGCAGCAGCCGCGCCCCGGACGCCGGGTCGACCAGCGGCGCGTGGCCCGGTTCGGCGACCACGGTGTGCGCCTCGCAGTCCCGCAGCAGCTCCGCCACCTCGGCGGCGCCGAGCCGGTGGTTGACGGGGACGAAGGCGGCGCCGAGCCAGCCGCAGGCGAGGTACGTCACCAGCAGCGTCGGGCTGTTCAGACCCAGGTAGGCGACCTGGCGGCCGGCCGTCACACCGCCGTCGGCGAGCACCTCGGCGAGGCGGCCGGCCCGGTCCAGCAGTTCGGGGTAGCCGATCTCGGCCTCCTCGTAGTGCAGGGCCGGGCCCGCCCCGGGCCGCCGGGCCGCGCGGCGCAGCGCGTCGATCGGGGTGATCTCCAGATGCATGGTCGTCCTCCTGGTCGGGCGGGCGGGGCGCGGTCAGGCGGTGGGCGCGGGCGGACCGGCGGCGTCGGGGTCCCGAGCAGGCGACTCCGGAGCGGGCGAAGGCGCGGGCGACGGTGCGGCCGATGGTGCGGGTGAAGGCGCGGGTGAAGGCGCGGGCGGCAGCCAGCCGGTGCGGACGAAGAAGTCCACGTACCGGCGGAACAGCGGCAGGTCGATCGGCGGGCAGGCGATCCCGGTCCCGGCCAGCGCCGCCTCGGCGGCGGACACGTCCATCAGCGGGTGCACGGCCCGGTGGCCGGCGATCCGCTCGAACGGGTCGAGCAGCGGGGTGAGCGCGTTGCCCGGGTCGGCGCGCACCGTCCGGCACCACCGCGCGAGCTCCACCTCGGGCAGCGAGTAGCCCAACTCCCTCAGGTAGCCGGTCATTTCGCCGTACCCCTCGGTGCTGGTGTTCTGCAGGTGGAAGGTCCGGCCGGCGTTCCCACGCTGCCCGGCCAGGGTGGTGACGGCCGCGCTGATGTAGTCGACGGGGGCCAGGTGGACGGCGCCCGCGCCCGCGAGCCCGGCCGGGACGGCCCCGGACTGGACCAGGCCCTTGAGGCTGAGCCAGAAGAAGTCCCTGGTCTGGCAGGCCCCGTGGACCTGGTCGCCGCAGACCACGTCGACCCGGTAGACCGTCACCGGGAGCCCGCGCTCCCGGGCGATCCCGACCACCTGCTCGGCCACCCACTTGCTCTGGGCGTAGCCGTTGGCCAGCGCCTGCGGCGGGCCGGTCGGGGCGGACACGGCGCGCGGGCCGGGCTCCGCGCCCTCCTCCGCGAACACGGCGGTGGAGGAGACGTGGTGCACCGGCACGGTGCGGTGCCGGGCGGCCAGCCGCAGCACCTCCCGGGTGCCGTCCACGTTGGCGGCCCGGAGTTCGCCGTACGGGCGCAGCCAGTTGACGGCGGCCCCGGCGTGGTGGACCACGTCGACGATCCGGGCGAGCCGGTCGAACTCCAGCTCGGTCAGGCCGAGTCGGGGTTGGGCGAGGTCGCCGACCACGACCGCGAGGCGGTCCGGTTCGATCTCGTCCCACACCCGGTACCAGCTCAGGCGTTCGCGCAGCCGTTCGGCGGCCGCGGCCGGGTCGGCGGCGCGCACCAGGCAGTGTACGGTCGCCTTGGTGGAGCGCATCAGGTCGCGCAGCAGGAAGGCGCCGAGGAAGCCGGTCGCGCCGGTGAGCAGGATCTCCTGGGGCTCGACGGCGTCCGGGACGAGATCGGCGGCCGGGCGGACGTCCTCGTCCAGGCGGACGTCGGCGGCGAACTCCCCGGCCGGGTCGGGCCCGCCGCCCGAGTCCCCGCCGTCCGAGTCCCCGTCGCCCGAATCCCCGCCGCCCGAATCCCCGTAGGCCTGATCCGCACCGGACGGATCCGCGCCGAACTGGTCACGGGCCCCGGTCCGCGTGCCGGTCCCGGCGGGTGCCTGCGGCGCGGCGAGCACCGCCAGCAGGTGGTCCGCCAGCGCGGCCGGTGTCGGGTGGGCGAACACCGCCCCGGGCGCGAGCCGCAGACCGGTCAGCGCGTCCAGCCGGTTGCGCAGCTGCACGGCGGCGAGCGAGTCGAAGCCCAGCGCGGGGAAGGCGTCCTCGGCGCCGACGGCGGCCGCGTCGGGGTGGCCGAGCACCCGGCCGGCCTCCCGACGGACCAGCTCGACGGCCTCCGCGCGGGCCCGCTCCGGTGACAGCGCGCCGATCGTCCGGGCGAACGGCTCCGCCGCGTCCTCCGCCGTCCCGGCGCGGGGCCGGGGCGGCAGCGGTGCGAGGCCGGTGAACACCGTGGGGAGCTCGGCGGGGTGACGCCGCATCGCGGCCAGGTCCAGCGGTGCGGCGAGGACGGCGGCCCGCGGCCCGGTCAGGGCCGCGTCCAGCAGCGCCGGGCCGTCGGCCGCGGTGACCGGACGCAGCCCGCTGCGGGCGATCCGCCGCAGGTCGGCCTCGCCGAGGTGCCCGGCCATGCCGCCCTCGTCCTGCCACAGGCCCCAGGCAACGGAGGTCGCGGGCAGTCCGAGGGCGGCCCGGTGCTCGGCGAGCGCGTCCAGGAAGGTGTTGGCGGCGGCGTAGTTGGCCTGGCCCGGCCCGCCGACGATCCCGGCGACGGAGGAGAACAGTACGAAGGCGGACGGCCGGTGCGGGAGGGTCAGCTCGTGCAGGTGCCAGGCCGCGTCGACCTTGGGGCGCAGCACCGCCGCGAGCCGTTCGGGGCTCAGGGTGGCCAGCAGGCCGTCGTCCAGGACGCCGGCCGCGTGCACGACGGCGGTCAGCGGCCGGTCGGCGGGGACGGCGGCCAGCAGGTCCGCGAGCGCGGTCCGGTCGGCGACGTCGCAGGCCGCGACGGTGGCCCGCGCGCCGAGGGCGGCCAGTTCGGCGACCAGCGCGGCCGCTCCGGGGGCCGCCGGCCCGCGCCGGCCGGTGAGCAGCAGCTCGGTCACGCCGTGCCGGCGCACCAGGTGGCGGGCGAACACGGCGCCGAGGGCGCCGGTGCCGCCGGTGAGCAGCACGGTGCCGTCGGTGGGCCAGGGCGGGGCGGGGGTCGCGGAGCCGCCGTCGGGCCGCCCGGCCCGGGCCAGGCGCGGGACCAGCACCCGCCCGGCGCGGATCGCCGCCTGGGGTTCGCCGGTGGCGAGCAGCGCGGGGAGGGCGGCGGTGGAGGCCGGGTCCTCGTCCAGGTCGACCAGGACGATCCGGTCCGGGGCCTCGGACTGGGCCGAGCGCAGCAGGCCCCAGACGGTGGCGGCCGCCGGGTCGGTCACCCCGGCCACGGCGCCCCGGGTCGCCACCACCAGCGGTACGCCGGTGGCGCGCGGGTCGGCCAGCCAGCGCTGGGCCAGCTCCAGGGCTCGGGCGGCCAGTTCGTGGGCCCGGGCCGGGACGTCGGGACGGGCTCCGGGCAGCAGCGGGGCGAGCACCGCGTCGTGGCCGCCGATCGCGCCGAGCACGTCCTCGACCCGCGCGATCCGGTGGGCCCGGTCCGGCAGCGGTCCGGCGCCGTCCGTGAGCACCGCCCAGCGCACTCGCGGCGGCGAGGACGGCAGGGTCAGCGGCGTCCAGTCGAGGTGGAACAGCCCGTCCCGGGCGCGGCCGCGCCGCGCCTCGGCCGTCCGGTCGGGCCCTTCGGCGGGCCGCAGGCGGACGGCCTCGGCGGAGGCGACCGGCCGCCCGGCGGGGTCGGTCAGGCGCAGTGCCGCGCCGTCCGGCCCGGGGGTGATCCGGGCCCGGAGCCGGGTGGCGCCCGCCGCGTGGAGCCGGACGGCGCGCCACTCGGCGGCGGTTCCGGGGCCGGCGCAGCGGGTGACCGCGTCCCACAGCTGCGGGTGCAGTCCCCAGCCGTCCGCCGTCGTGCCGTCCGGGAGCGCCAGTTCGGCGAGCAGCTCGCCGTCCAGCCGCCACAGCGCCGTCACGCCGTCGACGTCCGCCGTCACGGCCCGCGCGCCCAGCGGCGGCCAGGCCCCCTCGTCGGCGTCCGTCCGTACGCCGCCCCGGCCGAGCGCCCCCGAGGCCACCGGCGCCCAACCGCCGCTCTCGCCCGCCCGGGTGTGCACGGTGAACGGCCGCCGGCCCCGGCCGTCTGCCGGTGCGAGCACCAACTGCGCCTCCAGCGTGCCGCGTTCGGGCGGCGCCGGCAGGCATCCGACCGTCAGCTCGGCCAGCACCGCGCACCCGGCCTCCTCGCCCGCCCGGAGCGCCAGCTCCACCAGCTCGGCCGGAGAGCGTCCGGGCAGCCGCCCGTGGAAGGCCAGCTCCGCGCGCCCGGCCAGCTCGGTGACGCCGGTCAGCAGCGGGTGTCCGAGCGCCCGCCCGGCGGTTCCCCGGCCCGTGGCGCGCGGGGGCGTCAGCCAGTACCGCTCCCGCTCGAACGGGTACGTCGGCAACGCGACCGCCGCCGTCCGTCCGGGCGGGCCGAGGACGGCGCGCCGGTCGAGCGGCACCCCGGCCGTCCACAGCGCGGCCAGCGCGCCGACCAGCCCGGCCACCTCCCCGGTGCCCGACCGTACGCCGGGCACCGCCGTGACCTGCCGGTCGTCGCCGTCGAGGCAGGCGGCGACCAGCGGCGACAGCACCGCGTCCGGGCCGACCTCCAGCGCGGTGCCCACGCCCTGGGCGGCCAGGGTGCGGACGGCGTCGAGGAAGCGCACCGGCCGGCGCAGGTTCGCGGTCCAGTGGTCCGGGGAGCGCAGCTCCGCCGCGGTGGCGAGGCGCCCGGTGACCGTGGAGACCAACGGCAGCGTCGGCGCGGCCAGCCGGACACCCGCCACGGCGCGCCGGAACTCGGCGAGCAGCGGGTCCAGTTCGGCCGAGTGCACGGCCCGGCTGATCGTCAGGCGGCGCGCCCGGCGGCCGCGCTGCCCGATCTCGGCGACGACGGCGCCCACCGCCTCGGCGGCGCCGGAGACCACCACCGAGGCGGGGCCGTTGACCGCCGCCAGCGACACTCGTCCGCCGTATCCCGCCAGCAGGTCGACCGCCTCGGCCTCGGAGGCCTCCAGGGCCACCACCGCCGCGTCGGCGGGCAGCGCCTCGACCAGCCGGCCCCGGACGGCCAGGACGGTCGCCGCGTCCGGCAGCGACAGCACTCCGGCGACGTGGGCGGCAGCGAGTTCGCCGACCGAGTGCCCGGCCACCACGTCGGGCCGCACCCCGAAGGACTCCAGCAGCCGGAACAGCGCCACCTCGAAGGCGAACACCGCCGCCTGCGCGTAGCCGAAGCGCTCCAGCTCTCCCCCGCCGGACAGGACCGCGGCCAGCGGCACCCCCAGGTGCGGGTCCAGTTCGGCGCAGGCTTCGTCGAAGGCCGTCGCGAAGGCCGGGAACGCCCGGTACAGCTCGCGCCCCTGCCCCGGGCGCTGGGACCCGTGCCCGGGGAACAGGAAGGCGAGCCTGCCGGGCCGTACGGGCTCTGCGGGCGCTTCGTCGGCGAGTGCCCGCAGACGGCTCGTCAGCTCCTCCCGGTCGGCGCCCACCACGGCGGCCCGGTACGTGAGCGCGGCCCTCCCGGCCAGGGCGGCGGCGATCTCGTGGGGCGCGGCGTCGGGGTGCCGCTGCGCGTGCGCCAGCAGCCGGGCGGCCTGGACGCGCAGCGCGGTGGGCGTGGCGGCGGAGAGCAGCCAGGGCACGGCGGGGAGCCCGCCGGAGTCCGGCTCGAACTCGTCCAGGGGAGCCTGTTCGAGCAGCAGGTGGGCGTTGGTCCCGCTCACCCCGAAGGCCGAGACGCCGGCCCGGCGCGGGGCGTCGGCCTGCGGCCAGGGGCGCTGCTCGGTGAGCAGCTCGACCCCGCCCGCCCGCCAGTCGACCAGCGGCGTCGGCGCGTCCACGTGGAGCGTGGCGGGCAGTACGCCGTGGCGCAGCGCCTGCACCGTCTTGATCACCCCGCCGATCCCGGCGGCGGCCGTGGCGTGCCCGAGGTTGGACTTGACCGAGCCGAGCAGCAGCGGTCGTCCGGCCGGGCGGTCCGCGCCGTAGACGGCTTGCAGGGCCTGCGCCTCGATCGGGTCGCCGAGCCGGGTGCCGGTGCCGTGGCCCTCGACGGCGTCGACCTCGGCCGGGGTGAGTCCGGCGTCGGCCAGGGCCCGGCGGATCACCCGCTCCTGGGCGGCGCCGTTGGGTGCGGTCAGCCCGTTGGAGGCGCCGTCCTGATTGACGGCCGAGCCGCGCAGGAGCGCCAGCACCCGGTGTCCGTGCCGGCGGGCGTCGGCGAGCCGTTCCAGCAGGACCAGCCCGGCGCCCTCGGCCCAGCCGGTGCCGTCCGCCGCGGCGGCGAAGGCCTTGCAGCGGCCGTCCGGCGCCAGGCCGCGCTGGCGGGCGAAGTCGACGAAACCGAGCGGCGAGGCGAGTACCGTCACACCGCCCGCCAGGGCGAGCGAGGACTCGCCGCCGCGCAGCGAGCGGGCGGCCAGGTGCAGCGCCACCAGGGAGGAGGAGCAGGCGGTGTCCACGGTGACGGCCGGGCCCTGGAAGCCGAAGGTGTACGCGATGCGGCCGGAGACCACGCTGCCCAGCCGCCCGGTCAGCAGGTAGCCCTCGTACTCGGCCGGGGTGTCCGGGCCGAGGTAGGACTGTTCGGTGGCGCCGGCGAACACCCCGACGTCGGTGCCGCGCAGCGCCGTCGGGTCGATGCCCGCGTGCTCGAACAGTTCCCAGGCGGTCTCCAGCAGCAGCCGCTGCTGCGGGTCCATCGCGGTGGCCTCCCGCGGGGAGATGCCGAAGAACCCGGCGTCGAAGCGGGTGGCGGTGTCCAGGAAGCCGCCTTCACGGGCGTAGCTGGTGCCGGGTGTCTCGGGGTCGGGGTCGTAGAGGGCGTCGAGGTCCCAGCCCCGGTCGGTGGGGAAGGGGGTGACGGCGTCGCGGCCGTCCAGCACCAGCCGCCAGAGGTCCTCGGGCGAGCCGACGCCGCCGGGGTAGCGGCAGGCCATGCCGACGATCGCGATCGGGTCGTCCGGTGCCGAATCGCCCTGGGCGGACTCGAGTTCAGCGATCCTCCGGCGCGCGTCGTGCAGGTCGGCGGTGACCCACCGCAGGTAGTCGACGAGCTTCTCCTCGTCCGGCATGCTGGGCTTCCTCTCTCGGCGGGCGTACGGCCGGGCGGGCGTGCGCTGAGACGGGCGTGCCGTCAGGTACGGGCCCGGCCGAGCTCGTGGTCGATGAGGTCGAACAGCTCGTCCTTGGTGGCGGTTTCGAGCCGTCCGAAGCGGCCGAGGAGTTCCCGCAGGCGTTCGGTGACCGCGAGCAGCTCCGGGCCGCCGGCCGGCAGCCGCCCCAACGCGGCTTCCAGCCGGTCGACTTCGGCGAGCGCGTCCGGCCGGTCCGCGGCTGACAGGCGGTCGAGCAGGAGGTCGGCGACGGCCTCCGGGGTGGGGTGGTTGAACAGCACGGTGACCGGCAGCTCGATCCCGGCGAGGGCGGCCAGCCGATTGCGCAGCTGGACGGCGGTGAGCGAGTCGAAGCCGAACTCGCGGAAGGGACGGGACACTTCGACGGCCGCCGGGTCGGCGATCCGGAGCACGGCGGCCGCCTCGGCGCGCACCACGTCGAGCAGGTGGGCGCGCCGCTCCCCGGCGGGGAGGTCGGCCAGGCTCCGGGCGAGCGTTCCCTCACCCTCCGACCGGACGGACGGCGAGGCGGGTGGGGCCCCGGCGGGCGCGGGTCCGGTCGGCTCCAGCCAGTAGCGCTCGCGCTGGAACGGGTACGTCGGCAGGTCGACGTGTCGGGTGCCGGTCCCGGCGAAGAAGGCGGACCAGTCGACGGCGGCCCCGGCCGTGTGGAGCCGGGCCAGCTCCCGGACGACGGCGTACGGCGCCTGCTCGCCGGGAGCGATCTCCAGGCTCAGCACCAGCCCCTCCGGCAGCAATCCGCCCTCGGCCAGGATGCGTTCGGCCCAGGCCTCCGGGTCCGTCCACCGCTCCGCCGGCTCCTCATGACCGCTCGCGGCCGACACCAGGGTGACGGTCGGCGCCGCGAAGGCCGACTCCGCCAGCTCCCGCCGGAACTCCGCCCGGGCCGCCGACCCACCGCCCTTCCGGAGCAGCCGCTCGCGGGCCGCGAGCAGGACCACCGCGTCGGGCACCGAGAGCACCCCGGCGAGGTGCGCGGCCACCACCTCGCCACGGCCCCGGCCGACCAGCGCCGCCGGGCTCAACCCCCAAGCCGCGTACAGACGGTGGAGCGCCACCCGCGCGGCGAAGCCGGCCGGCACTCCGGGAACCTCGGCCAGTTCCTGGTACGCCGCGGCGAACACCGGGAAAGCGGACCGGAGTTGGCTCACCGCCTCGGGTGAGGGCCCGTCCCCGTCCGGGCACAGCACGACCGGGCGGACCTCCCCGCCCACCCGCTGGACCTCGTCCGCCGCGACCGATCCCGCCAACTCGCCCAGTTCTTCGCGGAGTTCGGCGGCCGTACCGCCGACCACCGCCGCCCGGTACGGCAGCGCCGCCCGGGTGGTGGCCAGCGCCCGGGCGACGTCCCGGAAGTCCGGGGCCCCCGGGCCGCCGACCAGCGCCAGCAGGTCGCGCGCCCGTTCCGCCAACGCCCGGGCGGACCGGGCCGAGAGCACCCACGGCACCACCGGCAGGACCACCGACGCCTCCCCGGCCTCCTCGGGCGGCGCCTCCTCCAGGATCACGTGCGCGTTCGTCCCGCCCAGGCCGAAGGAGGAGACCGCCGCCCGGCGCGGCCGGTCGCCCCGGGGCCAGTCGCGGGCCTCGGTGAGCAGGGCGACCGCGCCCGACTCCCAGTCCACGTGCGGCGAGGGCTGTTCGGCGTGCAGCGTGGCGGGCAGCCGGCCGCGCCGCAGCGCCTCCACCGTCTTGATCACCCCACCCACCCCGGCGGCCGCCTGGGCGTGGCCGAGGTTGGACTTGAGCGAGCCCAGCCACAGCGGCCGCTCCGCCGACCGCTGTCCGTAGGTGCGCAGCAGCGCCCGGGCCTCGATCGGGTCGCCGAGCGCCGTCCCGGTGCCGTGGGCCTCGACCGCGTCGACCTCCTCGGCGGTGAGCCGGGCGTCGGCGAGGGCGGCGCGGATCACCCGTTCCTGGGCGGGGCCGTTGGGCGCGGTCAGCCCGTTGGAGGCGCCGTCCTGGTTGACGGCCGAGCCGCGGACCACGGCGAGCACCCGTCGGCCGTCCCGGCGGGCGTCGGACAGCCGGGCGAGCACCAGCAGTCCGGCGCCCTCGCCCCAGCCGACGCCGTCGGCGGCCGCCGCGAAGGCCTTGCACCGGCCGTCCGGGGCGAGGGCGCGCTGGCGTGAGAAGCCGAGGAAGGCCGCGGGGGTGGACATCACCGTCACGCCGCCCGCCAGGGCGAGGTCGCACTCGCCGCGGCGCAGCGCCGTGCAGGCCAGGTGGAGGGCGACCAGGGAGGAGGAGCAGGCGGTGTCGACGCTGACGGCGGGGCCCTCCAGGCCGAAGGCGTAGGCGAGTCGGCCGGAGAGGATGCCGGGGGCGCTGCCGCTGAACAGGTAGCCCTCGAAGTCCTCCCGGGGCAGCTGCGGCCGGCTGCCGTAGTCGTTGTACATCACCCCGGCGTACACGCCGGTGCGGCTGCCGCGGAGGGCCTCGGGCGGGATTCCGGCGCGTTCGCAGGCCTCCCAGGCGATTTCCAGCAGGATGCGCTGCTGGGGGTCGGTGCCGAGGGCCTCCCTGGGGGACATGCCGAAGAATTCGGCGTCGAACCGATCGGCGTCGTACAGGAATCCGCCCTGTTCGACGTAGCTGGTGCCGATGACGTCGGGGTCGGGGTGGAACAGGGAGTCGAGCGGCCAGCCCCTGTTCGACGGGAATCCGGAGACCGCGTCGACCCGGTCGGCAACCAACTGCCAGAGCTTTTCCGGGGAATCGGCGCCGCCGGGGTAGCGGCAGGCCGCGCCGAGCACCGCGATCGGCTCCGACTGCCGCTCCTCCAGGGCGCGCAGGCGTTCCCGGGTGTCGACGGCGTCGGCGACCACGCGCTTCAAGTACTGGCGCAGGGTGTCATTGTCGGCCACGTGGGTCTCCGGTCCTGGGCGGGCGGGCAGGGCGGCGCGACGTCGGACGATCGCGCACGCACCTTAGCCGGGGCACCTGATCTCTATCAGATCTGACCCGCCGTCAACATTTTCACCAGGAAAGTATGCAGAGCATGCAATCGGCCCGGCTTCTCCGACGATTCGTCAAAAGCAAACCACGTCGGCGAGTTCGGATACGATCACCGGGCCTTCCCCCACCCGCTCCGAGATCTCGGGAACGCTCTTGGCACTCGGCAGGTCGTCCCGGCTGCCCTCGCTCTCCGGTCTGCGCTTCATCGCGGCCGCGGCCGTCGTCGCCCAGCACGTCAGCCTGATCTGGACCCACGGGCACGGGGAGAGCGCCACCCTGCTCCGACTCGGGTTCGCCGCGGTGACGTTCTTCTTCCTGCTCAGCGGCTTCCTGCTGACCTGGTCCTGGCGGCCCGGGCAACCGGTCCGGGAGTTCTGGCTCCGCCGGGTGGCCCGGATCCTGCCGACCCACCTGGTGACCCTGCTGATCGGGGTCCTGCTGCTGGCCGCCGCCGGGCGGGCCGTGCCGCTGTGGGCCTGGCTGCCGAACGCGCTGCTCGTCCAGACCTGGTCCCCCGGCTTCGACCTGCTGGACCCCGGGGTGAACGGGGTGTCCTGGTCGCTCTGCTGCGACCTGCTGTTCTACCTGCTGTTCCCGGTCATCGCCCGGCGGGCGGCCACGATCCGCTCCGAGCGCCTCTGGGCCTGGGCGGCGGCGGCCGTCGCGGCCGCCGTACTCATCCCGGTGCTGCTCACCGCGGCACGGCCGGGAAGCGGCGGACCGCCCTTCGGACTCGGCGTGACGCTGCGCCAGATCTGGCTCTGCTACACCTTCCCCCCGGCGCGGCTGCCGGAGTTCCTGCTCGGCGTGGTACTGGCCCGGCTGGTCCGGGAGGGCCGGCTCGACGGCGTCCGGACCTGGCACGGCGCCGTCGCCTTCACCCTGCTCTACCCGCTCGACCAGCTCTCCCCGCTGCTGTTCGGCGTCGCCGCGATCACCGCCCTGCCGCTGGCCGCGCTGATCGTGGGCGCCGCCAACGCCGACCGGCTGGGACGACCGTCCCGGCTCGCCCACCCGATGGCCGAGCGCCTCGGCGCCCTCTCGCTGACGCTGTACCTCTCCCACTACCTGGTGATCGAGTACGGCGACGCGCTGCTCGACCCGGACGGCACCGCCGACGGACTCCGGCCGCCGCTGTACACGGCCCTCCTGGTGGCCGGGTCCCTGGCCGCGGCCTGGCTGCTGCACGCCCTCGTCGAGGAACCGATGGTGCGCGCCCTGAACGAACCCCGCCGCCGCACCGCGATCGTCCCCCTGCCGGACCACCCGAAGGAGACCTCGTGACGACCGACCGCCACCCCGCCCCCGTCGCCGTACTCGGCCTCGGCCTGATGGGCACGGCCCTCGCCGACGCCTTCCTGGCCGCCGGACACCGCACCACCGTCTGGAACCGCACGCCCGCCCGCGCCGACGGCCCGGCCGCCCGGGGCGCCCAGCGCGCCGCCACGCCCGCCGAGGCGGTGGCCGCCGCGCCACTGGTCGTGCTCTGCCTCGGCGACCACCGCGCCGTGGCCGAGGTTCTCGCAGCCGCCGGGGACGCCCTGGCCGGCCGGGTCCTGGTCGACGTCACCTCCGGCACCTCCGCCGACGCCGCCGCCGTCGCCGAGGCGGCGGCCCGGTACGGCGCCCGGAGCCTCGACGGCGCCCTGCTGGCCACCCCCGACACCATCGGCCTCCCCGGGACCACCGTGCTCTACAGCGGCCCCGAGGCCGCCTTCCGCGCCCACGAGGCGACCCTGACCGCGCTCGGCGGCTGCCCCGTCCACCTCGGCGACGGCCCCGGACTCGCCTCGCTGCACGACGTCGCCCTGCTGGCCGTCCTGTGGTCGGGCCTCAACGGCTTCCTGCACGCGGCCGCCCTGCTGCGCACCGCCGGGATCGGCGCGACGGACTTCGCGCCGAGCGCCGAGCTGCTGTTCGCGGGCATGGGCGCCTTCCTGGCCCGGTACGCCCGCCAGGTCGACGAGGGCGACTACCCGGCCGAGGACTCGGCACTGCGCACCCACCTGGCGGCGGCCGGCCACCTGCTGGACGAGAGCGAGCGGCGCGGCCTCAACCCGGCCCTGCCCCGGCACCTGACGGCCGTACTGGAGGCGGTCACCGCGCGCGGGCACGCCGACGACAGTTACGCCGCCGTCGTGGAGCACTTCGCCGAGCCCACCGAGTAGCAGGGGCGTGCGGGCCCGGCATGTGCGGGCCCGGCGTGTGCGGGCCCGGCATGTGCGGGCCCGGCCCCCGCGGGCCCTCAGGGGCCGGGCTCAGGCCCCGGCCGCCGCCTCCCGTAGCCGTCCGGCGCCGATCAGTTCCGCCACCAGCGCGATGTCCCGCTCCATCCCGCGGTCCCCGTCCAGCACCGGCGACACGGCGCGCACTGCCGCGTGCACGGCCGCGGTCGGCCCGCTGAGCCGCTCGGGGCCGCGCAGGTCGGCGGCCTGGCAGAGCGCCAGCAGGTGGATCGCGGCCACCTCGCGCACCAGCTCGACGACCGTCCGGGCGTCCCGGGCGGCGATGGTGCCCATGCTGACCTTGTCCTGGTTGTGGGCCTCGGTGGAGCGGGAGAACGAGGTCGCCGGCATGGTCAGCTTGAGCGCCTCGGCGACCAGCGAGGAGGCCGCCAGTTGCAGGGACTTGAAGCCGTGGTGCAGGCCGGCGTCCCAACTGTCGTCCGGGAAGCGCGGGATGAGGTTCGCGGTGAGGCCGTTGTTGTACTTCTCGTCCACCACCAGCTGCAACTGCCGTTCCAGCAGGTCGCCCACGCTCGCGACGGCGGTCTTGAGCGAGTCCATCGCCTGGCCGATGTGGCCGCCGTAGAAGTTGCCGCCGTTGACGACCACGCCCGTGTCGGTGTCGAACAGCGGGTTGTCGTTGGAGGAGTTGATCTCCACGTGGGTCCAGTCGGCGGCGAACGCGAGGGTGTCCCGCAGCACGCCGTTGACGTGCGGGGCGCAGCGGATCGAGTACCGGTCCTGGACGGCCTCGGCGAGCCGGCGGTAGCCCGTCCCGTCGGGCATCCGCTCGGCCGGGCCGCCCTCCTGGTCGCCCGCGTACGGGCCGTCGCCGAGCCGGCCGAGCAGCCGGCGCACCGTCCGGGCGGAGTCGGCGGTGCCCGGGTGCGGCTTGTGGTCGAAGACGAACGGGTCGAAGTGGCGCGGGTTGCCGTTCAGGACCTGGGAGGCGAGCGCCGTGCACAGGTCGGCGGCGAAGGCCAGTTCGGTCGCGTCGCGCAGGGCCAGGACGGCGAAGCCGGCCATGAAGGAGGTGCCGTTGACCAGTGCCAGCCCCTCCTTGGAGGCGAGCACCACCGGCTCCAGGCCCTCCTCGGCGAGCGCCTCGGCGGCGGGCCGGGCCTCGCCCCGGTGCAGCACCGTGCCGTGGCCGGTGAGCATCGCCCCGAGGTAGCTGAGCGGGACGAGGTCGCCGCTGGCGCCCACCGAGCCGCGCTCCGGCACCACCGGGAGGATGTCCTGCTCCAGGCAGTCCAGCAGCAGTTGGACGACCTCGGGGCGGATGCCGGAGTTGCCGCGCGCCAGGCAGTTCGCCCGGGCGATCACCGTCGCCCGCACCACCTCGGGCGAAGCCGCCGGGCCCAGGCCGCAGTTGAAGCCGCGGATCAGGTTGGCCTGGAGCGCCTCGACCTTGCGCGGCGAGATCTGCCGGGTGTTGCTGTCGCCGAAGCCGGAGGTGACACCGTACACCCGCTGCCCGGAGTCGACGATCGCGTTCTTGAGGTCCACCGAGCGCTTCATCCGGTGCACCGCACCGTCCGACAGCGCCACCCGCCACCCCTGCGGGCGACGGGCGGCCGCGGCGGTCTCCTTGACGGTGAGCGAGCGGCCGTCGAGCAGCAGGTCCGCTCTGGGGGCACGGGACGTGGCCGGACGGTCCTGGACCCACTGCGTACGCTGCGTGCTGTCGGACGACAACTCAACTCTCCTGTCTGCGGGCGACCCGGGGCACCCGCCACGGCCGGAAACGGGACGGGGTGGGGTGGGCCGGGGTGGAACGGGGGTTCGACGGCGGGCCCGCGCGCTGCGGCCGACCGGACCGTCGACTCCCCCCTGTTGACCTCCTATCACCCTACGTCACCACGATCGGCCCGCCGCACCACGACGTGTCCCCTTCCGGGGGAAGTCACCGCCGCTCACACCGCGCACAGGTGGAGGTCCGACCCGACCGGCCACCGCACCGACTTCCGGCGTCGCGGTCCGCACCCGTTCGCAACACTCCTTCGCATACGCTCCGTAATCGCACCGTTCCGTGCTGTCATGGCACTGCTGATCCCCGACACCCATCGCGCACCGCACGGGAAGGCAGACCCATGGGCAGATCCAGATTCACGACCACGACGACGGCCGTCCTCCTGACGGCCTCGGCGTTGCTCGCCACCGCGGGCAGCCAGGCCCACGCCGAGGCCGGCCAGGACAACATCGCCATGCTCAAGCAGGAGAAGTCCCAGTGGTGCTGGGTCGCCTCCGGCCTGACCATCGCCAAGTTCCAGGGCTACGGCACCACCCAGGCCGACTTCTGCACCCGGGCCCAGCCCTACTACGGCTGCAACAACCAGCCGGCCACGCTCGACGACATGGCCAAGGGCTGGAAGAGCCTCGGCATGACCAACCTCGGCACCGGCCTGAACAGCGCGGCCACCTTCAACCAGGTCTACACCGACGTCAAGGCGGCCCGGCCGGTCGCCGCCCGGATCGGCTGGACGGCCGGCGGCGGCCACATGAACGTGGTCTACGGCTTCGACACCTCGAAGAACACCATCGGGGTCGCCGACCCGTGGCCGGACACCGCCACCTACACCTGGTGGAACTACGCCGACTACGTCAGCAACAGCTCGTTCAAGTGGACCCATTCCCGGATCGGCATCTCCAGGTGAGGCGGACGGCCATGCACAGGACCACGACACCCGCCGGGCCGGCGAGCACCCGCCGCCTCCGCCTGGCCGCACTGCTGGCGGCCGGCGCCTGCGCGCTGCTGCCGCTCGCCGGGCCCGTCCACGCGGCCCCGGCCAAGGACCCGCTCCCGGCGGACATCCCGGACTACGGGGCCGCCCTCGACCTGGTGAAGTCCGCCGACGTCCGCAACGCCGTCTGCCGCTTCCTCAGCGTCCCGTTGCCCCAAGGGGACGCGCCCCCGGCGGCCCAGACGATCCCGGACCCGGCCGACCCGTGCGCGGGCCTCCCGGCCTTCACCGTCAACAACCCACTGGCCCTGAACGAGCTCACTCCCGAGTTCGTCGCCGGGACGGCCCTGCCGATCGCCGCCCAGGCGATCCGGCTGAGCTATCTGGTCTCCGCACTGAACACCACGGTCAACGGGCGCAATGCCACCGTCATGCTCGCCCCCACCGAGGGCGGCGGCTGGCACCTGGCCGGCGTGCGCGACGGCGCCGTCGACGCCGGTTACGCCGGAAAGGCCGCACCAGGGACGCTGGTGTTCAGCGAGCCGCAGATCCGCGGCTGGTACCAGCTGCGGATCACCACGGTCGAGCCGCTCAACGACCAGGCACGGCAAGGGCTGAACGGGCGGCCCTCGGCCTCGCTGAGCGAGTACCAGAAGCTGGTCAAGGCCCGCTACGCCGACAAGCTGCCCGGCTCGGAGTACGCCGCGGCCGGGATGTCCAGCGGCTACGGCACCGCGGCGCGGACGGCGGCGGCCCCGTCCTCGGCGCCCGTCGTGATCGGCGGCGCGGCCGCGGCGCTGGCGCTGGCGGGCGGCGTCCTCGTGTTCCGCCGCCGTCGCAGCGGCGCCCGCTGACCCGCAGGCCCCTCGCCCCGCCGGTCCGGCTCCCCCTCGGGGCCGGACCGGCGGGGCGTCGGCATGTCGGCACCGGCCGGGGCCGGGGGCCGCGCGGCCACGTTCGCCCCGCCCCTGCCGTTTCCGGGGCCGCTCCGCTACCTTTACCGACAGAGTGTCGGGAAGTCATGAACTCAGGTTAGGCTAACCAAAAATAGCGGGGTGCTTCCGCCCCGGCCGCATCCGATCCCTGGAGGCCGCATGCCCACGCCCGAGCCCGTCCCCTTCTCCACCGTGCTCCGCACCGCCAGCAGCGAGGAGCACGAGGCAGCGGAGCACTCCTCGTTCATGAGCCGCCTGCTCGGCGGGCAGCTCGGGATCGACGCCTACGCCGAGCTCACCGGCCAGCTCTGGTTCGTCTACCGGGCACTGGAGGAGCGGGCCGAGCAGCTCGCGGAACACCCACTGGCGGGCCCGTTCATCGACCCGGCGCTGCTGCGCACCGCCGCCATCGAACGCGACCTGGCACACCTGCGCGGGCCCGACTGGCGCACCGGACTCGCACCGCTGCCCGCCACCGCCGCGTACGTGGCCCGGATCGAGGAGCTGGCCGCCGAGTGGCCAGGCGGCTACCTCGCCCACCACTACACCCGCTACCTGGGTGACCTGTCGGGCGGCCAGATCATCCGGGGCCTGGCCGAGAAGACCTGGGGCTTCGAGCGCAAGGGCGACGGCGTGCGGTTCTACGTCTTCGAGGACGTCACCAACCCGGCCGCCTTCAAGCGCGACTACCGGGCCAAGCTGGACGCGGCGGGCGCGGCGATGGACGAGGTGGAGCGGCGCCGGGTGGTCGAGGAGTGCAAGCGGGCCTTCGTGCTCAACGGCGCGGTCTTCCACGACCTGGACGGCCGCTATCCGTTGAGCGCCTGACCGACCGGACCTGAGCTGCCCGGGCGCTCGACGCCCGGGGCGGCTCGGGCACCGGGGCAGCTCGGGCACCGGGGCGGCTCAGGCACTCGGGCAGCTCAGACACTCGGGCAGCTCAGGCACCCGCCGCGAACGCGCCGGCCCCCGCGAGTACCCACTCGCGGGGGCCGGCGCGCGTTCCGCGCCGGGCTCAGGCCTGGGCCGCGCCACGGCGGTTGCGCACCAGGACGGTGGCGCTGCCGCCCACCAGCAGCAACCCCGCCGCGGTGGCCAGCAGCGGGACCACCGGGGTGTCCGCGCCGGTCGCGGCCAGCGCGCCGGTGTCGGTGCCGCTCAGCGCACCGGTGGTGAGCGAGGGGCCACCGGCCGTTCCGCTGCCCGACCCACCGCCCGAACCCGGGCCGCTCGAACCCTGGCTGCCCGCAGCCGGGTTGCCGCCGCCGGTCGTGCCGGAGGAGCCGACGGTCGGCAGCTCGGCGTCCTTGTCGAAGGCCAGGGTGGCGCTCACCGGGTCCAGGGCCGTACCCGCCGGGTAGTTGGAGAACACCGGGACGCCCTCCGCGGTCAGCGTGGCCGGGACACCGGTGAGCGTGACGACGCCGTTGACCGGCTTCACGGCGGCGGCGGGGAGGTCGAGCTTGGCGATCCGCGCACCGGTCAGCGCGGTCGACCGGCCGTCCGGGGACTTGCCGTTGACGTCGGCGGTCAGGAAGGCACCGTCCTTGTCGATGACCAGCCCCGGCTTGGAGAGCGTGGTGTCGAGCGCCCAGCCGTCCTTGCCCGGGTGGCCGAGGAAGCGGACCGAACCGGTGTAGCCCGCGGTGAGCGTGTGGTCGCTGGTGTTGTACGTGCCGGTGCCGCCGCCGAAGCGGTAGTCGGCCGCGCCGCCGCCGAACTCGACCTTGCCGGCGGCCATCGGGGATTCGAGGTACTTGCGGAAGCTCTCCTTGACCGTCCAGTTCAAGGTGCCGTTCAGGACGGGCAGGCGGTCGGAACCGGCGCCGGGGGTGCCGGTCGGCAGGGGTGTCGCGGTGGCGCTCCCGCTCGCCGTCGCCGTCGCGGTGGCAGTGGCAGTGGCGGTGGCAGTGGCAGTGGCAGTGGCGGTGGCGGTGGTGCTGGCCGTGGCGGACGGCGAGGCGGTCGCCGTCGGCGAGGCGGAGCCGGACGGCGTCCCGGTCGGCTGCGCCGTCGGCGAGGCGCCGGCGGACGGGGTGACCGTCGGAGTCGGCGTCACCGGGCTCTGCTCGAGCAGCAGCGACAGCGGGTCCATGTCCGTTCCCGCGCCGTAGAAGCTCGCGAAGGCCTTGGCGCCCTGCTCGGTGAGCTTCGCGGCGGTGGGCACCCCGGAGGTGGTGCCCCGCCCGACGGTGAAGGTCACCAGCGGCACGTCGTCGCGCCGGGTGGTCTCGGTGGCGCCCACCGTCTCCTTGGCGGCGGTGTCGGCCGTGAGGGTGCCGGTGGTGCCCGAGGTGGTGATCCGCAGGTCGCTGAGCGCGAGGTCCAGCGCGCCGTGGTGGGCGGTGAAGTGCACGCCGCCGGTGAACGAGGAGTTGAGCACGTGGGTGCCGAGGTCGTACGTGGCGCCGGCCAGTCCGAAGTGGAAGGTGCCGTCGGTGTTGCGGGTCGCGCCGCCGGTCAGCTCGACCGCGCCGCCCTGGGAGGCCGGGCCCTCGATGTAGTTCCGGAAGCCGGCCTTCACCCCCCAGTCGAGCGCGCCGGTGTCGTAGCTGACGCTGCCCGGGGCGCCGCCGGCGAAGGCCAGGGCGGGGGCGCCCAGGGCGGTCAGGCCGAGGCCGGCGGTGGTGGCGGCCAGGGCGGCGAGCCGGGTGCGGTTGCGGGACATGGTGATGCTCCGTTCAGGTGAGGGGGACGGGGACGGACAACGGGGAGGGGGGACGGGTCAGGCCGTCCGGTCGGGGCCCGGCGCGGTGGCCGCGCGGCGGCGGCGCACCAGCCACCCGCCGGTCACGGCGAGCGCGGCGACCAGCACCGCACCGCCCGCCGTGGCCGCCACCGGGAAGCCTCCCGAGGAGGAGTCGGCGGCGGCCGCGACCGGCGAGGCGGCCGGGCTCACCGGGGTGGCCGCGGCGGCCGGGGTGGCCGGGGTGGCCGGGGCGCTGCCGAGGTCGGGCAGCGGGGGCAGGGCGGCGGCCGGGTCGAGGGCGACGGCGAAGCTCAGCGGGTCCATCTCGGTTCCCGCCGGGTAGAGGCCGCCGAAGGCCTCGGCGCCGCCCTCGGCGAGCTTGAGCGGCAGTTCGACGGCCTTGAGCAGGCCGCCTTCCGACTTGAGGGCGGAGGCGTCGAAGGTCGCCAGCTCGACGCCGGTCAGCTGCTGGGTGGCGCCGTCCGGGGTCCGTCCGGAGACGTCGGCGAGCAGGCGGCCCCGGCCGTCGGCCACGTTCACGGCCGGGTCGGCCAGGGTGAGGTCCAGGCCGTAGGTCTCGCCGTTGCGCAGACCGGTGAAGCGGACGGTGCCGGTGAAGCCGGCGGTGAGTTCGCCGGTGGCGGGGTCGTAGCCGCCCTTGGCCGGGGTCCAGCGGAAGAAGGCACCGCCGTCGGCCGCGCCGCCGCCCAGCTCACAACGGCCCTGGGCGATCATGCCGGTGACGTAGTCGCGGAAGGTGCGGCGCACGCCCCAGTCGAGGGCGCCGTTGCCGAACTCGGTCCGCGCGGGCGTCCGGGCGGCGGGCTGGGTGGCGGTCGCGGCCCCGGCCGGGGGCGCCGTGGCCGTCGTGCCCGGGGCGGCGCCCGGCGTCGTGCCCGAGCGGGCACCGGGGGCGGCGGCCGCCGGGCTCGGCTGCGCGGTGGGCAGGTTGACGGAGAGGCCGAGCGGGTCCAGGGCCGTGCCGGCCTGGTAGAAGTTGCCGAAGGCCTTCGCCCCGGCGTCGGTGAGGGTGGCCGGGACGTCGGCGAGGTTGAGGGTCCCGGCGGCGCCGCGCAGGTCGACACCGGCCAGCGAGAGCTCGGCCAGTTTGGCCTGGCTCACGGTGCTGACCTGGCCGGTCTCCTTGGACTTGCTGCTGACGTCGGCGTACAGCCCGGCCGCGCCGCCGGGGGCGGCCCGGAAGGTGAGCCGCCCGAGGCTGAGGTCGAGCGCGTTGCTGCCGTTCTCCTGGTGCCCGGTGAAGCGGACGCCGCCGGAGAAGGCCGCGGTCAGCGCGCCGGTGGCCGGGTCGTAGGTGCCGTTGGCGGAGTGGAACCGGAAGGTATTGCCGCCGACCGTGGCCGCGCCGCCGGTGAGCGCCCAACTGCCCTTGGCGATGGGCCCGGTGACGTAGCTCAGGAAGGACTGTTTGATCCCCCAGTCCAGCCGCCCGCCGGAGACCTTGCCCTCGGCGGCCACCGCCGGGGACGGCGAGAGGACCACCGCCGACAGGGCGGCGAGTACGGCCACCAGGGTGGCGGCCAGGCGGCGGAGCCGACTGGGCAGGGACACGCGGATCACTCCTCGGAAGGTCACGGGGACGGGGGCAGGGGGCAGGGCGGGCCGTGGGCAGGCCGTGCGGGCACGACGAAGCGCACGACGAAGGAGGGGCGGCCGGGAAACCGACCCCCTTGCAGAATTTAGGTAAGGCTAACCTAATATGTGAGTCAAGAGCCCCGCCACCGGTCTCCCCGACCGGAAGCGGACGACAACACCCCACGAAGGGAAGCCCGTTGAGCAGCAGTACGATCCGACCCCAGGTGGCCCGCGGGCCAGCCCTCCTGCTGCTGCTCCTCGGCCTGGTGCTCGCCCTCACCGCCTGCGGCGGCACCGCCACCGGCACCGGCGGCGCGACGGTCACCGCCACCCGCGCCCCCGACGCGGTCGAGCCGCTGCCCGTCGAGCCCGTCCCCCGGCTCCCGGCCACCACCGCCTCCGCCGACGGCCGCCAGGTCACCGTCACCAGCGCCGAGCGGATCATCCCGCTCAACGGCAGCGTCGCCGAGCTGGTGTTCAGCCTCGGCCTCGGCCCCAAGGCGGTCGCCCGGGACGTCTCCACCACCTTCCGGCAGGCCGCCGCCCTGCCGGTGATCACCCAGGCCCACGAGGTCTCCGCCGAGGGCGTGCTGTCACTGCACCCGACCGTCGTCCTGGCCGACCGCTCCACCGGCCCGGCCGAGGCGATCGACCAGATCCGCGCGGCCGGCGTCCCGCTGCTCGTGCTGGACGACGCCAAGCGCCTGGCCGACGTCGGCCCGCGCATCGACACCGTCGCCGCCGCACTCGGAGTCCCGGACGCCGGACGGCAGTTGAGGGAGCGCACCGAGCAGCGGACCGCCGCCGCCGAGGCCGCCGTGCCGACCGGCGGCGGCCGGCCCAAGGTGGCGTTCCTCTACCTGCGCGGCAGCGCCTCCGTCTACCTGCTCGGCGGCCCCGCCTCCGGCGCCGGCTCGTTGATCGAGGCGGTCGGCGGCCAGGACGCCGGCACCGCCGCCGGACTCACCGGCGACTTCACCCCGCTCACCAGCGAAGCCCTGGTCGAGGCCGCGCCCGACGCGATCCTGGTGATGAGCAAGGGACTCGACTCGGTCGGCGGCGTCGACGGCCTGCTCAAGCTCCCCGGCGTCGCCCAGACCCCCGCCGGGCTGGACCGCCGGATCGTCTCCATCGAGGACGGCCAACTGCTCAGCTACGGCCCGCGCACCCCCCAGGTGCTCCGGGAGATCACCGCCCAGCTGCACCCGGCGGGCGCCAAGTGACCACCGCCGTACCGGAGAAGAGCGTGGCGGAGAGCCGGGCGAAGGCCCGCCCCGGCCCCTCCCGCAGCACCCTGATCACCGTCGTGCTCGCCACCGCCCTGGTGCTCTGCGCCCTGCTCGCGGCCGGCACCGGCGCCTACCGCATCCCGCTCGGCGATGTCCTCGGCTCCGCCGCCCACCGCCTCGGCCTCGGCGGGCACGCCCTGGAGCGGGTGCCCGAATCGGTGCTGTGGAACGTCCGGCTGCCCCGGGTGGTGCTCGCCCTGCTGGTCGGCGGCTCGCTCGGCTGCGCCGGCGCCCTGATGCAGGGGGTGTTCGGCAACCCACTCGCCGAACCCGCCGTGATCGGCGTCTCCTCCGGCGGCGCGGTCGGCGCGGTGGCCTGCATCGTGCTCGGCCTGGACGCCCTCGGCGGCTGGACGGTCACCGTGTTCGCCTTCGCCGGCGGGCTGTTGACGGTCTTCGCGGTCTACCTGATGGCCCGGGCCGGTGGCCGCACCGAGGTGGTCACGCTGATCCTCACCGGCGTCGCCGTGAACGCCTTCTGCGGCGCGCTGATCGGCCTCCTCCTGTTCACCGCCGACTCCGCCGCGATCAGCCAGGTCACCTTCTGGCAGCTCGGCTCGCTCTCCCAGGCCACCTGGGGCAAGGTGCTCGCCGTCCTGCCCTTCGCCGTCGTCGGACTCACCGTCGCCCCGCTGTACGCCCGCAAGCTGGACCTGCTGGCACTCGGCGAACGCCCCGCCCGCCACCTCGGGGTGGACGTCGAACGGATGCGGCTCACCCTGATCACCGTGGTCGCCCTGCTCACCGCCGCCGCCGTCGCGGTCAGCGGCATCATCGGCTTCGTCGGCCTGGTCGTCCCCCACCTGCTGCGGATGCTGGCCGGGCCCGGGCACCGCTTCCTGCTGCCCGCCTCGGCCCTCGGCGGGGCACTCGTCCTGGTCGCCGCCGACCTCGCCGCCCGCACCCTCGCCGCCCCGGCCGAACTGCCGCTCGGGGTGCTCACCGCCCTGATCGGCAGCCCGTTCTTCTTCTGGCTGCTGCGCCGGACCCGGACCAAGCAGGGAGGCTGGGCATGAGGCTGCACCGGTCCCGCCCCGTCCCCGACCGCCCGCTACCCGGCTCCGAGTTGCTCACCGCCGAGGCCGTACGGATGACCGTCGGCGGCCGCCCGCTGCTGGCCGGCGCCTCGGTCCGGGTCACCGCCGGGGAGGTGGTCGCGCTGCTCGGGCCGAACGGCGCGGGCAAGTCCACCCTGCTCTCCGTCCTCGCCGGGGACGCCGCCGCGCAGGGCGGCACGGTCACCCTGCGCGGCCGCCCGCTGTCCGACTACGGCGCAGCCGAACTCGCCCTGCACCGGGCGCTGTTGCCGCAGTCCGCCACGCTGTCCTTCCCGTTCCCCGCCGACCAGGTGGTCCGGATGGGCCGCGCGCCCTGGACGGGGACGGCGGCCGCCGCCGAGGACGAGGCGGTGGTCGCCGAGGCGATGGCCGCCACCGAGTCCACCACCTTCGCCGGGCGGCCCTTCACCGCCCTTTCCGGCGGCGAACGGGCCCGGGTCGCACTCGCCCGGGTGCTCGCCCAGCGCGCGCCGCTACTGCTCCTGGACGAACCCACCGCCGCCCTCGACCTGCGCCACCAGGAACTGGTGCTGCGGGTCGCCCGGGAGCGGGCCGCCGCCGGGGACGGCGTGGTCGTGGTGCTCCACGACCTGTCCCTGGCGGCCGCCTACGCGGACCGGGTGGTCCTGCTGACCGGCGGCACCACGATCGCCGACGGCCCGGTCGCCGAGGTGCTGCGCGCACCGCTGCTCAGCGAGGTCTACGGCCACCCCGTCGAGGTGCTGCCCCACCCGCGTACGGGGGTGCCGCTGGTCCTGCCGGAACGGTCCGGCGGGGCCGCCCGCTGACCCCCGACGGCGGCACCGTGGCCC
Organism: Kitasatospora sp. NPDC040550; assembly: GCF_055594965.1. Lineage (NCBI taxonomy): Bacteria > Bacillati > Actinomycetota > Actinomycetes > Kitasatosporales > Streptomycetaceae > Kitasatospora > Kitasatospora sp. NPDC040550. Next base: position 224,974 of record NZ_JBVIWC010000006.1, on the reverse strand, counting down.
GCACCCCGGTTCGGGGCGCGGGCCACAGTGCCGTGGCGGCGGCTCAGCGCCGGTCGGCCGGGACGCAGCGGAAGGAGGCCGCGTCGGGGGCCGTTGAGGCGGCGCACTCGTCACCCGACCGCACCCCCTGCCCGGGTGGTGGGCAGGGGGTGCGGTCGGGCTCAGGACGGGGTCAGGTCACCAGGTCACCAGGTCACCGGAACGGCGGCGGCCATGATGGCCATCCGGTTCGGGTGCCACGGCACCTCGCCCACCGGCACCGCCAGGCGCAGCCCGGGGAACCGCTGGAGCAGGACCCGGAAGGCCGTGTCGGACTGCCGCCGCACCAGGTGGGCGCCGGGGCAGTGGTGACGGCCGTGGCCGAACCGCAGGTGGGGGTTGGGCGAGCGGGCGGGCTCGAACCGCTCGGCGTCGGCGAAGGTGCCGGGGTCGTAGTTGGCCGCGTCCAGCGAGAGCAGGACCAGCTCGCCCGCCTTGACCTGCTCGCCGCCCAGGGAGGTGTCCTCGGTGACGAAGCGCGGAATGGCGTTGCCGAGGACGACGCTGCACCGGAGCAGTTCCTCCACGTGCCGGGGTGTCGCCTCCGGACTCTCCCGCAACTCCGCCATCGCCTCGGGGTGTTGGAGGAGGTTGACGGCGGCGACGCCCAGGAAGCTGGCGAAGTCCTCGTAGCCGCTGACGAACAGCACGGAGACGATGTTGGACAGTTGCTCCTCGCTCAGCCCCTTCCGCCCGGAGCGGCCCTCGGCGGACTGCTCGGCGTTCAGGTCGGCGAGCCGGTCGGCGAGGCCGCGCGGCTGCCCGGGGGTGCGGGCGGCCAGGAAGGCCGCCGTGTAGGCGCGGAGCTCCTCCCAGTTGACGGCCAGTTCCTCGTCCGAGTACGTCGCCATGGTGAGGTCCTTGTCGGCGCGTTCGGCGAGCCACTCCCGGTCCTCGAACGGCAGGCCGAGCAGCCGGCACAGGCACTGCGCGGCGACCCACTCGGCGAAGTGGCGCTGGAGGTCGCCCGGCGCGCCCTCGGCGGCCATCCGTTCCAGGCCCTCCCGCGTCACCTCGGCGACCCAGTCGGCGGGCAGTTCGGGCTGGTTGCGGCCGAGCGCGGCGAGCACCTCGTCGCGCAGCCCGGCCTGCTGGAGGTGGTTCATGGCGTCCAGCAGTTCGGGCGCCAGGATCGGGGCGTCCTGGGTCGGGCTGTCGGCCTCGCCGAGTACGGAGCGGGCGAAGGCGCGGTCCCGCAGGACGTCGCGGGCCAGCTCGTAGCCGGTGACCAGCCAGGCCTCGCCGCCGGCGTTGGTCCTGACCCGGGCGACGGGGCAGCGGCTGCGCAGTTCGTCCAGTTCGGGGGCGAGGCGGTCGCCGTCCGTGCTGAACGGGTAGCGGGGCAGGGCCTCCCCGTCCGGGGTGTGGGCCGGGGCCCGGCCCGGGGCGTCGCCCGCGGCCTGGTCGGTGGTGGCGGGCGCCTGGGGTGCGCTCATGCGGCGCGGTCCTCTCTGTGCTGTACGGGATCGTGATGCGGGACGGAGCTGTGCCACGGGAGTGTGGGGCGGAGCTGTGCGGTGGGGGTGCGCGGCGGGGGTGCCGCCGTCACCAGCGCACCGGCAGCCGGGCGGGCGCGCGCAGCGGGGTGGTCTCGTCCCAGGGCAACGACTCGACGGGCTCGGCCAGTTCGATGCCGGGCAGCCTCTCCAGCAGCACCTGGATCACCACGGCCAGCTGCATCCGGCTCAGGTGCGCACCGGTGCAGGCGTGCGGGCCGTGGCCGAAGGCGAGGTGCGGGTTGGGCGTGCGGGCGAGGTCGAGGCGGTCGGGGTCGGTGAACGCCTCGGGGTCGCGGTTGGCGGAGGCGGGCACCGGCACGACGGCGTCCCCGGCCCGGATCAGCTGACCGTGGAGGGTGAGGTCCTCCTCCGCGACGAGGATGTTGATCGCGTTCATCAGCGGTACGTGGCGCAGCAGTTCGTCCACGGCGGTGGCGATCCCGGCGGGTTCCTCGCGCAGCCGGCGGAGCTGGTCGGGGTGGGCGAGGAGGGTGAGCAGGGCGTTCCCGGTGTGCTGCATGTTGGTCTTGTAGCCGGCCATCAGCATGGTGACGACGAAGCTGACCACGTCGTCCCTGACCAGCTCGCTGCCGGGGCGTCGGGTCTCGGCGAGCAGCAGCCGGATGTAGTCCCCGTCCTGCCGCGCTCCCCCCTCTTCGTCCTCCTTGCGGGTGATCAGCTCCGAGGCGTAGTCCTGGAGGGCGTACAGCGCGGTGAGGATCTCGTCCATCGTCAGCCCGGCTGCGCTGAGCAGGGTGAGGGTGTGCGGGAGGTAGCGGTCGCGGTCCTCGTGCGGGAGGCCGATGGTCTCGCACAGCACGCGCAGCGGCAGCGGTTCGACGTAGCCGGCCACCAGGTCGGCCGTGCGGTCGGGCGAGCCGGCCGTCATGGCGTCGATCAGCTCCTCCGCGATGGCGCGGATGCGGGGTCGCATGAACTCCAGGCGTCCGCGGCCGAACAGCGGCAGGACGGCGCGCCGCACCCGCTCGTGGTGTTCGCCCCGCATCTCCAGGAAGGTCGGCAGGCACGGCGGCGGCGCGTCGTCGCCCTCGACGGGCGGCCAGGCGGACAGCAGGGGCCGCACCAGCCTCGGGTCGGCGAAGGCGTCGCGGGCGTCCGCGTAGCGGCTGAGCAGCCACGCGGTCTCGCCGTTGGGCAACTGCGCCTGGACGACGGGCTGTTCGGCGCGCAGCCGGGCGTACTCGCAGGGCGGTCCGGCGGCGCCGGGCGTCACCTCGGGGACGGGGATCGGGGCGGGGGCGGCGGTGTCGGTCATCGGGTGCTCTCCCGGACGGCGGCGGTGGCGGCGGGGCCGGTGGCCGCGGAGCTGGTGGTGGGGCGCTGGAGGTAGCCGGAGGCGAAGAAGTACTCCAGGTACCGGTCCAGCAGGGCGGCGTCGACCGGCGGGCAGTCGAGCCCGCTGTCCGCCAGGGCGGCTTCGGCGTTGCGCCGGCCGAGCACCGGGAAGGTGCCCTCGAAGTAGAGCTCCTTGACGGACATGTCGGCGGTGCGGCTGCGGTCCACGCACAGCGATACGAAGGGCGCGGTGGCGCTCGTGGGGTTCGCGGCGACGTGGCGGACCAGCTCGTCGACCCACTGCGGGTAGGGCAGCGTGCGCACCGCGCAGCCGACCGCGCGCAGCCGGTCGATGACGTCCGACAGCATCGCGGGGCGGGGGTTGGTGAGGTGGTAGGTGCGGCCGTCGGCGTCCCGCCGGGTGGCGATGTGGACGACGGCCTCGGCGAGGTGGTCGACCGGGACGAAGTCCATCGGCAGGGCGATGTCCGGGGCCAGCCCGGTCTCGGCGATCGTCCGGAACAGGGAGCAGATCGCGGTCTCGGTGTTGCTCACCCCGCTCATCTGGTCCCCCGTCACCTCGTACGGGCGGTGGACGGCCACCGGCAGTCCCTGCTCGGCGGCCCGGCGCAGCACCCCTTCGGCGACCCACTTGCTCTCGGCGTAGCCCATGGTGAGCCCGTCGGCGTGGGCCAGGGGGGCGTCCTCGGCGGCCTCGCGCACCCCGGCCGCCCCGGAACCGGCGACGACGGCGACGGTCGACAGGAAGTGGACCGGGACGCGGCGGGGCGCGGCGAGCCGGACGATCTCGCGGGTGCCGTCCACGTTGGGGGCGCGCAGTTGCTCGTACGGGTAGAGGAAGTTGACCTGGGCCCCGTTGTGGACGATCAGGTCCAGGCGGGCGGCCAGGTCGGCGCACCGCTCGGCCGACAGCCCGAGGCCGGGCTCGGCGAGGTCGGCGGGGAAGCACTCCAGGCGCTGCCGGTCGGCCTCGTCGAGGTGCAGGCCGTAGCGGGCGAGGGCGGTGCGCACGCGCTGTTCGGCGTGGGCGGGGCTCGCGGCGCGGACGGGACAGTGGATCCGGGCGGCGGTGCGGCGCAGCAGGGTGGTCAGCAGGAAGGCGCCGACGAAGCCGGAGGCGCCGGTGAGCAGGATGTGCTCCGGGTCCCGGGGGCGGGGCGCGGGGCCCTGGGCGGGTGGGAGGCGGAAGCCGAGTTCGGTCTCCCGGACGAAGTCGACGGTGCGCTCCGCGGCCCCGCCCGGGGCGCCGTCGCGGGCGGCCCGGACGGCCTCGGTGAAGCGCGCGAGGGTGGGGGCGGTGAGCAGCGCCCGGATGAGGGTGGAGCTGAGTGCGGCGTCGAGGCCGAGGGCGGCGAGGGTGCGGGTGACGGCCTCGGAGGCGAGCAGGGAGTCGCCGCCGAGGTGGAAGAAGTCGTCCTCGGGGGCGGGCCGGGTGCGCAGCACCTGCTGCCAGATCCCGGCGAGGAGCCCGGCCAGCTCTTCGGCCGGCTGCTGGTGCGGTGTCCGGTCCGCGGTGGCGGTGCTGGTGACGACGGCGGTGCTGGTGGCGGTGCTGGTGACGACGGCGGTGCTGGTGGCGGTGCTGGTGACGACGGCGGTGCTGGTGGCGGTGCTGGTGACGACGGCGGTGGCGGTGGCGCGCAGCCGTTTGCGGTCCACCTTGCCGCCGCTGGTCACCGGGAAGCGGTCGAGGGCGACCAGCACGGGCACGGCCTGCGGCGGCAGCCAGCGGGCGCAGTAGCCGCGCAGCTCGGGCAGCGGCAGCGGCTCCCCCGGGGCGGTGGGGGTGAGGTAGGCGGTCAGCGCCTCGCCGTCGGTCTCGACGACGGCCTCGGCCACGGCGGGGTGGGCGCGCAGCCGGGCCTCCACCTCGTCCAGTTCGATCCGCGCGCCGCGCAGCTTGACCTGGCGGTCCGCGCGGCCGCGGTACTCCAGCAGGCCGTCGGCGGTGCGGACGACCCGGTCGCCGGTGCGATAGAGGCGGCCGCCGGGTTCGACCTGCGGCAGCCGGACGAACCGCTGCGCGGTCAGCTGCTCGTCGCCCGGGTAGCCGAGGGCCAGGCCGTCCCCGCCGACGTACAGCTCGCCCTCCTCGCCCGGCGCGGTGGGCCTGCCGTCGGCGCGCAGCACGTGGCAGGTGGTGGCGGCGTACGGGCGGCCGATCGGGACACCGTCGGCGTCCTCGGGCAGCGGGCGCACGATGTGGGCGGTGGAGACCACCGAGTTCTCGGTCGGACCGTAGAAGTTGACCACGGTGGTGCCGGGACAGGCGGCCAGGACGGTGTTCGCCAGGCGCGGGTCCATCGCCTCGCCGCCGGCCGAGACGAACCGCAGGCCCGCCATCGCCTGCGGGCGGGTCCGGGCGAGCAGGTGGAAGACGCTCGTGGTCAGGTAGGCGACGGTGACGCCCCGGTCGCGCAGCAGGTGTTCCAGCGCGGTCGGCGAGAGGAGTTCCTCGCGGTCGGCGATCACCAGGCAGGCGCCGGTCAGCAGGGCGCCCCAGATCTCGATGGTCGAGGCGTCCGAGGAGAGGCCGTAGCCGTGCAGGATCCGGTCGCCCGGCCCGGGCGGGGGCAGTTGGCGGTCGGCCAGGACGAGTCGGGCGACTCCCCGGTGCGGGATCGCCACCGGCTTGGGGCGGCCGGTCGTACCGGAGGTGAAGGCGACGTAGGCGCAGTCGCCGGGCTCGGACAAGACGCCGGTGGGCCGGGCGGGCGCCGGCGCGCAGTCGCCGTCGCCGTCACCGTCACCGACGGCCGGGATGCTCACCCGCAGGCCGCGGACCCGGCGTTCGGTGCCGGGCAGGGTGACGGCGGCGCGCAGCCCGGCGTCCTCGGCCATGGCGCGCAGACGGGCCGGGGGCAGGTCGTCGTCCAGCGGGACGTAGGCGCAGCCGGCCTTGAGGATGCCCAGCAGGGCGATCAGGGCTTCCGGGGAGCGGCTGCCGCACACTCCGACGGGTTCGCCGGGGGTGATGCCCGCGGCCAGGAGGCGGGCGGCCAGGGCGGTCGATCCGGCGTCGAGCTGGCCGTAGCTGAGGGTGCGGTCGCGGTGGCGGACCGCCGGTGCGGCCGGGCGGGCGGCCGCCTGGCGGGCGAAGAGCTCCGGGAGGGTGCGGTCCTGCGGCAGGTCGGCGCGGGAGGTCCGGGCCGCGGGGCGGGCGGCAGGGAGGTGGAGCGGGCGTGACGAAACGTCGATGTCGGTCATGGATCCTTCTCAGGAGGTGGCTCCGTCGGCCGCGGCTGCGGGCCGGTGCCGACGGCACGCCAGGTCAGTCCGCGCTGTCGGCGGCGGGTTCGGCGGGCCGGACGGGCTCGGCGGGCCGGGTGGGTTCGACGGGCCGGGCCGGTTCGACGGGCCGGGCGGGTTCGGCGGAGCCTGCCGCCGGTTCGGCGGGCTCGGTGAAGTCGGCGGCGAAGGCCGAGAAGTCGGCGGTCCGCCAGCGTTGAGGGCGCAGCCGGAACAGGATGTCGTCCTTGAGCTGGTCGGCGGTGGCATCGAGGTAGCCACGGGCCTCGTCCGGGTCCAGGTAGCGGTGCGCCAGGGCGTCCCGGACGGCCGGCGGCACCGGGTCCTCGACGGTGACGACCGGCCCTTCGACGCTGACGTACCGGTAGGGCCGCCGTTCGTCCTGCACGCAGAGGCTGAACCGGCCGGCGGCGCGCAGCAGTCGGCCCTTGACCGTCTCGCGCCCCGTCTGGACGAGGATCTCGCCCCCGGGCTCGTAGCCGTACCAGACCGGCACGCACAGGGGCGCCCGGTCGCCTTCTCTGGGGTCCGCGACGCTCAGCACCCCGACCCGGCGGTCGGCGAGGAAGGTCTCCCGGGCGTTCTGCGACATGGTGGGCAGCATGAGTCAATCACCTTTGCTCATAAAGAAGTTGAGGCCTGCAGCGGCAACTCGTCAGCCTTGGTCAGGACGGACGGCGGATCACTTGCTTGCAGGATGAGACGACAACCACTCGATCGTGTGGCCGCGCCGCCGGAGGCGACGGCGGGCTGCCGGTGCGCTCCGGCAGCCCGTTCGTCTCCGTAGGAACAGCATGGCGGTACTGGCACGTACAGTGACGGAGAGATCACGCTACTGTCGTGAACATGTCACTCAGTGGCCTGAACTGCACCACCGCCCCCTCCCGCCCCCATCCGTCGGCTCACTGCGCCCCGGCCGCCCCACCCGGCCCTTCCGTGACGAAGGTGTACAGCTCGACGATCACGGCGCCCCGGCAGCGGGCGATGTCCATCCCGGTCACGACGGCGGGCCGCCCGGGCGGGCCGAAGCGGAACCCGAGGTGCCCCAGGTCGTCGTTCACGGAAACCGGGCCGTCCGGGCGGAAGACCCAGTCCGGAGCCTGCGCGCGCAGCTCGGCGGCACGCCGGGCGAGGGCCGCCCGCCCTCGGAGGACCTGCCGGCCGGCCTCGTGCCAGACCACGTCCTCGGAGTAGACCGCGGCGATCGCCGCGGCACGGCGGTCCGGATCCGGCTCGTCGAAGACGTCGAGCAGGTTGCGACGCATCAGCGCACTGACGGCGTCGCGCCCGGACAGGTGCTCGCTGGTCATGACGATCTCTCCTTCTGCTTGAACCTTCACGTCGAAGGCCATGCCCATGGACGTGAAGGCTCAAGTCCATGGGCATGGCCGGACGTCCTCGCCCCCGACCGCTCAGGCGAGGCCGAGCTGGGCGGCGACGACCGTGCCGGAGGGGTAGCAGTCGAAGCGCTTGATCTTGCCGTCCACCAGCTCGAACACGTCGCAGCAGGGTGCGTCCATCCGCCGCCCGGTCGGCGGGACGGTGCCGCCCGGCAGCTCCAGCGGACCGGCGTGGGTGCCCTGCAGCCGCAGCTGGACGATCACGATGTCGCCGTCGAGGTAGAAGCGCTCCAGCTCGCGGTGCATGTCGGGGAAGGCCTTGGCGTAGACCTCGACCGTCCGGCCGAGCTCACCGGGCCCCCGGTAGGTGTGCGGGATGGACATGTCGGTGAAAGTGCCGTCCTCGGTGAACGCCGCGATCCAGCCGGCGACGTCCTGGTCCTCGGCGACCTGATAGGCGGCGCGGACGACGCTCTCGTTGTCGTGGGACATCTCGATCTCTCCCGGTCTCGGTACCGATCCGGAGCCGACCCGACGGCCGACCCGCGGCTGCTGCTGACTTCACTTTACGCTTCAAGTCATCACTGAGCACAAGGAGCGGAACAGGGCGAATATTCCGGCCCGGATCGGCGCAGGTCACTTGACCTGTCAGCTCACCTCGCCGGCGAGTCGATGCGCTGGAGGATGCGCTCGGCATCCTGGCCCAGCCGGCGCAGCCGCTCCCCCGAGAGGTTGTCCACCACGAGGCGCCGGACCTGGGCCACGTGCGCGGGAGCCGCCGCCTCCAGCTTCCGCATCCCCTCGGGCAACAGGATCGCGTTGGTGAACCGCCCGTCGGCGGGGTCGGGCTCGCGCCGGACGTAACCGCGGCCCTCCAGCCGCTTGACCAGGTGGGAGAGTCGCGACAGCGAGGTGCTGGTGTTCTCGGCGAGCGTGCTCATCCGCAGGGTCCGGTCGGGAGCCTCGGACAGCATCGCGAGCGTCATGTACTCGACCATGCTCAGGTCGGCGTCACGCTGCAACTGGGCGTCGATCGCCCACGGGAGCCTGGTCATCAGCCGGACCACCGACAGCCAGGACGCCAGCTCCCCGGTACTCAGCCACAGATCCGCGTGCTCGTCCGCCGACTGCCCCGACCCCTCGCCCCGAGTGCTCATGCCGGGAGCGTACCAGCCGCATCCCGCACCCGACCCGGCCGATCGGATCGCCCCGGGAACACTCTGCAGCACTTGAAGGTTCATGCATCAGCGATCTCGCCGCACCGATGACCGGCAGTCCAGCCGACCGTGCCGGCCCGACTCCCGGCACTCCCGGCCGCCTCCCCCTCCACTTCCCATCCACTTTCCCCGTTCACTTCGCCGGACCGGGCCGATCGTGTGGGAACTCATTGGCGCGAAGATCATCGATTGTGTCCAATGCCTGTCGGTCGCCGCCGCCAACCGGGAACCCGGCCGTGGCCGTGCGCCCGAGGCGGTGCAGTCCGAGCCGGGCAACTCCCGCTACGTGGACGGCTGGCCCCGCCACGGCGACCTGGGCCTGGTGGCCGTCGCGTCCCGGGAGGCCTACGGTGCCGACCCGACCCCGGTCGGCGCCGCGTGGCTGCGCTACTTCACCGAGGACGAACCCGGCTACGGCTTCGTCGGCCCCGACGTCCCGGAGCTCAGCATCGGCGTCCGCGCAGCGGAACGCGGCCGCGGCGTCGGCACCGTGCTGCTCAGGCGCCTGCTGCGGATCGCCCGGGAGTCCGGCGTCGAACGCGTCTCACTGAGCGTCGAACGCGCCAACCCCGCCCTGCGGCTCTACGAGCGCGAAGGCTTCCTGGTCCACGACCCTCGCGAGGGCGAGGACTCCCTGACCATGGTCGCCGACCTCCGGAGCCGCGCCTGACCCGGTGCAGGGGCGGCCACCCGCCTCGATCGCCGCCCTCAGCCGAGGGCGCGGTCGAGGTTGAAGGCCGCGCTGATCAGTGAGAGATGGGTGAACGCCTGGGGGAAATTGCCGAGTTGTTCGCCGGTGCGGCCGATCTCCTCGGCGTAGAGGCCGAGGTGGTTGCCGTAGGTGAGCATCTTCTCGAAGGCCAGCCGGGCCTCCTCCAGGCGGCCGGCCCGGGTGAGCGCCTCGACGTACCAGAAGGAGCAGATCGAGAAGGTGCCCTCGGTGCCGTGCAGGCCGTCCGGGCTGGCCGCCGGGTCGTAGCGGTAGACCAGGGAGTCGGAGACCAGGTCCCGGGTGAGCGCGTCCAGGGTCGCCAGCCACTTGGGGTCGGTGGGCGAGACGAACTTGGCCATCGGCATCATCAGCACCGAGGCGTCCAGGACGTCGGCGCCCAGGGACTGGACGAACGCCCCACGTTCGGCGGACCAGCCCTCCCGCATGATCTGCCGGTAGATCGCGTCCCGGTTGCGCAGCCAGCGGCCGAGGTCCGCGGGCAGGCCGCGCCGGTTGGCCATCCGGATCGCCCGCTCGATCGCCACCCAGCACATCAGCCGTGAGTAGACGAAGTCCCGCCGGCCGCCCCTGGTCTCCCAGATGCCCTCGTCGGGCTGGTCCCAGTGGTCGCAGAGCCAGTCCACGACGGCGCCGACCTCGTCCCAGTGGTCGCTGCTGATCGGCTGCCCCCACTTGTCGTACAGGTAGACGGAGTCGATCAGCGCCCCGTAGATGTCCAGTTGGAGCTGGTGGGTGGCGCCGTTCCCGACCCGTACCGGTGCTGAGCCCAGGTGCCCTTCGAGGTGGTCCAGTTCGGACTCGGGCAGGTCCTTGCGCCCGTCGATGCCGTACATGATCTGCAGCGGGCCGGACGGGCCGGCGCCCCGCATGATCCCCTGCTCCGACAGGAAGCCCATGAACGCCTCGGCCTCCGAGGTGAAGCCCAGGCGGAGCATGGCGTAGACGCAGAAGGCCGCGTCGCGCACCCACACGTACCGGTAGTCCCAGTTGCGTTCGCCGCCGACCCGCTCGGGCAGGCTGGTCGTCGGCGCGGCCACGATCGCGCCGGTCGGCGCATAGGTGAGCAGCTTCAACACCAGCGCGGAGCGGTGCACCATCTCCCGCCACCGGCCGCGGTAGCGCGAGCGGCTCAGCCAGTCGCACCAGAACCGGACGGTCGCCTCGAACTGCGCCTCCGCCTCGGCGTGCGGGCACGCCCGCGGGCGCACGTCCTCGCCGATCCGGTCCAGCGCGAACACCACGGACTCGCCCTCCAGGAGCTTGAAGTGCGAGCGGACGTCCCGGCCGTCACCCTCCAGCGGCACGGTCGAGGTCAGCGCCAGGGCCATCGACGGGGCCTCGAAAACCGCCTCGCCGGCCCGCACCCGCACCGTGTGCGGCTCCGCTCCGTAACCGAAGCGGGGTGCGATCCGCGCCGCGAACGGCAGCGTCCCGCGCACGCACACCACCCGCCGGATCAGCCGGTGCCGGGAGGCCTCACGGGACTCGTCGACCACCGGCATGAAGTCCTGGATCTCCGCCACGCCGTCGGCCGCGTAGAACCGCGTGATCAGCACATTGGTGTCGGGGAAGTAGAACTGCCGCGTCCGGGCCGGCACATCGGCGGCCAGCTCGAACGACCCGCCCCGCTCGGCGTCCAGGATGGACCCGAACACACTGGGCGCGTCGAACCGCGGGCAGCAGTACCAGTCGATGGTGCCGTCCGTCCCCACCAGCGCGGCCGTACGGAGGTCACCGATCAACCCGTGCTCGGCGATCGGCAGATAGCGCGCTCCGCCCCCGCCCCCACCTCTGGATCCGGTCCCGAACTCCATGCCGGCCTCCCTACCGTTTCAGCGAGGGAAGGTACGGGCCACAGCAGACCTCGCCTCTCATGGTAGGTCGCCCCCGATGTTCGGCGCGGCGGGGCCGGGCAGCGGCAGGTCAGGGCAGGGCAGCAACGGCGGGGCCGGGCAGCAGCGGCGGCGCCCCCGTCCTGCCGCCGATCAGGTCCGGCGCCGCGCGGTCACCGGCTGCGACGCACCGGCGCGGGCACCGCCCGTCACGGGGTGGTGTGCCAGGACCGGCAGGCGGGCTCGTGCCAGGTGGTGCGGACGGCCCGGCCGCTCCGGGTGAGGTGTTCGCTGGACCACGTGCGGCAGCACCGGCCGCCCGGTGCGGCCGGAACCGGCTGCCGCACGGGCCGGGCCTGGACGGCGGACGCGGGCGCGGTGGACACGGGCGCGGCGGACGCGGGCGCGGTGGAACGGCGGTGGCGGCGGCGGCTGGTCCCGGGTGTCGTCATGTCGCAGGCTCTGCCCACCGGGCCGCCCTGCCGAACCCCGCGCTCACCCGAACGGCGCAATCCGTGCGCTCTCGGCGAAGTACTCACCGCACCGCCCGTCCCGAATCCGCCGGCTCCTCGTGGTCGGGGCGGGGCCGAGGTCGAGGGGCAGGTTCCCAGCTGGCGCCGGCGGATTCTTTCCAGGGCCGTGCAACCGGATCGCCCAGTACCGCCCGGTACTGGAGCAGGAAGTCGGCCCGGTCGACTTCCTGCTCCGCTACGGGCAGCTCGCTACGCTGAGGCGGCATCAGCAGGGTGGCCCGGTCGGGGACCGCTGCGGAACGACGCGAGAGGACGACCGGTGGGCATCTGAACGAAGGAACTCCGGGCGCGGCTGGCGCAGCCGTGGATCTGGTTCGTGGCGACGACCGGGGCGGACGGCGCCCCGCACGTCACGCCGATGTGGGTCGGCCTGGAGGGCGAGCGGGTGTACTTCAACACCTCCATCGGCCGGATCAAGGAGCGCAACCTGCGCCACGACCCCCGGGTCTGCCTCTCCGGCTCCGACCCGGCCGACCCTTACGACCGCGTCCAGATCCACGGCCGGGCCGTCGAGTTCGTGACCGGCGAGCAGGCCGACCAGCAGATGGACCGCCTCGCCCACAAGTACCTCGGCGTCGAGGAGTACGGCTGGCGCATCCCCGGCGAGCGGCGGGTCACCGTGTTCATCGAGCCCACCCGGATCCGCCGGGTCGTCGGGGTCGAACCGCTGCCGGCCGCCGCCCGGGCCACCGACTGACCTCGCCCGCGTCAGCGGCAGCACTGGTGCCAGGACAGGTGGTGGCAGCGGGGCCGCTGGTGGTTCGTGGCGGTGGCCGCAGCCGGGCCCTCCCGGGTCGCGCAGGTGGTGGCCGCCGTGGTGGCCGCCGCCCTGCCGTCACCGCTCCCCCGGCTGCCGCCGCTGCCACCGCTGCCGTCACCGCTGCCGCAGGCGGTCAGGCAGACGATGGCGAGGACGACGCTCGCGGCGGCGGTGATCAGACGGGTGCGGGTGGTGCGGACGGACATCCGGTCAGGCTCCTTCGGCTTGCGATCGCACGGTCGAGCGGTGGAGCGGTCGAGCGGCTCGTCACCTCGACGACCGGAGCATGCGGTCCGCTCCGTCCCGACCGCCAGGCCCACCGGCAGATTGGGGACGCTGGAACGCCGGGACGGGCTCTGAGCTGCGGGAACACCACCGGCCTGGAACACCGGAACGGGACACGGCACCCCGGCCCGATGCGGTGTTCTGTTCCACGGCGTGTCGTACCAGGCGGTGGCGAGTGGAGTGCCGTCTCCGCAAGCGGGGGTGGCGGCCGAGACCAGCGGCGCCCGCCGGGTCGAGTGCCCGGTGTGCGGTGCTCAGCGGGTGACCGGGGTGGATCGGCGGCCGAACGCGGCCCACTGCCCGTGGCGGTGCATGACGAGGGCCTGGCAGTTGCGGAACGGACCGTTCGGCGAACGGTCACGGTGACCGCATCACGAACGGCACATCCGGTCAGTTGCGGTCAAATCCGTTCATCTGCAAGCCAGTGTCCCCGTCGCGGCCAACGGCCTTGCCCGGAGCCCGGGTTGGTGGCGTCAGCCGCCCGAGGAGATCGAGAAGGTCGACAAGGTCGGCAGCGTCAGCTTCGAGCGGTGCGCGGAGATCGTCGCCGAGCTGCGCAAGTTGGTGGAGACGGCCAGCCGTGCCCAGTTCACGATCGGCGACCACGCGCTGGAGGTCGAGCCGATCCGCGAGCACGGCAGTGCCCCCCGGGCGAGTGATCACAGAGGCCGCCTGTTCGAGCGGGCTCAGCTCCCTCAAGGGAAGGTTTGTGCAGCTGCGGTGTGTCGGCCTGGTGCCGGGCGGTCTGGCTGGGTCATGCCCCCGGAGCCTCCGGCACGGGTAGGCACTCGGCGAGCAGGTTGACGACGTCGCGCCAGGCTCGCTGTGCGTGCTGTGGGTGGTAGCCGACGCCGGGGACCGTGGGGTGGTCGACCGGGGGGTGGTGGAAGGCGTGCAAGGCGCCGCCGTAGACCGTGAGGCGCCAGTCGACGCCTGCGGCCTGCATCTCAGCGGTGAACGCGTTCCGTTGCTCGGGCGGCATGATCGGGTCTTCCGACCCGACCCCGGCCCACACCGGGCAGCGAATGCGCGCCGCCTCGCCCGGCCGGCCCGTGGTCAGTGCGTTCACCGTCCCGATCGCGCGCAGGTCGGCGCCGTCGCGCCCGAGTTCCAGCCCGACGGCGCCTCCGGTTCCGTAGCCGACGGCGGCGATCCGGTCGGGGTCGGTCCGCGGTTCGCTGCGCAGCACGTCGAGCGCAGCACGGCCGATGCCCCGCATGCGGTCCGGATCGGCGAGCAGCGGTATGCACCGGGCCAGCATCTCCTCGGGGGCGCCCAGGTAGCGCCCGCCGTGAAGGTCGAAGGCCAGCGCTATGTATCCGAGCTCGGCGAGGGCGTCGGCCCGGCGGCGCTCGACGTCGCTCAGCCCCATGCCCTCCGGTCCGAGCAGCACCGCGGGGCGGCGGTCGGCACCCGCCGGGAGGGCGAGGTGGCCGATCATCGTCAAACCGTCCGCCGGGTACTCGACCGTGCGCGTCGTCATCGTCCTCATGAGGCTGGACTGTAGTGATCGTCGAGCCCGGTCCGGCCGGTGTTCTGCCGCTGGCAGAACAGCGCGCGTGTCTCGATCACACCCCGGTAGCCGTGCCCCTGCCCCCAGGAGCACCGGGCGAGTGGTCACCGGACTCGCCTGTTCGAAGCCGGACGTTGAACGGCGAGCTGAACCTCCGGGCATCGAGTTGACGTGATCGTTCGTACTCGGGAGCATGTGTGGCCGCGCGCGTGCGCGGGTCCGCGCAGGTGTGCGCAGGCCGGTTCCTCTGGGATGTGATGTGGGGTCATGACGTTGGTGATGTCCGGGCGGGGCGTGGCAAGGGCGGGGCTGGCCCTCGGAGCGGCGCTGGTGCTGGCGGTCTGCACGACCGGCGGGGGTGACCGGGCGTCGGCCGCCCCGCTCGGGTCGGGCACGGTGGTCCGGCCCGCCGCCGAGCCGGCCGGGGTCCGGATCACGGAGGGCGAGGTCGGCGAGGTGGGTCCGTGGGGGACGATCACCTACCCGTCGGTGACCAGCTGCCTGGTCGTCACCGTCCTGCTGCGGGACGGCGGCAAGGTCGGCGGCCATGCGAGCCTGTTCCAGGTCCCGGGGAAGTACAGCTCGGACGAGATCCTCCCCGCCATCAGGCGGGCCGTCGGCCACCGGCCGGTGCAGTCCGTCGACGTCAGCGGGGCTGTCGGGGCCTGGAACCCCTCGTACTTCCGGAAGTCCATCGAGCGGTACACCGACACGGCCCCGCCCGGACCGACCGGCGACGCGCAGGGGATCGGCGACGCGGTGGCCCGCCTGCTGGGCCAGCCGCGCGGGAAGGTCACCGTCCAGGACCTGCCGGACGGCGACATCACGAGGTGAGACGCGGCCGACCGCCCGGCCCACGGGGCCGGGCGGTCGGCCGGAAACGGCACCGGTCCCGTCCGGGCCCCCGAGCGGGGGCCTGGACGGGACCGGCGGCGCCTGTCAGTACGAGGCGCTGGTGGCACACCGGCCGGTGTCGCCGTTGCACACCACGACGTACGAGGTGATCCCGGCGTCCAGCAGGGTGTCGGTCCAGGCCGTGTCGTGGGGGATGTTGGTCCAGTTGCTCGAACTCCCGCCGTTGGACTGCGTGAGGACCACGCTGCAGGCGTTGCCCCCGGTGGAGATCGCGTAGCCCCGCACGTGGTCGTGCCCGCTGTAGAACGAGACCACCATGCCCCCGGCGCAACCGGGAACGTTCGCCGGGTAGGTGGTGTCGGCCGACGCGATCCCGGTGCTGAGGCCCAAGCCGACCGCGGCGACGGTGGCGACGGCGCCGAGGCGGACGGCGGTGCGCTTCGTGATCATCGGTGTCTCCTGGTGTTGTCGGTGGTTGCTTTCCGGTCCCGGCCCGCGCGCTACCGCGTCAGGTACCAGCTCTGGTACGGGTTGTTGCTGTTGCAGCCCTCCTCGAGGAAGAGGTAGGGGCTGTTGTTGCCGTTGTCCAGCCAGGAGCGCACGGCGAAGTTGAAGAACTGGGCGCTGCCGACGACCAGGTTGTCCTGGCTGTAGTAGACGTTCGCCGTTCCCGACGTGCCGATCACCGTGACGAGCGCGGCCGCCAGGCCGAGCACAGCCGTTTACCGGTGCCTCATTCGTTGCCCCCGGTCGGTGGGAACCGCCGTCGCCGGCGCGGGGTCCATCCTCACCGCGGCCCGTACCGCCCGACCACGACGTTCACCCGACGTTGACCCGACACTTCCGCCGGGGGGAGGCCGTCAGCGCGGTCCGCGCGATCCGCAGCGCCTCGGAGGTCCCGTCCGGCTTCGGCTCCCACACAGGTGCTCTCGGTGCCGAGCCGCTGTGTGGGCATCGGTGCGCTCCGGTGCGTGCTCGCGGCGGGACACCCGGACACGGCGACGGCCGACTCCCGGGTGTCCCGTCACTCCACGGCTTGGCCACCTACCGGATCCGCGTTCCGAACGCGATGATGCGGTCCTGACGTGTCCAGGTGGCCACGGCCTCGAGGAGAACACCGATGAAGATCTTCATCTCGTCCGACATGGAGGGCACTGCGGGGATCGTCGACTGGGAACAGTGCCGGCCGGCCAGCTCCCAGTACGGCTACTACCGGGAGTTGCTCGAACGGGAGGTGAATGCGGCGATCGAGGGCGCCGGCGACGCGGGAGCCACCGAGTTCCTGGTCAACGACTCGCACTCCGCGATGTCCAACCTCCGACCGGACCGCCTCGCGCGCCGCGCCCGCTACCTGTCGGGCCGGCACAAACCCCTCTACATGATGCAGGGACTCGACCCGTCGTTCGACGCCGTCTTTTTCGTCTCCTACCACGGCTCGATGTCCGGCACCGCGTCCACGCTGTCACACACGTACAACCCGCAGGCGATCGCCGAGGTACGGCTGAACGGCATCGCGGCCGGGGAGGCGGGCATCAACGCGTTGGTCGCGCTCGGGCACCGGGTACCGGTCGTGCTGATCACCGGCGACGACGTCACCGCCAGGCAGATCGAACCGTTCTGCCCAGGCGTCGAGGCGGTCGTGGTCAAGACCTCGGTCTCCCGGTTCGCCGCCGACAGCCTGCACCCGGAACAGGCGAGGGAACTGATCCGGGACGGCGCCCACACCGCCGTACGCAGGCTCGGGGACGCCGCGCCTCCGGTGATCGCCCTGCCTGCCACCCTCTCCGTCCGCTTCCGCAACGCCGACCTCGCCGACATGGCGACCTGGGTCACCGGAGTGGTCCGCGACGACGATCTCACCGTGCGCATCACCGACGAGGACCCCGTCCGCCTCTACCGCGCCTTCGTCACCGTCGTGTTGCTCACCCGGGGCATCGGCGAGTAGCAGCCCCCCTCCGCACCCGGCACCGGCCGATCGGCCACAGAGCGGGGTCATGGGAGCCGTGCGGAGGAGGGTGTCCCGTTCCTCGGGATGGCGCTCAAGGAGCTCGGCGAGACCAGGAGGCCAAGGACGTGTTCCGGGCGGCCGCGTTGGCGGGCGAACCGCTGGCCGCCGTCGGCTTCCGCACGGTCTCCGACGAATCCGAGAATCCGAGGCCGAGGAGCGCCGCGCGCTCCTGCGGCGGGCGGTCGACCGGGGTGACCCGGACGCGATGCTCGTGCTGTTGGTCGACCACGAATCGACGGGGCACCCCCGGCGGGCGAAGGCCCTGCGCCACCGTCTCGCCGACTGCGGCGACGTCGTGACCGCCGCGCTCCTCGCCGCCCACGACCGGTCCTCGGCGAGCGCGGTGCGCCCAATGCACTCCAAAACTATTTCAATACGATCACAAGATCATGCAAAGACGCCGTAAAGCAGACGATCGTGCAGGTCGGGGCGGTTTCCCGGGATAACCTTGCGGCGCTTTGGGCGGCACCTGCCGGGTTTTCCGCCGCCCGTGTCATTCCCCTGGGAGTCATTTCATGAAGAAGTTCCTTGCCGCCCTCGCCGTGGCCGGCACCGCCGCCACCTCGGTGGTCGCGCTGGCGCCCGCCGCCTCGGCCGCCGGCTGCGTGCCCAACAGCATCACCAGCCAGGGCACCACGTTGAACAACGTCACGGTCCTCACCAAGTCCAACTCCCCGTGCCACGACGTCAACGTCTCCTGGTCGTACAACCCGTGGGGCGCCTACTCCGGCTACGCCGGCTACTACCGGAAGTCGTCCAGCAGCGGCTGGATCGGTGCCTCGCGCGGCTACGTCCAGCTGGACAACGGCACTCACGACATCAACAACCCCGCCAACACCCTGATCACCGACCTGAGCCCCGGCACCCAGTTCACCGTGATCAGCCGCAACCCGGGCGACCAGCTCGTCGTCGTGCACTGACGCCTGTGCGTGGCCCCCGCCCGGCAGTGGGCGGGGGCCACGGCGCCGCGCAGCCGCCACCCGTCCCCTCCTCGTCCCCTGCCCCGCCGGAGTCCCCCGCCCATGCCCCGCGTCCACCGGCGTCCACGCCGCTCCACCGCCCCGCGCCCGGCGGCCGGGCTGCTCTGCGCCGCACTGGCCCTGACCGCCGGATGCTCGGCCGCCGACCCGGGACCCACCGCCGCGTCCGCGCCGCCCGCCGCCGAACAGGCCGCCGTGGCCTACCGGTTGCCGGTGGACCTCACCCCGATGCTGCTGCCGGCCAACGGCCCGGACACCCGGCTCACCCAGGGGCTCGACGGCTTCACCGCCCTGCTCCGGGACCGGGCGATGCGCGACTGCCTGGCCACCGCCCGCGTCCAGGTGCCCGACGCCCCGCCCCCGATGTTCATCCGTCAGTTCGAGATCCCGGACCTGGCCCACATCGCCCGCCACGGGTTCAGCCCGAGCACCGTCCCGACCGCCCCCTCCCCGACCGCCCCCGCCCCGGCAGCGACGTCCGCGACGTCCGCGACGTCCGCCGACCCGGCCGCCCAGCAGCGCTGCGACCGGGAGGGCACGGCGGCCGCCGACCGACTGCGGTCCGACTACGGGCCCCTGCAGTCCGCCTGGCTCACCGGCCTCGCCGTACTGGAACGGGACGACGCCGTGCTCGCCGCCCGCCGGGGCCTGCCGGACTGCCTGTCCGCGCAGGGCGTCCGGGCCGACAGCGAACAGCACTTCTTCGACCAGGTGGACCGCACCCTCCAGAGCGCCCCGACCGAGCAGGCCGCCCGCACCGAGGACCGCCGCCTCGGCGCGGCCTACGCCCTCTGCATGCGGCCGGTCGAGGCGGCCCGCGAACCGCTGCGCGCGGCCCTGCGGGACACCTTCGTCCGGGAACACGGGGCCGAGCTGGCCCGGGTCCGCGACGCCCTGCCCGGGCGGGTCGCCGAGCTGGAGCAGCGCTACTCGATCCGGTTCGGGGTCCCCGTCGAGGCGTGACCGGCCGGGAGGGGAGTCGCGGGCCGGTGTCGGCCGTGGTCGGCCGCTGTCGGCCGGGAAGGAAATACTCTGCGGTGACTGCGGGTCATCTGGCAGGATGTCGCCATGATCATCACACGAAAGGGCCATGCCTCGTAGGCGGCCCGTCGACCTGCGCGCGGACCGTCGGGGTTTCCCGCCCGAGCGCGGGCGCTACTCGAGGATCGACCGCCTCTCCGGACCGGCCCAGGCCGCGATCCTCCGCCTGGAGCGGACCCGCTTCGAACCCGGTGACCTCCGCAGGGCGCTGGACGCCTGGGGTGCGCTGGCGCGTACCCCGCACGGGCGGTCACCCGCCTTCCGCACCGGCTGCGGCGTGGACTCCTGCTGCCCGAGGGAACCCGCCGATTGGCGGGACCTCCTGGAGGTGGTCGTGCACGCGCTGCCACCGAAGTCCGCGCGCGAGCTGGCCCGCATCGTCGGGCGACTGGACGGCAGGCTCCTCGACCATCCGGCCCTGCGGCACACCGTTTCGCCGTCCGGTGCCTGGTGGCACGTCGACCCGTGGCTGTGAGCGGGCCGCCGCGAGGCTCCCCCGAGCGGACGTCCCCGCAACCTGACGTCACCAGGCACACGGGCGTCAGAACTGCTGGGGCGTGCAGGACAGCCCCAGGCCCCGGCGGATCGCGAGCTCCACCGGTGAGTGGGCGCCGTCGGACCGCTCCAGCTCGTACGGGGCGGCCGGCATCAACGGCGGCTGGGCCATGAAGCGCGGGCGCAGCCCGTGGTGCGGCTGTGCCGCGTGCACCAGGAACGGGTGGCACAGGTAGACGTCGCCCGGGGAGCCGGTGGCGAGGGCGACCGGCCGGTGGTCGGAGGCCGCCACCAGGTCGGGGGCGAGCACCAGCCCGCTGGCGCCGTCCTCCCCGTACTCCGCCAGCACCTTCGGCGCGTCGAGGTGCGAGCCGACCCTGATCCGGGTCGGGGCGTCCTGCTCGCCGACCTCGCTGAACAGGAACAGCATCAGCAGTGCCCGGCCCCGGGAGCGCAGGTTGGTGAAGTACCAGGTCTCGCCGTCCGGCAGGTAGCTCCCCTCGATGTGCCAGCCCGCGTCGTCCGGTTCCTCCGGGTGCGGGAAGCGCAGCGGGAAGGTGCCCAGCGAGTAGCGCGGTTCCCAGCGGCCCGCGCCGGCCAGGAGGTCGTACGCGTGGTGCAGCGCCGGGGAGTTGGGGGCGGCGGCGAACGGGCCCTGGGCCAGGCCGCCCACCCAGTGGACGGGCTGCGTCCAGGTCGCCGGGTCGTCCGGGTCGCAGCCCGTCTCCCGCCACAGCAGCCGCTCGCAGTCGGCGGCCACCCGGGGCGCGACGGCGCCCTCCAGCTTCACGAAGCCGTCGCGGAGGAAGCGGGAGGTCAGGGTCGTGTCGTCCATGCCCCCAGCCTGGGGCGTCACCGGCCGCGGTCACCCGACAGGAGCGGTGCGGGAGATGTCGGGTGACCGCGGCCGGTGGGAGGGGTGTCGGGCCGGTACCGTGTTGGCATACCTTCAGTACGTCAAGGACAGGGGGCCACGATGGCGCAGGGAGTGCGGGCCCGGCAGCGGGAGCAGACCAGGCAGTCGCTGCTGCGCGAGAGCAGGCGGCTGTTCTCGACGGTGGGGTACGGCGCCGTCGGGCTGGCGGAGATCGTGGCGGCCGCCGGGGTGACCAAGGGCGCGCTGTACCACCACTTCGACAGCAAGACCGCGCTGTTCCGCACCGTGCTGGAGGAGGTGCAGCAGGAGGTGGCCGAGCGGATCGCCGTGACCGCGGACGCCCGGGAGGAGCCGTGGGAGCAGCTGGTGGCCGGGTGCGAGGCCTTCCTCAGCACCTCCACCGACCCGTCGGTCCAGCGCATCCTGCTGGTCGACGGGCCGGCCGTCCTGGGCTGGAGCGAATGGCGGGCCATGAACGAGGCCACCTCCGGCCGGCACCTGGCCGATGTGCTCGCCGTGCTGATCGCCGAGGGGACGATCCCCGCCCAGCCGGCCGCGCCGCTCACCCATCTGCTGTCGGGTGCGATGAACGAGGCGGCCCTGTGGCTGGCGGCCTCGGGCGGCCCCGACGACCTGGCGGACACCGTCCGGGCGCTCACCCGGCTACTGGAGGCGCTGCGCGCGCGGTGAGCCGGGACGGCTGCCGGTGGCGGTGCGCACAGGGGTAGCAACCGCCTTGGCCGCGGCGGATGTTGTTGAGCATCGGGGTGCCGATGTGGCCGCACCGGGTGCAGCGGCAGCGCCACTGGTCGCGCACCCGGCCGGGGAAGGGCTCCAGCGGCTCCAGGCCGATCGCCCGCATCTCCGCCACGGCGGCGGCCGGGTCCACCGGGGCGCGGCCCGCGCAGCCGAGGCAGCCCCCGCCGCCCGCACGGATCTTGAACAGCCGGGGGTGGACGGTCCGGCCGCAGGGCAGGTGCCGGCAGCGCCAGCGCACCCGGGCGCCCGGGTAGGGGTCGAGCGGCTCGTAGCCGGCCGCCCGCATGTCCGCCTCGGCGCGCTCCTGCCCGGCCGCGCGGCGCCGTCGGCCGGCGGCGGTGCGCCCGCACTCGCGGCAGCCGGTGCCCCGGCCGGTGCGCACCAGGGTGAAGGTGGGCGCGACGCGGTGGGCGCCGTGGGTGCAGCGGCAGTTCCAGGCCACGTTGGCGCCCGGGTAGGGCTCCAGCGGCTCCAGGCCGGCCGCGCGCATCACCGCGGCCGCCGCGTCGGGATCGATTCTTCCGGCCATGGCACCTCTCCCCTTGGGTCCCTTGCAGTCTTTCGATCGGGCATCACCGGGCCAGGCATCGCCCGCTCAGGCGTCGCTCGGTACGGCGCCTCCGCTCGCGACACCCCCTGGTACGACGTCGACGCGGACGCCGTTGGGGTCCACCACCGTCCGCCCGGCCGCGCACCCGCCCTCGGCCCCGGCCTCCAGGACGATCCGCACCGCGCGCACCGGCCGCCGCCACTCCTCGGGCGTCTCCGGGTGGGACGGGTCCACCAGGGTGAGTTCGACGGGCCGCCCGGGTGCGGCGCGGCCGAGGACGAGGCACCACGGCGTCCCGCGCACCACCTCGAAGCCGAACTGCCCGGCGTAGAACGCGCGGGTCTCGCCGAGGCGGGACGTACAGATCACCGGACGGAAGCTGGCCAGCATGGACGGCATCCCCATTCACGTACCAACGGTATGTCAATTGAACCTAATTGCGTACCGTCGGTATGTCAACACGGTCGGTGGCGGCCCCTGCGGCCCCTGCGTACCCTCTGGCCCCGTCGGCCCCGTCGGCCCCGCCGGACGGCCTCCGGACATGCGCCGACGGCCGGTCCCGTCCCCGGACCGGCCGTCGGGTGCTGCCTCGGCGCCGTCGCGCCGCGCCGCGCCGCCGCGGCCGCTACTCCACCGCGGCCACCACCGGCTCCGCGCCGGCCTCCTCCTCCGCCCCGGCCCCCGCCGGCGGGGCCTTGATCACCAGGACCACCAGCACCGCGCTGGCCAGCGCCAGCACGGCCCCGATCCCGCCGATGACGTTCATGCCGTCGGTGAACGCGGCCCGGGCGGAGTCCAGGAACGCGCCCGCCGTGTCGGCGGGCAGGCCCTTGGCCGCTTCCACCGCCCCGGCGAGCGTGCCGCCCGCGTCCTCCGACACCCCGCCGGGCACCGCCACCCCGGCCCGGTACACGGCCGCACCGAGGCTGCCGAGCAGCGCCACGCCGAGCGCCATGCCCAGCTCGGTGCTGGTCTCGGAGAGGGCCGAGGCCGCGCCGGCCTGCTCCGGCGGGGCCGAGCCGACCACGATGTCCGTGCCGAGGGCCACCAGCGGGCCGCCGCCCGCGTAGACGAAGGCGAAGCCGGTGACCACCTGGGCGATGCCGGAGGTGCTGTCGGCCGTCGCCAGCATGACGTGGCCCAGCGCCGACACCGCCAGGCCGGCCGCGACGACGTACGCGGGCCGCACCGTGGCCGCCGCGATCGGGGAGACCACCGAGGTGACGATCAGTGCGAAGGCCGCCGGCAGCAGGTAGAGGCCCGCCGTCATGGGCGACAGCTCGCCGACCAGCTGGAGGTACTGGGTGACGAACAGGTAGGTGCCGCCCGCCACCAGCATGCTGACCAGCAGAGTGGCCAGCGCGGTGCGGAAGGTGGGGCCGGCGAACAGCCGGAAGTCCAGCAGCGGGCCGGCCAGCGTGCGCTGGCGCCGGACGAAGGCGCCCGCCACGGCCAGGCCCACCACCAGCGCCAGCACCGGCAGCACGCCCGCGCCGCCCTTGGCGATCTCCTTGAGGCCGTAGATCACCGGCAGGATCGCGCCGAGCGACAGCAGCACGCTGGCCAGGTCGAGGCGGCCGGCGTTCTCGTCGCGGTACTCCGGCAGCAGCACCGGGCCGGCGATCAGCAGCAGCGCCATGATCGGGATGGCCAGCAGGAAGACCGAGCCCCACCAGAAGTACTCCAGCATGGCGCCGCCGACCACCGGGCCGAGCGCGATGCCGACCGAGAACATCGTCACCCACACCGCGATGGCCATCCCGCGCTGGCGGGGGTCGGGGAACATCGTGGTGATCAGCGCCAGCGTGGAGGGCATCAGCGTCGCCCCGGCCACCCCGAGCGCCGCCCGGGCCGCGATCAGCGCGGCCGGGTCGCTGGTCCAGGCGGCGACCACCGAGGCCACCCCGAAGGCGGCGGCGCCGATCAGCAGCAGCCGGCGCCGGCCGATGCGGTCACCGAGGGTGCCCATGGTGACCAGGAACCCGGCGATCAGGAAGCCGTAGATGTCGATGATCCACAGCATCTGGGAGGCCGACGGGGCCAGCGCCTCACTGATGTGCGGGACGGCCAGGTGCAGCACGCTCACGTCGATGGAGAGCAGGAGGGTGGGCAGCGCCAGTACGGCCAGCCCCAGCCACTGGCGTGGACCGGCCTGCTGGGGGGAGTCGGCGGTGGTGCTCAACGGGGTTCCTTTCCGGGAGTCCGGGGGTGTACGGGGTCTCCGCCCGGTGGGGCGGTCGTGCGGGGCCCGGCGGGGTCGGACCGACCAGGTGCCGGGTGACGGCCAGCGCGTTGGCGTGGTCGTACAGGTAGAAGTGGCCGCCGGTGAACATCAGTCGGCGGAAGCCCGCGGTGGTCTCCAGCGACCACAGGTGCAGGCGTTCGGGGAGGACGACCGGGTCGTCCGTGGCGCCGAGGGCGAGGATCGGCACGGCCGTGCCGGTCAGCGGCCGCTCATGGGCCTCCATCGCCTCCAGGTCGGCCCGGATGGCGCGCAGCGCCGGCCCGAGCAGGTCGGTGCGGGCCAGCAGCCCCGGCGCGATGCCGCCGATCTCCTGGAGATGGGCGAGGAGTTGGGCGTCGGTGCGGTCCCGCGCGGACGGCGGCCCGCCGGTGAAGCACGGCGGCTGGCGGGCCGAGACGGCGAGCAGCTCGGGCGGCAGGCCCTTGTGCTCCATCGTCCGGGTGAGCTCGTACCCGAGGATGCTGCCGAAGCTGTGTCCGACCACCGTGTACGGCAGCGGATCCGCCCCGGTGAGTTCGGCCAGCTCCCGGCCCAGTGCCTCGACCAGCGGCTCGACCCTGGTCGGCGGCGCCTCGCCGAGGCGCACGCCGCGGCCGGGCAGCTGGGCCACCAGGAGTTCGACGTCCGCGGGCAGCACCTCCCGCCAGCCGCGGAAGGCGGACGGCCAGCCGCCGGCGTGCGGCAGCGCCACCACCCGGCGGCGCGGGCGCGGCCCGGAGCCCTTGGCCGGCGCTCCCAGGCGCGTCCACCAGTCACCCATCGCCGGCCCCCTCCGCCCGCGGGCCGGCCGGGCCCGGACGGCCCGCGAACAGCGGGTGGTGGGCGCGCAGGTGGTCGACCACCCGCCGCTGGTGGGGTTGCAGGCGCTGGCCCGGAAGGTGTTCCAGGGAGTGCAGGAACGGGTCGTCGGGGGCCGGCAGCCCGGCGACCGCGCAGGCCGTCGCCAGCACCAGGGTCGGCTGGTACCAGGCCGAGTAGCCGCCCTCGTGGGCCAGCACGATCCGTCCGTCCGCCAGTTCGTCGGCCAGTCCGCACAGGGCCGAGGTCATGGCGTGGAAGGTGCGGCTGGTGCACAGCATCCGGCCCATCGGGTCGTGCCCGCCCGCGTCGACCCCGGCCGCGACCAGGATCAGGTCGGGGCGGAAGGCCCGGGCGGCGGGCGCCACCAGCTGCTCCACCACGGCGAGGTAGGCCTCGTGCCCGGAGCCCGCGGGCAGCGGCACGTTGAGCGTGGTGCCGGCGCCCGCGCCCGCACCGGTCTCCAGGACCAGGCCGGACGCCGCCGGGAACAGCCCGTCCTGGTGGACCGAGACGTACAGCACGTCCGGGTCCTCGTAGAAGACCCGTTGGAGGCCGTTGCCGTGGTGGACGTCCCAGTCGAGGACCAGCACCCGGCGCGCGCCGTGCCGCCGCGCGGTGCGCGCCGCGACCGCCAGGTTGTTGTAGAGGCACAGTGCCATCGCCCGGTCCGGCTCCGCGTGGTGGCCGGGCGGGCGGACCAGGCAGTAGGCCCGGCCGAACCGGCCGTCCAGGACGGCTGTGACGGCCTGGGCGCAGGCCCCGGCGGCGAGCCGGGCGGCCCGCGCGCTGTGGTAGTTGACGGGTGCGTACACCCCGGCGTCGCCCGCGCCGGCCGCCGAGGCGGCCTCGACGCGTTCGAGGTGCTCCGGGGTGTGCACCAGCAGCAGGTCCTCGTCGGTGGCGGGCGTCGGGGTCACCGCGGTGAACCGCTCCAGGACGCCGGCCGCCCGCACCAGGCCCTCCGCCCGGCGCAGGTCCGGGTCGACGGCGAACTGTCGCAGCGGCTCGATCCCGGGCCCCACCGGCAGGTAGCCGGCGCCGGGCCCGGGGTCGTGCCAGAAGCACAGCTCGTGGCTGTACCAGGCGAGTTCGGGAAGGCTCACGCGGCGGACGCACCCAGCGGGGCCCGGCGCACGCCGGAGACCCTCTCGATGTACGCCAGGTAGTGCTCGCGCTCCTCGTCGGGGGTGCGCTTGGTGCGGAAGGTGGTCTCCAGCAGGTCCAGCACCTCGGCGGCCTCGGCGGGGCTGATCGGGCCGGCGCCGATCCGCTGCTCGGCGGCGCGGATGCGCGCGGCCGGCTCGACCACGCCCCGGGTGTGCTCCTGCGGGTCGGTGGCGTGGTTGCGGGTGACGGCGATGGCCTTCAGGACGGCCGAGAAGAACGCCTCGGTGTCGGGTGCGGCGGTCATGCGGTGCTCCCCTCCGGGATGCGGTGCGCGGATGTACGGGCGGGTGTGAGGACGGATGTACGGACGGATGTACAGGCGGATGTGCGCGCGGATCGGTCAGGGGATGAGGCCGCAGGCCCGGCCGGCGCGCGCCAGCACGGCGACCGCCTCGTCCAGGTCGGCCTCCGAGTGGGCGAGGTTGACGATCGTGCGCAGCCGGGGCAGCGTCCGCGGCACGGCCGGGTAGACGATCGGCTGTACGAACAGCCCGTCGCGCTGGCACGACCGGGCCATCGCGCCCGCCTGTTCGGCGCTGCGGCAGATCACCGGCACCACCGGGGTCTCGCTCTGCAGGGTGTCGAAGCCGAGGGCGCGCAGCTGCTCGCGGTAGCGGGTGGTGCGGGCGCGCAGTTCGCGGGTGCGTTCGGGGGCCGCGGCCATCACCTCGATCGCGGCCTTGGCGGCGGCGACCTGGGCCGGGGTCGCGGCGGCGGAGAACATCCAGCCGCGGGCGTTGTTCTTGAGCGCGAAGACCAGGTCGCGCGAGCCGGCGACGTAACCGCCCGCGCTGGGCACGGTCTTGGACAGGGTGCCCATCTTGACGTCGATCCGGGCCGGGTCGAGGCCGAAGTGCTCGGTGATGCCGCGTCCGGTGTCGCCGAGGACGCCGAGGCTGTGTGCCTCGTCGACCATCAGCGGGGCGTCGTAGCGCTCGCACAGCTCGACGATGCCGGGCAGGTCGGCGATGTCGCCGTCCATGCTGAACACGGCGTCGGTGACCACCAGGCGGCCCCGGTCGCCCGCCTTCCTCAGCGCGCGTTCCAGGTCGGCCAGGTCGTTGTGGGCGTAGGTGATCACCTCGGCGCCGGAGAGCCGGTAGCCGTCGAGGATGCTGGCGTGGTTGTAGACGTCGCCGATGACCACGTCGCCCGCGCCGACCAGGGCGCCCACGGTGGCGACGTTGGCCATGTACCCGCTGGAGAAGACCACGGCGTCCTCGGCGCCGAGGAAGTCGGCGACCGCCAGCTCCAGTTCGCGGTGCAGGTGGAGGGTGCCGGCCAGCAGGCGCACGCCGTGGGCGCCGGTGCCGTGGCGCTCCACCGCGTCCAGGACCTGCTGGTCGATGTAGTCGTGGCCGATCAGCCCGAGGTAACTGTAGGAGGCGAAGTTGAGGAACCAGCGGCCGTCGAACCTGATCCGGGCGCCCTCGGCGCGTTCGATCACCGGCTCGTAGAAGTACTCGTCCCTGGCGACGATCTGCCGGTCCTCGGTGGAGAGCGCGTCGATCCGGCGCTCCAGGAAGCTGCCGCCGGGTGCGCCGGACAGCCGGGCGGGAAGGGTGCGCCGGGGCGTGCGGGTGCGCGGCGCCGGGGCGTGCGGGACGACCGGGGGGACAGCGGCGGCCGGGGCGGGTTCCGTACGGACGGCGGGTGCGGGGGCGACGGGCTCGGGGCGCGGCTCGGGCTGCCGCACGGGTGCGGGCTCGGCGTGCGGGGCCGGGTCGCGGTAGCGGTCCCACTCGGGGACGAAGGCGTCGGCGGCCGCCCGGACGGAAGCGGGCGCGGCCTCGGGCACGGGCGCGGGAACCGGGCGCTCGGCGGCCGCCCCCGTGCGCGGCAGCGACTCCAGGTGCCCCAGCAGGGCGCCGACGCCGCTGTGCTCGAAGAAGACCATCGGGTCGACGTCGAGCCCGGAGCCGGCCAGCGCCGCGGCCAGCTCGACCGCCATCATCGAGTCGAGCCCCAGCTCCAGCAGGTCGTCCTCACGGGCGACGTCGTCGACGAGCAGGATCTTCCGGACGGCGGCGGTGAGCGGCGGCCACAGCTCGCTCGTCGGTGTCAGGGTGGTGGTCATGGGTGCCCCCTTCGCTCGGGCGGTGGCAGTCAGGACGTAGTGCGCGGGAGGACGGCAGAGGGCCGCGCGCAGCAGCGCGACGCCGTCGTCCGGGGTGAGGGCGGGGACGCCGTGGGCGGCGGCCCGGGCGGCGATGTGCTCGCCCATGCCGACGTTCCACAGGCCCCAGCCGAGGCTGTACCAGGGCCGGCCCTCGGCGCGTTGCCGGGCCGCGTAGCCGTCCAGGTACCCGTTGGCGGCGGCGTAGGCGCTCTGGCCGAGGTTGGCGCGCACGGCGGCGACGGAGGAGAACAGCGCGACGAAACCGGGTGGGTCGTGCCGGGCCGCCAGCTCGGCGAGGGCGTGCACCCCACCGAGCTTGGGGTGGAACACCTCCCCCACCTGGGTCGGGGTCAGGCTCCGGGCCAGGCCGTCGCGGAGCACTCCGGCGGCGTGCAGGAGGCCGTCGTAGCGCGCGGCGCCGGCCAGCCGCTCGGGCAGGTCGCGGACGTCGGCGGCCACCGTCTCCAGGTCGCACCGGGCGGCCAGCCGGTCGAGGCGCTGCCGGACCTCGCCGGCCGCCGGGGCGGTGCGGCCGACCAGGGTGAGGTGGGCGCAGCCCTCCTCGGCCAGGAACTCGGCGACCCGCAGGCCGATGCCGCCCAGGCCGCCGGTGATCAGGAAGCGTCCGCCGCGCAGGCGCGGGGGGCGGGCGGCGGCGGAACGGTCGGGTTCGACCACCGGCGCGTACCAGGTGCCGGACCGTCGGGCCAGGTCCGGCTCGGCGTACCGGGGCGGTGGCGCGACCTCGCTCGGTGCCAGGTCGACCAGTCGCACGGCGGTGCGCGGGTGCTCGGCGCGCAGGGTGCGGGCCAGCGCCCACAGCGCGGTCGCGACCGGGTCGACGGGCTCGCCGCCGGTCACGTCGTGGGCCCCCGTGGTGACGATCAGCAGGTCGGGCATCGGGGGCCGGGCGGCGAGCCGGCGCACCAGGGTGAAGACGCCCTGGAGGGCCTGCGCCGCGCCGTCCGCGCCCGCCGTCCCCCGGGGTGCCACGTACACCACCTCGTGCACGGGGTGCTCGGCGAGGACGGCGTCGAGCCGTTCCTGCGTCAGTTCCCCGGGCGCCAGGCGGGCGACGGGTGGGGTGTCCGGTTGCGGGGTGTCCGGCGGGGCGATCAGCAGCACCGCCCGGTCGGCGGCCCACGGCGCGGGGGCCGGCTCGGTCCGCCGCCACCCGGGAGCCTCGATCAGTCCGACGGCGGACTCGACGGACTCGACCGTCCCCACCGGAGCCACAGGTGCGGGGCGCCGGGGCCCGGCCGCCTTGAGGGTGATCCGGTCCAGTTCCAGCAGCACCTCGCCCTGCTGGTTGCAGACGGTGGCCCGCCCGCGCACCCCACCGCCCGCACCGCCCGCACCGCCCCGTCCGGGCGGGTCGAGCTCGACCAGGGCCAGCACCGTCCCGGTGATCCGGCGGCGGGCGGCGATCCGGCCGACGTACCAGGGCAGGCACGCCCCGGCCGCTCCCCCGTCGAGCAGCCCGAGCAGCTGGAACACGCCGTCGAGCAGCGGCGGCGGCACGAAGGCCGCCGCGCGCGGGTCGTCCTCGGCCGTGCGCAGCACCGCCGCGATCCGGCCGGGCCCCCGCTGCGCGGACCGGACCACCCGGTAGGCGGGCCCGTACGCGATGCCGCTGGCGCGCCGCCAGGCGTCCAGTTCGGCGAGCGGGACGGCGTCCGGGCAGCCGGCCCGCAGGTCGGCGGTGTCGAGGTGGCGCGGCGGCGGCAGCGGGACGCCGTGGGCGCGGGCGGTGCTGTACGCGGTCGCCGCGTCGGCGCCGGTACCGGTGCCGCGCACGGCGCACTGCCCGTCCTCGCCGGTCACCACCGCCAGTTCGACGCGCGGTCCGTCCACCCGCAGCGGCGCGCGGAAGGCGACCTGCTCCAGCGTCCAGGACCGGCCCGGCCGCCGGGTGTCCAGGGCGCGGAGCAGCGCGTCCGCCTGGACGGCGGCGGCGAGGACGGGGTGCTCGCCGATCCGGTGGTCGGCGACCACCGGATCGGCCGCGTCGAGGACGAGCGTCGGCGCGCTCATGTCCGCAGGTCGAATCGCTCGGTGGCCTTCACCAGGCCGTTGACCTGGATGTCGACCCGGTGCTCGCCCGGGTAGTAGTTGCGGGTCTGCACCTCCTTGACCGGGTGGGTCCTGCGCAGGCTTCGCCGTTCGCCGGCGGCGAGTTCCAGGGTGGTCAGCTTGAAGACCTTGGGGATGCTGCGTCCGTTCTTGCGGACGTGGTGGACGACGTAGTCGACGGTCACGCTGTGGGCGCGGGTGTCGGTGTTCTCGACGTCCAGCTCGACCAGGACGGTGTCCCCGACGGTCACCTCGTGCGGTGTGACGCTCAGCCGGGGCACCCGGACGTGTTCGCCGCCGGTGGCCCCGAGCACGGCCAGGGCCTGCTGGTCACCGTTCTTCACCAGGGTCCGCAGGCCGTGCTTGACGATCCAGGCGGTCTCGGGGGTGCGGCTCTGCTCGAGCCAGCGCAGGGCGGTGTCGAGGGCCTGCTGGGGGTTGTCCTTGGAGATGTCGTTGAGGTTGTTCGCGACGGACTTGCGCACGTACTCGGAGGGGTCGCTGCGCAGCGGTTCGAGGATCTCCAGGACGGGTCGCGGGTCCTTGACGAAGACGCCGAGGGTGCGGGCCCAGGGCAGCCGCGGGCGCACGCCCTCGCTGGCCAGCCGCCGCACGTTGTGGCTGGGGCTGAGCGCCCACTCGGCGACCCGCCGCATGGTCGGTGCGTGGTGCTGCTCGAGGTAGGGCCGGATCGCGTACTCGCCGGTGTGCCGCCGGGTGATCTCCTCGATGGCGTCGAGGGACGCCTCGGGGTGGTCGAGTCCGTACTCCTCGACGAACCTGGCCACCGGCATCAGGTACCAGCTGGCGTTGAACATCCCCTCTCCCTCGGCGAGTTCGTCGCCGAGGACGGTCAGCAGCAGGGGCAGGGCGGCGGGGTAGTCGGCGGGCAGCCGGGTGCGCAGGCCCTCGGCCAGCACCAGCACGCGGTCCTTCAACTCCTTGCCCGGCACGCGCCGTTCGACCTCGGCGGCGTAGCCGTCGACGTCGAAGCCGGGGTGCGCGGCGCGGATCCTGCCTCCGATCAGGCGGGCCGCCTCGCCGTTGAAGTGTCGCTTGAGTCCGTACTCGCTAGCCATGGTGCTCGGGCCTCTTCGTGTGCTCGGTGTGCTCGGTGTGCTCGTCGGGGTTCGGTGCGGCCGCGGTGATCCAGTACCGCTGCCGGTGGAAGGGGTAGGTCGGGAGGGTGGTGATCCGCTGGCCCCTGCCCTCGTGCAGGGCGCTCCAGCGCGGTTCGGCGCCGGTGCGGTCGTGGTGGGCCGCCAGGGCGGCGTGCAGCTGGGCCTGGTCGCCCCGGCCGCGCCGGAGGGTGGCGATCCACTCGGGGTGGTCGCCGGTGTGCGCGGCCCGGGCCAGCGGGAGCAGCTGCGGCTGCGGGCCGATCTCCCACACCGTGTCCGGCTGCTCCTGGCCGAGGGTGGCGACCGCCTCGGCGAACCGGACCGGGCGGCGGACGGCCCGGGCCCAGTACTGCGGGTCGGTCGCCGTCGCGGCGGTGTGCCAGCTGCCGGTGAGGGTGGCGGCGAACGGCAGGACCGGCGGGGCGAGTTCGACGCCGGCCACCGCCTCGGCGAACGGGGCCACCGCGCCGTCCATCAGCGCGCTGTGGAAGGCATGGCTGACCGTCAGCGGCTGCACGCGCACGGTGCTCTCGGCCCGGAGCCGCTCGACGGCCTCCGCCGGGCCGCTGACGGTGTGCAGGCGCGGGGCGTTGTGGGCGGCGAGTTCCAGGCCCGGGTAGCGGGCGAGCAGGCCGGTGAGGGTGTCCGCGTCGGTGTGCACGACCGCCATCGCCCCGCCCCGGGGCTGCTCCTGCATCAGCCGGCCGCGCAGCGCGGTCAGCCGCAGCAGGTCGGGCAGGGTGAGCACGCCCGCCGCCCAGGCCGCGGTCAGCTCGCCCAGGCTGTGCCCGGCGACCGCGTCGGGCCGGACGCCCGCCGCCGCCAGCCAGCGCACCAGGGCGACCTGCACGCTCACGATGCCGATCTGCGCGTAGCGGGTCTCGTCCAGCAGGTGCCGGGCGTCGCCGTGGATCAGGTCGAGCAGCGGCACGTCGGTGTGCGGGGCGAGGAGTTCGGCGCACTCGTCCAGCGCCGCGCGGAACCCCGGCTCGGTGGCGTACAGGCCCTCGCCCATGCCGGGGTACTGCGAGCCCTGACCGGTGAACAGGAATGCGGTGCGGGCCGGGCCCCCGGTGTGCCGGGCCGCCGGGGCGCTGCCGTCGGCGACGGCGGCGAGCCGGGCGGCCAGCTCCGCGGGGGTGCCGCCGTGCACCAGGGCCCGGTGGCGGTGCGCGGCCCGCGCGGTGTTCGCGGTCCGGGCGAAGTCGCCGAGCCCGGTGGCCGGGAGGGCGGCCACGTGCCCGGCGTAGGCGGCGGCCAGGGCGCGCAGCGCCGGCTCGCTCGCCGCGCCGAGGCGCACCAGGTAACTGTCCTGGGCGAGCGGTGCGGGGGCGGGAGCGGCCGGCGCCTCCTCGACGATCACATGGGCGTTCACCCCGCCCATGCCGAAGGCGCTGACGGCGGCCCGGCGCGGGCGCTCGCCGCGCGGCCAGGGGCGGGCGCGGTCGACCAGGTGGAAGGGGGTGGACTCGAAGCGGATGTGGTCGTTGGGCCGGGTGACGTGCAGGGTCGGCCACAGCTGCTCGTGCTCCAGGCCCAGCAGGACCTTGACCAGGCCGATCAATCCGGCGGCCGGCTCCAGGTGGCCGACGTTGGACTTCACCGAGCCGAGCGCGCAGAACTGCGCGCGGTCGGTGTGCTCGCGCCAGGCCCGGGTCAGCCCGTCCACCTCGATCGGGTCGCCCAGCCGGGTGCCCGTGCCGTGCGCCTCGACCAGGTCGATGGTCTCCGGGGAGACGTCGGCGTCCCGCAGCGCCGCGGCGACGACGTCGCGCTGGGCGGCCGGGCTGGGCGCCGAGTAGCGGGTGGTGCGGCCGCCGTGGTTGACCGCCGTGCCCCGGACCAGGCCGCGCACCCGGTCGCCGTCCCGCTCGGCGTCGGCGTGGCGGCGCAGCACCACGGCGACGGCGCCCTCGCCGGGCACGAAACCGTCGGCGCCGTCGTCGAAGGAGCGGCAGCGGTGCCGGGGCGACAGAGCCATCAGCTCACCCATGGAGCGGAAGTACTCGGGGCTGATGCCGGCGTGCACGGCGCCGATCACCGCCGTGTCGACCTCCCCGGAGCGCAGGTGCTGCACGGCGGTGTGCAGGGCGACCAGGGAGGAGGAGCAGAGCGTGTTGACCAGGGTGCTGGGGCCGTGCCAGTCCATCAGGTAGGAGAGCCGGTTGGCGATCATCGCCTCCAGGCCGAGCCCGCGCCCGTCGGCGACGCCGTGGCGCACCCGCTCCTCGTGGTAGTGGTCGTGGCTGTAGGCGATCCACAGCCCGGTGGTGGCGCCCTCGGCCCGGGCGCCGGAGCGGCCGCCGTCCTCCAGGGCCTCCCAGATCGTCTCGTAGACGATCCGGGCCTGGGGGTCGATCAGCGGCGCCTCCCGGGGCGAGATCCGGAACGGCGCGGGGTCGAAGCCGTCCACCCGGTCGAGGAACGAGGCCTCGGGGACCGGGGCACCCGGGTGGCGACGGCCCTCGGGCAGCGGGCGGACGGTGTCGCGGCCCTCGCGCAGCAGCTCGGCGAACTCGGCTTGACCGGCGGCGGTGGGCAGCCGGACGGCCGCGCCGACGACGGCGATGTCGCGCGGGCGGGGGGTGGGCGCCGTGGCGGCGCGGGAGGGTTCGGGGCGGGCGGGCGCGGGGCGGGGGCGGCGCTGTTCGGCGGCCCGCGGCGCGGGGTCCACCGGACGAGCCGGGGCGGCTGGAGTGCCGGTGGCGGCGGGGCCCGTCGGGGCGGGCAGCGTCGCGGCCAGTTCCGTGGCCTCCTCGGCCAGGAAGGCGGCGAAGCGGCGCGGGGTCGGGTACTCGAAGAACACCGTCGGGTAGAGCGCGAGGCCGTGCTCCCGGGAGATCCGCTCGCTCAGCGACACCAGGCCGACGGAGTCGGATCCGGCGGACAGGAACTCGGTGTCGGCATCGGCGTCGGCCGTCCCGGTCAGCTCCAGGAACCAGGCGAGGATCCGCGCGGCCGGGTCCGCCGTACCGGCGACGGCGGGGGCCGGGGCAGCCGGCTGCGGTACGGCCACCGGCTCGGGCCCGGGTGCCGGCGGGGGCTCGACCGCCGGCGGGGGCTCGGGTGCCGACACGGTGTCAGACGTCGGGCCGGCCTCGGGCGCCGCTGCGTCCGGGCGCCCGCCCGGCTCCGGGTGCTCGTCGAAGGCCGCCGTGGGGACGCGCTTGGAGGAGATGTCCGCCAGCACCAGCAGCGGCCGGCCCGCCGCGTCGGTGACCGTCTGGGTGACCCGGCAGGCCTCGTCGTTCCAGAAGGCGGTCTCGGTGCGGACGTACGCCGCCTCCGCCAGCGGGCCGTGGACGTCCAGCCGGCCGACCGACAGCGGGATGAAGGCCGTGGCCTCGGCGGCGCCGAACACCGGGTTGTCGGGCGCGATCGCGGCGATCGTCACGCTGTCGAGCAGCCCGGGGTACAGCTCGACCCCGCCCGGGTTCAGTTCCCGCTGCCGCTCGCCCTCGATCCGGGCCAGCGTGCCGCCGCCGGGCAGGCCGGCCACCCAGGAGATGTTCCGGTAGTAGCGGCCGTGGTGGTAGCCGATCCGGCGCAGCCAGCGGTACAGCCGCGAGCCGGCGTGCAGCTCGGCCGAGCAGGTGTCCAGGAGCGCCGCGATCGGGAGGGTGGCGGGCTGCGGCGCCCGGTGCGCGAGGTAGCGGCCGGTGACGAACGGCTCGCCGTGCTCGCCGTCCTGGACGGTGAAGCGGCCCTCGCCGTCCACCCGGCACACCACCCGGCGGGCGGCGGTCGGGATCAGCGGGCGGTGGAAGAGCACGTCGCCGAGCCCGTGGAAGGCCTCGCCGCGCACGGCCGCGCCCTCGCGCAGGAAGTCGAACCAGGCCACGCCCGGCAGCATCGTGCGCCGGTAGACCGCGTGCTGGGCGATCGGGGCCTCGCCGGGGCCGAAGACCCGGGAGAAGGTGTAGCCGGCGGCGCCCTCGTCGGAGTCCAGCGCGGTGGGTGTGCCGGGCTCGGCGGAGCGCAGCGGTTCGCGCAGGTCCAGGGCCGGGCCGGTGGACTGGGCCGCGGGCAGCGGGCGCTTGCGCCAGGCGTGCCCGCCCTGGAAGGCCGTCCAGTCGATCTCCCGGCCCGCCGCGAAGAGTTCGGCCACGGTCGCGGCGAGCGTCCCGGCCACCTCCTGGTCGCTCCGGGCCCGGTC
Source organism: Kitasatospora sp. NPDC040550 (assembly GCF_055594965.1). Classification (NCBI taxonomy): domain Bacteria; kingdom Bacillati; phylum Actinomycetota; class Actinomycetes; order Kitasatosporales; family Streptomycetaceae; genus Kitasatospora; species Kitasatospora sp. NPDC040550. Next base: position 189,410 of record NZ_JBVIWC010000006.1, on the reverse strand, counting down.
GAGCCGGGCGCAGAGCTCCGCCGCGTCCGCGTCGGGGTCGGCCGCCGCTTCGGCCTCGGCCTCCTGCCGCAGGACGTCGGCCAGCGCCTGTTCCAGCGGCGCACTCCCCCAGGCGAACTCCCGGACGGCCTCCCAGCCCGGCGGCAGGTCCACCGCTTCGGCGGGCAGGCCGAGACCGCGCAGCGCCACCGCGAGCGCGACGCCCTCGCTGATCCTGAGCAACTCGCCCGAGAACGAGGCCAGTTCGGTGCCGGTCGCGGCCTCGAACAGGTCGAGCACATCCCGCACGGCGGGCAGCGTCCGGTCCAGGGCCGCCAGCCAGGCGGGCGGGGTCGGCGCCGCCACCGGGCGGAGCCGGACGGTCGCCCGGGGCTCCGGCGCGCGGCCGAGCAGCCAGGTCCGCAGGGCGGTGGCCAGTTCGGCGGCGTCGGCGCCCGTGACGGCGGTGCGCACGGCGCGGTGCGGCCGGGCCAGTCGCGCCGTGGCGCAGGCGTCCGCCGTGGCGCGGGCGTCCGCCGGGTCCGCTCCGTCGGCCGTCAGGAGGCCGAGCCACTGCGCCGCGAGCTCGCGCAGCGCGTACGGGGTGCCGGCGGACAGTGGCAGGACGTGGACGGCCCGTCCCGGAGCCGGGGGGTGAGGCTCCGGGACGGAGTCGGGGACGGCCTCGGCGACCACGTGGGCGTTGGTGCCGCCGAAACCGAAGCCGCTCACCGCGGCCCGGCGCACCGGCGCCTCGGGCCAGGGGGCGGCGGCGGTGGGCAGGTGGAACGGGCCGGTGGCCAGGCCCAGGCGCGGGTTGGGGGCCGGCACGCCCGCCGCCGGGATGACGCCCTCGCGCAGCAGGACGAGGACCTTGGCGAGCGCGGCGAGGCCCGAGGCCGAGTGGAGGTGGCCGATGCGGCGCTTGAGCGAGCCCAGGGCCACCGAGTTGCGCGGCACGCCGTGTCGGCCGAAGACCTCGGTGAGGGCCCGGGTCTCGATCGGGTCCCCGATGGCGGTGCCCGTGCCGTGCGCCTCGACGTACTGGACGGTGGCCGGGTCGACGCTCCGGTAGACCCGGTCCAGCAGCTCCACCTGGGCGTCCAGGTTGGGCGTGGTGACGCCCATGGTGGCGCCGTCGTTGTTCACCGCGCTCGCGCTGATCGCGCCGAGCACGTGGTCGCGGTCGGCCAGGGCGGCCGCCATCGGCTTGAGGACGAGCGCGACGGCGCCCTCCCCCGGGACGTAGCCGTTGGCCCGGCCGTCGAAGGTGTGGCAGAGGCCGTCCGGGGACAGCGCCCCGGTGCGGGAGAGCAGCACGAAGGTCAGCGGGTCGATCAGCAGGTCGACGCCGCCGACGACGGCCAGGTCGCAGGCTTCGGCGGTCAGGCTCTGGCAGGCGAGCCAGAGCGCCGTCAGCGAGGAGGAGCAGGCGGTGTCGACGACCAGGCTCGGGCCCGCGAGGTCGAGGCGGTCGGAGAGCCAGGCCGCCAGGAAGTTCTGCGACCGCCCCCACAGCGCCGCCGGGCGGGGGGCCTCGGGGAGCCGGGCGGCCAGGCCGCGGCCGTGGTCGAAGCCGTAGGAGTTCATCCGCGCGCCGATGAACACGCCCGCGTTCAGCCTCCGCCGCCCGGCGCCGAGCTGGCCGGAGTCCTCCAGGGCCCGGGCACCGACCTCCAGCATGGTGCGCTGCTGCGGGTCCAGGTGGAGCGCGTCCTCGGCGCTGAGGCCGAAGGCGGCGTGGTCGAAGGAGTACGGGTCGAGCAGGAACGCCCCGCGGTGGTGGGAGCCCTGGTGGGGGCCGTCGCCGAGGTAGAGCTCGCGGCGCCAGCGGCCGGGCGGGACCTCGCCGACCTCGGTGCCGTCCTGGTGCAGGAAGTGCGCCAGGTCGACGGCGTCCTCGGCGCCGGGGAGGCGTACCGCGAGGCCGATGACGGCGATGCGGCGGTCCGGGCGGTCCACGCTGGTCCTTTCGTCGGCGGGTCGGTCGGTGGTTCGGTCGGTGGTTCGGTCGGTGGTTCGGTCGGTGGTTCGGTCGGTGGGGCCGCCGGTGCGGCGGGCGATGAAGGTCACGGCGCCACCGGCCCCGGTCCGGCGCCGACCAGGGGGCGCAGCAGGGCCCGCAGCGCGGTGCTGCGGCCGTCGGCGTCCGGGGCGGGGCCCGGGCGGTCCGGTCCCGGTTGGGCGGGCACGGTCACCGCGAGCGCGGCGGCGAGGTCGTCGGCCGTGCGGGTGCGCATCAGCAGCGACGGGTCGACGGTGCGTCCGGTGTGCCGTTCCAGGGCGGTGGCCAGTTCGGCGATCGCGAGGGAGTCGAGCCCGAGGCCGGGCAGCGCCCGCTCGCCGGGGTCCTCACCGAGGACCTGGACGAACGCCGCGCGGACGGCCTCGCGGGCTGCCGCGCGGTCCCGGCCGGTCGCCGCTGCGGGCACGACGGCGGGGACGGCTGCGGGGACGGTTGCGGAGACGGCGGCGGGGATGACGACGCGGATCGGTGCCGGTGCCTGTGCCTCTCCCTCTGCCGGTACGGGCTGCTCGGCGGTGGTACGCCCGGGGAAGACCACGGCGCCACCGGTCAGTGCGTGGTCGAGGAAGGCGGCCTCCGCCTCCTCGGCGTCGATGGCGTGGGCGGCGGCGAAGGAGGCGTCCGCGGCCATGCCGACCCCCGTCCAGTCCGGCCAGGCATGGGCCGTGACGACGGTGCCGGTGGCGCCGTTCTCCCGTTCGGCCAGGGCCAGTTGGTAGGCGTTGGCGAGGGCGTAGTCGACCAGTCCGCGCCCGGCCCGGGCCTGGGCGCCGGCGATCGAGGACACCAGGACGGCGAAGTCCGCGCCGCGCTGCTGAGCCAGTCGGACGGCGTTCAGCGAGCCGGCGACCTTCGGGGCCAGCACCCGGGCGGCATCGCCCCAGGGGCGGCGGTGCATCGCGCCGAACGGGTTGACGCCCCCGGCTCCGTGCACCACACCGCGCAACCGGCCCCAACGGGCGCCCAGTTCGTCGGCGACGGCCGCGAGCGCCGAGGCGTCGGCCGTGTCGCACGGCAGGTACGCCAGCTCCGCCGGGCCCGCCAGCTCGCGCAGCGCGGCGGAGCGCCCGGGGTCGAGCGGGGACCGGCCGACGATGCCGATGCGGCGGGCGCCGCGCTCGACCAGCCGGGCGACCAGGCGTCGGCCGACCGCGCCGAGCCCGCCGGTGACCAGCAGGTAACCGTCCCCGGACAGGGAGCAGTTGGGACCGGGCGCCGCGTCGGCGGGCTGCGGGGCGTAGCGGACGCCGCCGCGGTAGGCGACAGCGGTCACAGCGCCGTCCTCACCGTCCTGGCCCTCCGGGCCGTGGCCCAGGACCGCGTACTCGGCGGCGAGCTGCCGGGCCCACGCCTCGGCCGGATCGGCCGCGTCCAGGTGGACGACCGTGCCGGACCTACGGCTCTCGGCGCAGGCGGCGGCCACCGCCGCCGCCTCGGCGGACCGTACCGGGCGCAGCGCGGCGTGCTCCCCCGGGTGCACGGCGGCGCTGTGCCGGCCGGCCCACAGGATGCGGCCGTGCGGCGGCAACTCCCTGATCTGGTCGCCGAGTTCCTTCCAGAACGGGCCCAGCTCCTCGCCGTCGCCACCGTCGGCGTCGTCCGAGGCATCGATCATGAGGACGGTGTCGGCGGCCCGGCCGGGCAGGGCCAGGCGGGCGCCGTGGGCGCGGAGTTCGGCCTCGACCAGCTGCCCGAGCTCCCGCCCGGCACCGACCAGCCGGACGGTCCCGGGGACCGCCGTCGGGGCGGCCGGCTCCTGGGAATGCCATGCGGTGCGCAGGGCCCGGGTGCCGCCGGGCCGGGGGGCTCCGCCGGGCTCGGGGGCTCCGCCGGTCCGGTCGTCGCCGGTGCGGGTCCGCCAGTAGGTGTCCGGGGCGAACGGGTAGGTCGGCAGGTCGGCGGTGCGGGCGCCGGGGGTGCCGAGCGCGGCCCAGTCGAGGTCGGTGTGCCCGGCCCTGGCCCGCTCGGCGGCGGTGCGGTGGTCCGGGGTGGGCACGTCGTCGGCCGGTTCCCGGTCGGCGCGGGCGACGGACACCCGGCCGGTGGCGACGGCGCGCAGGGCGGTGGCCAGTTCGGCGGCGTCGTGGCCGTGGACGGCCGTCTGCCAGTCCTGTGGGGAGCGGCCGGTGTTGGCCGTGCGGCACAGGTCGGCGGTCTCCCACGGGTCGCGGACCGCCTCGAAGCGGGCGGCATAGGCGGCGGCCAGGGTGCGGACGGTGTTCTCGTCGGCCGCCGTCACCCGGACCAGGTGGCTGCCGTGCGGCAGCGGCGGGCGGACGGGGAGGGCGGGCGGCTCCTCGACGATGACGTGGGCGTTGACCCCACCCATCCCGAAGGAGCTCACCGCCGCCCGGCGGGCCTGCTCCCCGCGCGGCCAGGGGCGGGCGCGGTCGGCCAGGTAGAACGGCGAACTCTCGAACCGCACATGGTCGTTGGGGCGGCGCAGGTGCAGCGAGGGCGGGATCGTACCGTGCTCCATCGCGAGCAGGACCTTGACCAGGCCGGCCAGACCGGCGGCCGGCTCCAGGTGCCCGATGTTGGACTTCACCGAGCCGAGCGCGCAGAACTGCGCGCGGTCGGTGTGCTCGCGCCAGGCCCGGGTCAGCCCGTCCACCTCGATCGGGTCGCCCAGCCGGGTGCCCGTGCCGTGCGCCTCGACCAGACCGATCGACTCGGGGGACACTCCGGCCTCGCGCAGTGCCGAGGCCACCACGTCCTCCTGTCCCGAACTGCTCGGCACCGTCAGGCCGCTGGTGCGGCCGCCGTGGTTGACGGCACTGCCGCGGATGACGCCCCGGATCCGGTCGCCGTCGCGCACCGCCGCCGTCAGCGGTTTCAGCACCACCGACACCACGCCCTCGCCCGGCACGAAGCCGTCGGCGGTCGCATCGAAGGCCCGCACCAGGCCGGTCGGCGAGAGTGCGCGCAGATTGCTCATCGCGGTGTAGTGCAGCGGCGACAGCCCGACCCGCACCCCGGCGACGACGGCCTGCCCGCACTCGCCCGCCCGCAGCGAGCGCGCGGCGGTGTGCAGGGCGACCAGCGAGGAGGAGCACAAGGTGTCGATCGTCATGCTCGGACCACGCAGATCGAGGAAGTGGCTCAACCGGTTGGCCAGGAAGGCGTTGTGGTTGCCCAGGCCGCTGTGGGCGTCCAGCTCCGGCGCGAGGTTGTACTCGCGGTAGTGCTGGTAGCTGGCGCCCACGAACACGCCGGTGTCGCGGTCGAGGCCGCGCGGCGGCAGACCGGCCGACTCCAGCGCCTCCCAGGTCGTCCGCAGCAGCCAGCGGACCTGGGGGTCCAGGACCTCGGCCTGCTTGGGGAAGAAGTCGAAGAACCGGGCGTCGAACTCCTCCACGTTGTCGAGGAATCCGCCGACGTCGCCGGTCCGCACGGCCGCGGAGCCGTTCCAGCGGTGGGCGGGAGCCGGGCCGAGGGCACTGCCCGCGTCGGCGAGCAGCGACCAGAGCGCGTCCTCGTCGCGGGCGCCGGGCAGCGCGAGCGCGAAGCCGATCACCGCGATGTCCGTCGACTCGGGCTCCACGACGACCGGTACGTTCGCCGGTTCAGCGGCGACGTTGTCGGCGTTGTCGGCGTTGTCGGCGTTGTCGGCGTTGTCGGCGTCGGTGGCGTCGGTGGCGTCGGTGGCGTCGGTGGCGTTGTCGGCGTCGGTGGCGACCGGCAGGGCGGGGAACTGTCCGGCCAGGTGGGCCGCCAGGGAGCGGCAGTCGGGGTGCTCCAGCACCTCGCCGGGGCTCAGCCGCAGCCCGTGGGCCGCCGCCAGGTCCGCCGCGACGGCCGTCGCCAGCAGGGAGTCGAGCCCGACGGTGGAGAGCGGGGTGGTCGGGGTGATCGCCGGATCGCGGAAGGCGTCCCGGACGATCCCGAGGACGGCGGCCTCGACGGCCGCGCCGTGCCCGTCCGGTACGGTCGGGACCGGCGCTCCGGACCCGGCCACGGCGGTCCCCTCCGCAGCGGACCCGACCGCAGCGGGCTCGGCCGACGCACCCCGCCCCTGCGCCGTCCGGTACTCGATGCCGGTGAGCCGGGCCAGCGCGGCGCCGTCGGCGGCGAGCAGCGTCGCGTCGCCCCGGCGGACCCGGTCCGTCCCGGTGTCCTCGGTCTCCAGCAGCACGTAGGCGGTCCGGGCGGGGTCGCCCCACTGCTCGACCTGCCGGACGGACTCCGGCAGGTACGTCTCCGTCGCGGCGGACGGGTCGGCCAGGGTGAGGACGGCCATGCACTGCAGGGCCGCGTCCAGTGCGACCACCGTCCGCTCCAGCGGCCCGCCCTCCGGCAGGTCGACGCGGGCGAGCACGCGGTCCGCTCCGTAGCGCACCTCGCCCAGCGAGCGCAGCGGCGCGTCGAGGTCCATGCCCTTCGCCGCGAACCAGGCGTACAGGCCGTCCGGTTCGAGGGTGCGGCCGAGGCGGGTGCGCAGGGCGTCGAGGTCCGCCGCGCGGGGGGTGCGGGCGGGTGCGGCGTCCGGGCCGGCCGGCTCGATCCGGGCGATGGTCCGCCCGCCGTGGCGGAAGGTGGCGGCGCCGGTGCGGGCCGGGTCGTCCAGGTCGCTGCTGAGCGGGCCCTCACCGGTGCCCCGGCCGAGGAAGGCCACCCGGTGCAGGAGGTCGGCCCGGTGCAGGGCGAGCGCCAGCGGCAGCGCGCCGGGCACGGTCGGCTCACCGAAGACGCGGTGGGCGCGGGTCAGTCGGCGGGCGGTCTCGGCGGGGGCCCGGAAGGGGTAGGGCGGCAGGTCGGTGCGCCGGGCGGGCGCGCCCTGGTGGACGGCGCGCCAGTCGACGGTTCCACCGGCGACGTGGTGCAGGGCCAGCGCGGTGCTCAGCCGCTGCTCGGGCAGGTAAAGCCGGGCCCGGAGGCGGTCGGCGCTCATGGTGGTGAACCGCGCGACCAGGTCGAGGAAGGCCTCGTCGGGGACGGTCGCGGCGCCGTCCAGGGGGGCGTCGCCGCGCAGGACCGGCCGCTGCCCGTCGCGCAGGTGGCGGGCGAGCCCGGCGGCCAACTCCCCGGCGGTGGAACCGAGGACGGCGATCCGGTGGCGCCGGTGGTCGCGTCCCACGGCGGCCGAGCGGCAGAGCGCGGCGAGGTCGGTCGGGGTGTCGTCGCGCAGCAGGCGGAGCACGTCCGCGGCCCGGTGGGCCAGCGCCTCGGGGGTGTGTCCGGACAGCACGAGCAGGTGCTCGCCGAGTGCCTCGGGCGCCCCGGCCGGGGCGGCGGTCCGGTCGGCGGGCTCCGGCAGGTACTCCTCCACCACGAGGTGGGCGTTGGTGCCGCCCATGCCGAAGGCGCTGATCCCGGCTCGGCGCGGCCCCTCCGCGGACCACTCCACCGGCCCGGTCGGGATGACGAACGTCCCGTCGGCCAGGTCGAGTTGGGCGCTCGGGGTGTCGAAGCCGGCCAGCGGCGGGATCTCCCGGTGCCGCAGGCAGAGCAGCACCTTGAGCAGGGCGGCCAGTCCGGCGGCCGGCTCCAGGTGGCCGATGTTGGCCTTGACGGAGCCGAGGTGGCAGGGGGCCCGGCGGGCCGGGTCGGCGCCGAACACGGCTGCCAGCGCGGCGGTCTCGATCGGATCACCCAGCTGGGTGGCGGTGCCGTGCGCCTCGATCAGGGTGATGTCCGCCGGGGCCGCTCCGGCGTCCGCCAGGGCGGCCCGGATGACGTCCGTCTGGGCCTCGCTGCGCGGCACCGGCAGGGCGCCGGCCCGGCCGCCGTGGTTGACGGCCGCGCCACGGATGACACCCAGGACGCGGTCGCCGTCCCGCTCGGCGTCGGTCAGCGGCTTGAGCATGACGGCCACCGCGCCCTCGCCCGGGACGAAGCCGTCGGCCCGGGCGTCGAACGGGCGGGGCAGGCCCTCGGACAGCGCGCCCAGCTGGCTGAGGCTGCGGTAGTACCACGGGGTCAGCCCGACGTGGCAGGCCGCGACGATCGCGGCGCCGCAGTGGCCGGCGCGCAGGGCGGCGACCGCCTGTTGGACGGCGACGAGGGCGGAGGAGCAGAGCGTGTCGACGGTCTGCGAGGGGCCCCGCAGGTCCAGGGCGTAGGAGATCCGGTTGGCCAGCAGGGCGTTCATGGAGCCGAGCGCGCTGTAGGGGCCGACGCTCTCCAGGCCCTGGGCGTCGCGGTGGTGGGTGTAGGTGGCGCCGACGAACACCCCGATGTCGCGGCGGTCGGCGAGTCCGCTCTCGTCGCGCACCGCCCAGGCGTGCTCCAGCAGCAGCTTCTGCTGGACGTCCAGCTCCTCGGCCTCGCGGACGGAGATGCCGAAGAAGGCCGGGTCGAAGCGGTCGATGTCGGTGAGGAAGGCTCCGGTGCGGCAGTAGGTGCCGGTCTGGCGCGGGGCGCGCGGGCCGAAGTGGGCGTCGATGTCCCAGCGGTCGGCCGGGATCTCGGTGAAGGCGTGGCCGCCGGCGCGCAGCAGGGCCCACAGGCCGTCCTGGTCGGCGGCGCCGGGCAGGTCGCCGGAGGCGGCGACCACGGCGATGTCCCCGGGGCGGGCGGCAAATCGGTCGGCGGTACGGGCGGTGGCCGGAGGCTCCGCCGCTTCCGGGACGGGAGCGGCGGCCGGAGCCGGTACGGGCTCCGGTACGGGGTCCGGTACGGCCGTCGGCGCGGGCAGCGCTTCGGCCGCCCCGTACCGCTCGGTCAGCGCCTGCGCCAGCTCGGCGAAGCCGCCGTACTCCAGGAACAGGGTGGCGGGCAGGTGGATCCCCCACCGGCGGGACAGCTCCTCCGACAGTTCGACGCTCGTGATGGAGCTCATCCCGTAGTCCGACAGCGGCGCGTCGCGGTCGAGGCGGTCCAGGCCGAGGCGCTCCGTCAGGAAGCCCTCCAGGGCCTGTTCGACGCGCTCGGGGCCGGCGCCTCCGGCGTGCAGCGCGTCGGGCGCGCGCACCTCGTCGGCGGGTTCGGCACCCGGCGGCCGCGCGCCCGGGGGCTCGTCCTCGGGGAGGACCACCGAGGCGTCGGGGTGGGCGATGACGACCTGCCGGGTGTCCTCGCCCAGCACCGCCAGCAGGGCGTCCAGGGCCTCGGTGGTGCCCAGCGGCCGGACGCCGCGCCGGCGCAGCTGGTCGGCGACGGCGGTGCCCATGCCGACCTCGCCCCACAGGCCCCAGTCGACGCTCAGCCAGGGCCGGCCGTGCGCGTGGGCGAAGGCGTCCAGGTAGGCGTTGGCGGCGGCGTACCCGGCCTGGCCGAGGTTGCCGAAGGTCCCGGAGACCGAGGCGAACAGCACGGCGAAGTCGAGGTCCGTCCCGGTGAGGGCGGCGGCGAGCTCGTGGACGCCGTCCACCTTGGGCCGCAGCACCGCGGCGAGGTCGGCGGGCGTGGCGGAGCGGATCAGGCCGTCCTTGAGGGTGCCGGCGGCGTGCACCACGCCGTGCAGTTCGCCGAACTCGGCGCGGATCCGGTCGACGACGGCACCGAGTTCACCCGGGGCGGTGATGTCGGCCGCGTACGAGACGACCGTGCAGCCCGGGAGGTCGGCCGCTCCGGCCACTCCGGCCACTCCGGCCACTCCGTCCACTCCGGCGCCGCCGGAGCGGCTGACCAGCGCGACCAGGCCGGCGCCCTCCCGGGCGAGGCGGGCGGCCAGCTCGCGGCCCAGCCCGCCGTGCCCGCCCAGCAGGAGGTAGCGGCCGCCGGGCCGGACGGCCCGCACGCCCGGCCGGGCCGGGCGGGTGCGCACCCGCACCGGTTCGTGGCGCACGCCGCGCCGGTAGGCGACCTCGGTGGGGCCGTCGCCGAGCTCGCCCGCCAGCGCGTCGGCGGAGGCTCCGTCCAGGTCGATCAGGCGCGGGCGCAGTCCCGGGTACTCGATCGCGGCGGTGCGCACCAGGCCCCAGAGCGCGGCGCGGGCGGGCACCGGGACGTCGCCGTCCACGACCGGCTGGCCGGAGGCGGTCACCGCGAAGAAGCGGGCGCTCCGCTGCCGTTCGCCGAGGGTCCTGAGCGCGGCGAGGCAGCCGTGCAGGCCCTGGTCGAGTTCGGCCTGCCGCTCGCGCGCGGGCCCGGTGTTCCACAGGTGGACGACCCCGGTCACCGGCTGGCCCACCGACTCCCACAGCCGGCGGAAGGACTCCTCGTCGGCGGCGGGCAGGAGGACGCGGTCGGGTCCGCCGGCGGCCGGGTCCATACCGAGGACGGCCTCCACCACGCGGGCGCCCTCCGCCCGCAGTCGGCGGGCGGTGCGCTCGGCAGGCCCGTCGGCGGTAGGGCCGTCGGCAGTAGGGCCGTCGGCGGCGCCGTGGTGCAGCAGCACCCAGGTGCCCTCGGCCGGTTCGCGGACCGGGCCGGGTGTCTCGCGCCAGCGGATCCGGGAGAGCGGGTGGGCGGGGCCCGCCACCTGCCCAGTGGTGCGGCGCATCCGCAGGCCGGTGAACTCGACGACGACCTCGCCGGCGGGGCCGAGCAGCAGGGCGTCCGCCGTCGCGTAGGCGCCCTCGTCGCCGGTGCGGCGCACCAGCACGGTGGCGCCGCCCGTCCGTCCGGACAGTTCGGCGTGCACGGTGATCCGGGCGATGCCGATCGGCAGCACGGGCCGCGGGCCGTCGGCGAGGTCCTGGAGTGCGCAGGCGGCGGCCTGGAAGACGCCGTCCACCAGCAGCGGGTGGGCGTGCCAGGGCAGCGGTTCGGCGTCGGTGGCCAGCACGGCGCGGGCCGTGCCGTCCCCGACGGCCAGCTCGCGGACGGTGCGGAAGTCGGGCCCGTAGGCGAGGCCCTCGCGGGCCCAGCCCCGGTACAGCTCGGCCGGGTCGACCGTGCGGGGCGCGCCGACCTGCCAGGCCGTCGGGGCGGGGCTCCCGGCGCCGAGCAGGCGCCCGGTGCCGGTAGACAGGGCCTTGCGCTCGCCCGCCAGGACGGTGCTCAGCTCGAAGCCGGTCCGGTCGGGCCCGGTGCGCAGCACGTCGAGCCGCACGGCGGCCGACGCGCCCTCGGCGAGGGTGAGCGGGCGCAGGAAGGCCACGTCGGTGAGCTCGGACGGGGCGAAGGGGCGCAGCCCGGCGATGCCCGCCAGGGCCATCTCCAGTTGCACGGCCGCCGGCAGCAGGCCGAGGCCGTCGGCGCGGTGCTGGGCGATGAGGCGCTCGCGCCCGGTGAAGGTCTTCTCGTAGGTCTCACGCGTCCCGTGGATGTCGTTCGTCCCGTGGGTCCCGTGGAGGTCGTTCGTCCCGTGGGTCTCGTGGGAGTCGGCTCGATGCGTCGTCACTGGCCCTCGTTCCCGTTCTCGTAACGGCGGTCGAACAGCGGGTGGCCGACGGCGCTCGCCGCGAGGCGGCGAGCGGGGGGCGCGGTCAGCTCCTGCCGGTGGAAGGGGTAGCCGGGGATGGTGGTGGTGCGGCCGTCCCGGCCGGCGTGCAGGGCGCTCCAGTCCAGGTCGGCGCCGGTGCGGTTGTGGTGGGTGGTCAGGGCCGCGTGCAGCTGGGCCTGGTCGTCGCGGTCGCGGTGGAGGGTCGGGATCCAGGCGGGGTGCGGCTCGGCGAGGACGGTGCGGGCCAACGGCAGCAGCTGGGGGTGCGGGCCGACCTCCCAGACGGTGTCCGGGGTGCTCTCGCCGAGCACGGCCAGTGCCTGGGCGAAGCGCACGGGCTCGCGGATCGCCGCCGCCCAGTGTTCGGGGTCGGTGGCGGTGGTGTCGGTGTGCGGGCGGCCGGTGAGGGTGGAGGCGAACAGGAGGGCCGGTGCCCGGAGCGGCGTCCGCGCGACGGCCTCCGCGAACGGCCGGACGGCCGGCTCCATCGCGGCGGAGTGGAAGGCGTGGCCGACGGCGAGCCGCTGGGTGCGGTGCGGGGTCCGCTCGCAGAACCGTGCGACGGCCTCGGCCGGGCCGGTGACGGTGTGCACGCGCGGCGCGTTGTAGGCCGCGATCTCGACGCCGGGGTGGTGCCGCAGCGCCTCGACGAGCGTGTCGGCGTCGGTGTGGACGACGGCCATCGCCCCGCCCGCACCGTGGCACTCCTGCATGAGGGCGCCGCGCAGGGCGGTCAGCCGCAGCAGGTCGGGCAGGTCGAGCACGCCGGCGGCCCAGCCCGCGGTGAGTTCGCCGAGGCTGTGGCCCGCGACGGCGTCGGGGTGCACGCCCGCCCCGGCGAGCAGGCGGACCAGGGCGACCTGGACGCTGACGATGGCGGGCTGCGCGTAGCGGGTCTCGTCCAGCAGGTGCCGGGCGTCGCCGTGCAGCAGGTCCGGCAGCGGGACGTCGAGGTGCGGGCGCAGCAGGTCGGCGCACTCGTGCAGCGCGTCGCGGAAGGCCGGTTCGGTGGCGAGCAGGCCGCTCGCCATGGACCGGTACTGGGAGCCCTGGCCGGTGAACAGGAAGGCCGTGGCGGGCCGGCCGGTGGGCCGGACCGCCGGGGTGCGGCCGTCGGCGACCTCGGTGAGGCGCTCGGCCAGTTCGCGGGCGGTGCTGCCGTGCACGGCGACCCGCCAGCGGTGGGCGGCCCGGCCGGTGTTGGCGGTGTAGGCGATGTCGCCGAGTTCCTCGGCCGTCGCGGAGCCCAGCCGGTCGGCGTAGGCGGCGGCCAGGGTGCGGACGGCGTCCTGGTCGGCGGCGGTCACCCGGATCAGGTGGCTGCGCTGGGCTCCCTGGCTGCGGGCCGGGACGGCGGGCGGTTCCTCCACGATGACGTGGGCGTTGACGCCGCCCATGCCGAAGGCGCTCACCGCCGCCCGGCGCACCCGCCCGCCGCCGCGCGGCCAGTCGAGGGCTCGGTCGGCCAGGTAGAACGGCGAACCCTCGAAGCGGACGTGGTCGTTGGGGCGGCGCAGGTGCAGCGAGGGCGGGATCGTGCCGTGTTCCATCGCGAGCAGGACCTTGACCAGTCCGGCCAGTCCGGCGGCCGGCTCCAGGTGCCCGATGTTGGACTTCACCGAGCCGAGCGCGCAGAACTGCGCGCGGTCGGTGGAGCGCCGCCAGGCCCGGGTGAGGCCCTCGACCTCGATCGGGTCGCCCAGGCCGGTCCCGGTGCCGTGGGCCTCCATCAGGTCGATCGTGTCCGGGGACACGCCCGCGTCCCGCAGCGCCGCCAGCACCACGTCCTCCTGGGCGCCGCTGCTCGGCACCGTCAGGCCGCTGGTGCGGCCGCCGTGGTTGACGGCAGTGCCGCGGATGACGCCCCGGATCCGGTCGCCGTCGCGCAGCGCCGCCGTCAGCGGTTTCAGCACGACCGACACGACGCCCTCGCCCGGCACGAAGCCGTCGGCGGCCGCGTCGAACGGCCGGATCGCGTCCGAGGGCGAGAACGACCTCAGCCGGGAGCCCAGTTGGAAGTACTGCGGCGACATGCCCAGGTGTACGCCGGCGACGATGGCCTGCTCGCACTCGCCCGCGCGCAGCGAGCGCACGGCGGTGTGCAGGGCGACCAGCGAGGAGGAGCACAGGGTGTCGATCGTCATGCTCGGACCGCGCAGGTCCAGGAAGTGGCTCAACCGGTTGGCCAGGATCGCGTTGTGGTTGCCCAGCCCGGCGGCCGTCTCGACGACCTCGCCGACGACCATGTCCCGGTAGTGCTGGTAGCTGGCCCCCACGAACACGCCGGTGGAGGTCTGTTCCCGGCCGGCCGTGCCGGCGTCCTCCAGGGCGCGCCAGGCCGACTGGATCAGGTGGCGCTGCTGGGGGTCGATCCACTGCGCCTCGGCGGGCGAGAGCCGGAAGAACCCCGCGTCGAAGTCGGTCAGGCCGTCGACGAAGCCGGCCCGCCGCAGGTACACGGTGCCGGGCTCGCCCCCGGTGCCGTAGTACGCGTCGATGTCCCAGCGGGAGGCGGGCACTTCGCGCAGGCAGTCCTCGCCTTCGGCCAGGACCCGCCAGAGCTCGGCGGGGTTGGCGGCGTTCGGGAAGACGCCGTCGACGCCGATGACGGCGATGGCGTGGCGGTCGTCGTCGCGGGGGCCGTCGTCCGGGTGGTCGTCGCGGGGAGCCGCGGAAGCCGCCGGGGCGTCGGTGGCCTGAGCGGCCCCGGTGCGCTCCGGCCGGGCCGCGACCGCCTGGGGCGCCGCCGACTCGGCCGGGCCGTCGGTGACGCCGTACTCGTCGCGCAGCGCGGCGGACAGCCGGTCGACGGTGCCGACCTCCAGCAGCAGCGTGATCGGGATGTCCACGTCCAGCCGGGCCCGGATGTCCTGGGCCAGCGAGACGGCCAGGACCGAGTCGAGTCCCAGTTCCTGGAGCGGCCGGTCGCCTTCGAGGGCGTCGGCGTCCAGTTCCAGGGCGGACGCCACCCACTGGGCCAGCGTGGCCCGGAGGGTGCCGCCGGTCCGCCGGGGCGACGGCGGCGGTGCGGTGGGCCGGGTGCCGCCGGTGCTCGCGGGCGCGGGTGTGCCGTGGGCGGTCGCCCGCCGCGGGTCGGGCTCGGGCGCCGGCCCCGGCGGGGTCGGCGAGATCCGCTTCCAGGTGATCCCGTGGGCCTCCAGCACGGCCTCGTCGCCGTCCAGGACCACCAGGCTCGCGGTGAGCAGCCCGGCGTCGGGGCCGGTCTCCCGGTCGCGCCGGGCGTGCACCCGGGCGGTGGCGGGCAGCGGGCCGCGGACGGTGAGCCGCTCGACGGCGAACGGGACGTACAGTCCGCGCGCGCCGCAGGCGGCGAGCGCGACCTGGAAGGCGCCGTCGAGCAGTCGGGCGTCCAGTGGGCCGTACGGCCGGTCGTCGGCGCGGAGGGTGCCGACGGCCTGTCCGGGGCCGGTGGACAGCGCGGTGACGGTGCGGTAGCCGGGGCCGTAGTGCAGCCCGGCCTGTTCGTGGGCCCGGTACATCGCGTCGAGGTCCACGGGTGCCAGGCCGTGGGCGGCGGGCGGGGCGAACGGGGACGGCGCCTCGGCGGCGGTCACCTCGCCGTCGCAGACCAGTGCTCCGGCGGCGTTGCGGAACCGGACGGAGGGTCCGTCCTGCTCGGCCGTGAGGGTGTCGGCGCCCTCGACGGGCATCCGGAAGGTCAGGTCGCGCAGGGTGAAGCCGTCCCGGCCGAGGAGTTCGGCGACCCGGGCGGGGTAGGCGGCGCCGGGCAGGGTCGGCCGCCCGAGCACGAGGTGTTCGGCGGCCTCGGGCTGCCCCTCCCAGCTGCGGACGGACGGGCCGGCCGGCTCAGGTGCGGGCGCAGGCGCGGGCGCGGCGGCGGGGACCGCTGCCGCCACGGGGGCGGCGGAGGTGGCCGGTGCCGATGCCGGTGCCGGTGCCGACCACAGGAAGCGCTCCTCGTGCGGTGCGGTCGGGAACCGCACGCCGGCCCGGCCCGGTCCACTGGACAGGTCCACGCCGGTGACGAACTGCCGTGCCGCATCGTTGAGTTGTGCCCTGGACGCACCGGGGGCGAGCGGCTCCCGGCCGGCCCTGGCGGTGCCGGAGACCACGCCCGTGTGCAGCGAGCGCGAGGTGCCCGCACCGGCCAGGAACAGCCTGAGCTTGTCGTCGAGCTGCTCCACGCCGTTCACCACGCAGGCGAGTCGGTGCGCCTGGGCCGGGCGGCGCAGGGCGGCCTCGCTGAGGGCGGCGAGCGGCGGGCAGTGCGGGGAGTCCAGCATCAGGACGAGCCGCTCGGCGAGGGTGCGCAGCGCCGCCTCCGAGCCGGCCGACAGGACGACCAGCCGGGGCCCGCCGTCGGTCGGCGGTACCGGGCTGGCGTCCGGCGCGGCCTCCAGCACGACGTGCGCGTTCACGCCGCCGAAGCCGAAGCTGCTGACGCCCGCCGCCTTCGGCCCGTCCCACGGCAGCGCCCGGTCGGCGACCACCAGCGGCGAGCCGGCGAAGTCGAACGCCCGGTTCGGGGTGCGGTAGTTGAGCGAGGGCGGGATGGTCGCCGCCTGGAGGGCGAGGACGGTCTTGATCAGGCCGGCGATGCCCGCGGCGGGCTCCAGGTGGCCGAGGTTGGTCTTCACCGATCCGATCGGGAGCGGCCTGGCGGCCTCCCGGCCCCGGCCGAGGACGGCGTGCAGGGCCTCCAGCTCGATCAGGTCGCCCAGCGGGGTGCCGGTGCCGTGCGCCTCGATGTAGCCGATGTCGTCGGCGGTGCGGCCGGCGGTGGCGAGGGCCTTGCGCAGCACCGCTTCCTGGGCGGGCTTGCTGGGCGCGGTGAGGAATCCGGCGCTGCCGCCGGTGTGGTTGACGGCGGTGCCGCGGATCACCGCGAGCACCGGGTCCCCGTCGCGCTCGGCGTCGGCGAGCCGCTTGAGGACGACGACGCCGCAGCCCTCGCCCCGTACGTAGCCGTCCGCCGCCTCGTCGAAGGTGCGGCACCGCCCCTGCGGGGACAGCATGCCGGTGCGTGCGTAGGAGCGGGACTTGTCCGGGGTGAGCACCAGGTTGGCCGCGCCGACCACGGCGGCGTCCACGTCGCCCGCGCGCAGGTGCATGGCGGCCTGGTGCAGGGCGACCAGGGAGGAGGAGCAGGCGGTGTCCACCACGATGCTCGGCCCCGACCAGTCGAAGACGTGCGACAGCCGGTTGGCGATCATCGACATGGCGGTGCCGGTGGCCGCGTGCGGGTCGGCGTGGCCGGTGCTGCGGGCGACCAGCTCGGGGAAGTCGCTGGCGATCGTGCCGACGAAGACGCCGGTGTCCGCGCCGAGCGAGGTGTGGTCGTGGCCGCAGCTCTCCAGCGCCTCGGCCGTGACGCTGAGCAGCAGGCGCTGGAGCGGGTCCATCCGCCGGGCCTCACGGTCGCTGAGACCGAAGCGCGCGGGGTCGAAGGACTCGACGCCGTCGAGCCAGCCGGTCGGCACGTCGTCGGTGTCGGACCACAGCTCGGCCCAGCCGCGCCGCCCGGCCGGGGCCGGGCCGACGCCCGAGACGCCGTCCATCAGGTTGCGCCAGAACTCGTCCGGGGTGGCGGCGCCGGGGAACCGGCAGGCCATCCCGACGACGGCCAGCGCGCCGTCCTCGACCGGGCGCGCAGCGGGCTGCGGCCGTACGGGCTGCGCGGCGGCGGGCGCCGGGGCGGGCGCGGCCGGCTCCTCGGCGGTGACCGGAGCCGGAGCCGGGACCGGGACCAGGGCCGGAGCGGCCTCGACCTCGACCACCGAGGCGGGTACGGGCACGCTCGGCGCCGGCTCCCCCTCCCCCGCGCCCAGCAGACGGGCCAGCTTGGCCGGCGTGCCGGTCGCGAAGACATCGGCCGCGCTGATCCGCACGCCCAGCGCCGTGCTCAACTGCGCGGCGGCCACCGTGACGCTGGCCGAGTCGCCGCCGAGGTCGAAGAAGTTGTCGTCCGCGGTGAACTCGGTGTGCCCGAGCGTGGCGGCGAAGACCCGGGCGATCCCGGCGGTGCGGTCCTGCACCGCCGGGCGCGGCAGGGCCGCCCCGTCGGCCGCGCGGACGATGTTGTCCCGCTTCGGCTCGGGCAGCCGGGTGCGCGCGACCTTGCCGTTGTCGGTGAGCGGGAGGGCGTCGATGCGCACGTAGGCGTCGGGGACCATGTAGTCCGGCAGCGCGGCGCGCACGAAGGCGTCCAGCCGGGACTTGGTGGCCGTCGCTCCGCCGACCAGGTAGGCCGTCAGGCGCGGTTCGCCGCGCCCCTCGAAGCGGGCGGCGCCGACGACGGCCGCGGTGATGCCGTCGAAGCGCTCCAGCACCCGCTCGATCTCGGCCGGTTCGATCCGGTTGCCCCGCACCTTCACCTGGGCGTCGGCCCGGCCCAGCCACTCGACGGCGCCGTCCGGGTGCAGCCGCACCTCGTCGCCGGTGCGGTACAGCCGTACGCCGCTGGTGGGGTGGACGACGAAGGCGTCCGCCGTGAGGTCGGGGCGGTGGGCGTAGCCGCGGGCGAGTCCGGCGCCGGAGAGGTACAGGGCGCCGGTGCCGTCGGCCGGGACGGGCTCCAGGCGCTCGTCCAGGACGTGGAGTCGGAGGTTCGGCAGGGGTTCGCCGAGCGGCAGCAGGGCGTCGGTGTCGGTGATCCGGTGGCAGGACACCCAGATGGTGGCCTCGGTCGGGCCGTAGAGGTTCCAGAGCTCCCGGGCGGAGGCGTGCAGCTGCCGGGCGACGCTCGCCGGCAGCGCCTCGCCGCCGGACAGGACGGTGAGCGAGGCGGGCGGGGTCCAGCCGGTCTCCAGCAGCAGGCGCCACAGGCTCGGGGTCGCCTGGGCGACGGTCACCTCGCCGGTCAGTTCGGCCAGTCGCTGCGGGTCGCGCGCAATCTCGCGGGAGGCGAGGACGACGGTGGCGCCGAGCGTCAGCGGCAGCAGCAGTTCCAGCAGGGAGATGTCGAAGGCGACCGTGGTGTGCGCGAGCACCCGGGCGTCGGCCGGTACGGCCAGGCGGGCGCCGATGCCGGTGAGGAAGTTGGCCAGGGCGCCGTGTTCGACCTCGACGCCCTTGGGCTCGCCGGTGGATCCGCTGGTGAACAGCACGTACGCGAGGTCGCGGCCGCCGACCGGGGCCGGCACGGCCATCGCGGCGCCGTCCGCCTCCGGTACCCGCAGCGCGGTGCCGAGCGACTGGCCGAGGGCGTGGGTGCGGTCGTCGGTGAGGACGAGGTCGCACCGGGCGACCTCGGCGTAGCGGCGCAGCCGGTCGGCCGGGTAGCCCGGGTCCAGCGGCAGGAAGGCGGCGCCGGCCCGCAGGACGCCGAGCAGGGCGGGCAGCAGGTGGGGGCCGCGTTCGGTCAGGATGCCGACCACCGAGCCGGGTTCGATGCCGTGGTCGTGGAGGCGGGCGGCGATGGCGTCCGCCCAGGCGTCGAGGTGGGCGTAGTCGAGGGTGCGGTCGCCGCAGCGCACGGCGACGGCGCGGGGCCGTGCGGCGACGGCGGCGGCCACCAGGTCGAGGACGGTCGGGCCCTCGGCGGCGACCGGCGCGGCCCCGGTCGCCGGGGTGGCCCCGGTGTCCGTGATCGCCGGGGCGGCGTCCCCGGTGCTCCCGCTCGCCGCGGGCGTCGCGTCCTCGCCGTGGAACAGCGCGGCCAGGAAGAGGTCCTCGACCCGCTCGGTGAAGGCCGACGCCTCCTCGGCGTCCATGGCCGTCTCCCGGACGAACACGGTGGGCGGGCCGTCCTGCACGCACAGCAGCGCGACCTCGGTGTGCGGTTCGGCGGAGGCTTCCTCGCCCGCGCCGCGCTCCAGGACCATCACCCGGGTGAAGGTCGGCTCCTGTGCTCCCAGCGGGCGCCCTGCCAGGCCGAGCCGGGCCTCCAGGTCGGCGGTGTAGCCGCCCTTCCCGGCGGCCCGGTCGAACTTGCGGCGCAGTGTCGCGGCGGTGTCCTCGGCGTCGAAGCGGACGGGGTGGCGGGCGGTGACGAGTCCGTGGGTGCGCTCGGCGAGGTCCCGTGCGGCGGACGGCGACCAGGCGAAGTCGAAACCGCCGGGGGCGTCCTGGTCGGCCGGGGTGTCCGTGCGCTCGGCGACCGCGCGCAGGAAGGCGCGGACGACCTCGGCGGTGTCCTCGGGCGAGGCGGGGGTGAACGCCAGCTCGTAGCGGCCGTAGTGGGCCGTGGCGGCGGTGAAGTCCCCGGCGGGCAGCCGGGCCGGGCGCAGGTCCGTCAGGCGGGCGCGCCACCAGGGCTCGTGGGGTCGCAGCTGCTGCTGGGCGGTGGCGAGGGCAGCGAGCAGCTCCTGCGGGGCGGGCGGCACCGGGGCGCCCTCGACGATGCCGAGGCACTGGGCGGCGGCCTGCCCGCTGAGGGCGGTGCCGTCGACGGCGGTGAAGTCGCTGAGCACGAGGTCGGCGTCCGGTCCGGCCAGGGTCAGGGCGGAGGTGGTCACGGAGAGCGCGGTGGTGCCGGTGCGGGCGTCGCCGCGGGGAATCGAGCGGACCTGCCGGGTGAACACGGCGCCCTGCCCGGTGACGTACACGGGCAGCCCGAGCGGGTTGGGGAAGGAGCCGTAGTCGAGGGCCTTGGCGGTGCGGACGGCTTCGGCGGCGGTGGTGCCGGCGTGGATGACGCCGCCGTCGGCCATCCGGGCGGAGCGGCGGTAGAAGCGGCGTTCGCGGCCGGCCGTGTCGACCGGTTCGGGCAGGGTGCCGGCCACCAGGTGCGGGACGAGTTCGCGGAACAGCTCGATGCCGGTCTCGGCCGTCTCGTAGGTCAGCGACAGCGCGGTGGAGTGCTCGCGGATCGGGAACCAGCGCTCCAGCAGCACGTCACCGGCGTCGACGGTCTCCGTCATCCGGTGCCAGGTGGCGGCGTGGCGGGTGGCGCCCTCGTACAGCGCCCAGGCCGGGACGTGGCTGCCGGCGTAGCGGGGCAGCGGGCCGTCGTGGAAGTTGACGGCGGCGATCCTGGGCAGCGCGAGCACGTCCGCGGGCAGGATCCGGAAGTTGACGGTGCTGAGCAGGTAGTCGAACGGCTGTCGGGAGAGCAGCGTCCGGAGGTCGCCGCGCGGGTCGAGCAGCGGTATCCGGTGCTCGGCGGCCCAGGCTGCCGCAGCCGGGTCGTCGCTGAGGACGCCCTCGATGTGCACGCCCGCGTCGAGGAGTTGGGCGGCGCACTGGGTGAGGACCCGGGTACCGCCGATGAGGTAGCAGTTCGTCGTCATGCGCGGGCCTCGCCGGCCGGGGAGGTGTCGGAGCTGACGGGGTGAGTTGTCGGGTCCATCTCAGCTGTCTGTTCCACGACCCAGGCGTCGATCTGGGAGACCACCTCCTCGTCGAGGGAGAGCTGCCCGGGGGCCCAGTGCGGGTTCGCCAGGCCCCGGTGGGTGCGCTCGCACATCGTCCAGTCCTCGTAGTTGGCCTTGTCCCACAGGGCGAAGACGGCCTCGTGGGAGAAGTCCTCCTTGGCGGTCTCCGAGGGGTGGAAGAGCCAGAAGTGCCGGACCAGGCAGGTGCCGGGGCTCTCCGGCCAGACCCACTGCATCATCACGTAGTCGGCGGTGAAGCCGAACAGCAGGTTGGGCAGGATGGTGATCCAGTTGATCCGCTGCCGGTCGGCCTCGGGCACCAGCGGCATCGGCTCGCGGCGGCTGCGGCCGGTCATGGAGACGGAGTTGAAGCCGCCGCGGATCGACTGCCAGGCGCCGACGATGTCGCCCTCGAGGGAGTAGGTGCCCGCGTCGTCGAAGTCGGTGATGCGGTGCAGGTCCTTGTGGGCGGTCGGGAAGTGCAGGCTCTCGTTGACGTTGTGCGCGACGAGCTTCCAGTTGGAGGCGACCGGGTAGTCCTTGGCCTCCATGCACTCCAGTTCGGCCAGGTGGTAGACGCGGGCGAACTCGCCGAACTCACCGAGGGATTCGTCCAGGTCCGGGGCGTCGTCGGCGAAGGCGATGAAGACGACGCCGTGCCGGATCTCGGTGCGGATCGGCAGCAGCCCGTTCTTCTCCTTCGCGAAGAAGTGGTCGAGGTAGGTGCCGTTGAGGCTCTTGAGCGCGCCGTTGCGGTCGTACACCCAGCAGTGGTAGAGGCAG
Organism: Kitasatospora sp. NPDC040550; assembly: GCF_055594965.1. NCBI lineage: Bacteria > Bacillati > Actinomycetota > Actinomycetes > Kitasatosporales > Streptomycetaceae > Kitasatospora > Kitasatospora sp. NPDC040550. Next base: position 168,055 of record NZ_JBVIWC010000006.1, on the reverse strand, counting down.
ACCAGGCTCTGCCGCTTGCCGGCGGCCTCCTCGACCAGCTTGTAGCCGCGGTGGCGGCAGTAGTTGTGGTAGGCCTGGATGCCGTCGTCGCCGTGCAGCAGCAGGACGGATCCGGTACCGATGTTCAGGGTGCTGAACGCGCCCTTCTCCTTGAGCCGGGAGACGTGGTCCACGGGCAGCCAGCGGCGGCCGTAGATCCGCTCCATCTCCCTGCGGTGCTGCGCCTCGCCGGTGTAGAACTCGTGCGACCGGCCGATCCCGCCGGTCTCGAAGTACGGTCTCTGCTCGGGCTGTTCGCTGATGAGGTCGAACATGCTGGCGGCGTTGGTCATCTGCTGGCTCCCTCGGCGGACTGGAACGACTGCTGCGGCGACGACGTGACGGACCATCAGGAGTGCGGGCCGGCTCAGCCCGCCGGGTCGTAGATCCGCTGGTCCTGCGGCACTCCCGCGCTGTCGTAGAGGCGCTCCAGAGCGTCCGGCGCGTAGATCTCGTGGCCCTCTACGATGCCGCCGATCAGGCCGAGCATCCGGTCGGTCCACTCCTGGGTGGCGCTCATCGCGGACATCGTGGCGCGGAAGAAGGGCGGCAGTTCGGTGAGTTCGCCGAGCGTGGTGGTGAAGTCGTAGACGTCACCGCTCTCCTCGTCCCGGAGCTTGTTGTACTCGGCGAGCGCCTCCTCCATCGGCCGCTCCCCGGCCAGACCCTGGTGGAGCCGGTCGGCCAGCAGCTGGCCGTGCAGGAAGGCGTCGGTGATGCCCCACCCGGTGTACGGGTCCTTGTGGTAGCCGGCGTCGCCGACCAGGGCCCAGCCCGGTCCGTAGGCGCGGCGGTAGTAGTTGTCCGGGTAGCGCATCGGCTTGAAGTCCTCCACGCGCCGCCCCTGGTCCCGCAGTTGGGCCCCCATCTCGGGGGAGACGTCGTCGAACACGGCCTGGAAGCGGCCCTCGACATCCTGGCGGAACTCCTTGAGCTGGCGCCGGGTGCAGATGGTGGCCAGCATCTGGAGCCCGTCGTTGGTCGGCCAGGTGCCGAACCAGCGCTCGTTCATGCCGGTCCTGTGGTGCAGCCCCCAGTCCTCGAGGCCGGTGTAGTAGGAGTAGTAGATGAATCCGGCGGCCGGGCGCACGTTGTACAGCTCGGCGCCGGTGCGTTTGGCCACCGTCGAGTGGAAGCCGTCGGCGCCGACCACCACGGTGGAGCGGAACTCCCGCTCCGGGCCGTCGCCTTCGCGGCCGCGGATGCCGACCACCTGGCCGCCGTCGAAGACCAGGTCGGTCAGGGTGAAGCCCTCCAGCACCTCCGCACCCGCCCGGCGGGCCGCGTTGACGAGGATCTCGTCGAGCACGGTGCGGCGCGGGCAGTAGACGGCGTCGATGCCGTCGACCGGTTCGGCGAAGCCGTTGAGCTCGATGCCCCGGTAGGCGTAGTGCATCGTGCGCAGCGCCGGTGTCCCGGCGCCGACGATCTCATCGAGCAGCCCCCATTCCCGGAGCTTCAACAGGCCGGCCTGATGGATGTAGTGCGTCGACACGGAGTCGCTGGGAAACGAGGCCCGGTCCACCACCAGCACCCGGTGCCCCTGCCGGGCCAGCAGCATGGCCACCGGCGATCCGGCGCAGCGGGCACCGACAACAATGACGTCGTACACGAGATCCCCCACGGATTCGAATTGGTCCCCACACGGCGGCAACTGGCTCGCTCGAACATCCCGGCGACCGGCCCTCCGTATTGATCAGGAGGCTACGTAATCGCCTAGTGAAGGTCAAGAGTTGGTAGTGCCCAGGCAATTCCTCGGCTGTCTACGCGCCTCACCACCGGCGACTTGTCCCAGCAAAGACGGACATACCGGGGCACACATCTTGCTCACATTCCTGAGACATGTCATTTCTTCGATTACCCCGGTAATCACCGCCGGAACGGCCCGGAATCACTGGGGTGAAGTAACTCGTGAAGTTCGCAGGGGAATCCGGCCGCGGCGTGGCCGAAAATCACCGGCCCGGCGGGACGCCCAGCCGGGCCTCCAGCCGGACCACGTGCCGGAGGGAGTACTTGCTGCCGAGCTCCGCCGACCGCCGGTACCAGGCCAGCGCCTCCGGGAGCCGGCCCGCCTCACGGAGCAGGTCGCCCAGCTCGCGCAGCGCCCGGCGGTCGCCGTTGTCGACCCGGCCCGCCAGCCACGCGTAGGCGTCGTCCAGCCGCCCCGCGTCCCAGAGCATCCAGACGGCCTCCCGGTAGGCGTCCCGGATCCGGCTGTCGGCCGCCCTCGCGTACCAGGTGAGCGCGGTGTCGATCCGTCCGGCCTCCTGGTGGAGGGCGGCGATGTGCAGCAGCGCGGAGTCGTCCCCGTGCCGGGAGGCCTCCCGGTACCAGTGCAGCGCCCGGGCCGGCTGCCTCCCCCACCGGTAGAGGGCGGCCGCCTGGTGCATGGCCAGCACGTCGGACAGCTCCGCCGCCCGCAGGTAGTACGGCAGGGCGCCGTCGAGGTCGCCCTCGGCCTTCAAAAGGTCGGCCAGCGGCCGCAGGGCCACCTTGTCGCCGCCGCGCACGGCGCGCCGGTACCAGTCGATCGCCTCCTCGACCCGGTCCGCGGCCTGGAGGTGCTCCGCGGCCTCGCGCAGGGCGGTGGTGTCGCCGGCGGCCACCGCCTCCTCGTAGGAGCGCAGTCCGCCCTCCCGGTCACCGGTGGTCCAGCGCAGGTGGGCGGCCTCCCGGTGGGCCTTCTCGTCGCCGTCCCGCGCCCGGCCCTGCAACCACGCCAGGGCCTCGGGCGCCCGGCCGTGGCGGCGCAGCACCGCCGCCGCCGAGCGCAGCGCCTGGCTCTTGCCCCCCGTCTGGGCGGCGCGCTGGTAGAGGGTGATCGCCTCCTCGTCCTGCCCGTCGTGCTCCAGCTGGCGTGCCGCTTCGAGCGCGGCGTGGGTGTCGCCGGCGTCGGCCCGTTCGCGCAGCCAGGAGATCGCCTCGGCCAGGTCGCCGCTCTCGCTGAGCAGGCTCGCCGCCGACCGGACGGCCTGGCTGTCTCCGGCCTCCGCCGCGGCCTGGTACCAGGCCACCGCCTCCCGCGGCCGGCCGGTCTCGTGCAGGAGCCGCGCCCCCACCACGAGCGTGTCGGTGTCCCCCGTGGTCACGGCCGTGTGGAAGGAGTAGGCGTTGACCACGGGGTGGGCGCCGTGGTTGCTGGCCAGGAACTGCACGGCCGTCTCCTTGGCGGTGGCCTCGGCCAGCGACAGCCGGGGGTCCCGGTCCGCCAGGGCGGCCAGCCCGAGCAGCTCACTGCCCGTCAGGGAGTTGGGGACGTTGACGCCCGCCTCCTCGATCAGCATCAGGGCGGCGGCGTTCGGGAGGTCCTCGCCCCCCTCCCCGGTCAGCATCCGGGCGGAGTCGGAGACCGTCCCGATCACCAGGACCGGGGCGCGTCGGGTGTCGGACACCGCCTGCCTGATCTCGTCGTGGATCCGCTGGGCCGTCACCCCCTGGACGGCGTCCAGGTAGCGGTCGATCCGGTCCAGCCACACCACCGTCCTGGGCCCGGCCCCCGCCAGTGCCTGGAGCACCTGCCCGGTGTCGGAGGGGTTGGCCGGGTACCACAGCCGCCAGTCGGCGGGCAGCGACCGCACGGCCTCCCAGCAGCTGCGGGTCTTGCCGGTCGACGGTTCACCGCGCGCGATGACGATGCCGCTGTGCCCGCCGACCCCCAGCCGCACCACGTCCAGCAGCGCCCGGTCGTGCAGCCGGTCCACGTACGGGGTCAGGGTCGGCAGGGTGTCGGGCATGTCCGGGAAGGCGAAGGTCGGACGGACGCCGAGGGCGATCGGATCGAGCAGGTCCGCGACGGCGTGCCCGTAGGGGGGCTCCGCCGCCGCCGCGATCCACAGGTTCCGGGCGCGCAGCGCGGCCTCCCCCGCCCCGACCCCCGCCATCCGGGCCAGCACCGAGGCCACCGCCACCGCGTCGTGCGGGTTGGGCGGCAGCTGGGGTGAGCGCAGCAGCCGGCGGATGCTGTCCCGCTCCGGTGCGGCCGCGAGCGAGTCGTCCAGCCGGACGGCGCCCGCGATGTCGGCCAGGGACGGCGCGCCGGCCGAGAGGTACAGGTCGTGCAGGGCGTCCTTGAGGTCGCGCAGCGGCCCCGGCGGCGCCCACGGCCGGGTCAGCAGCCGCGGGCGCCGCCGCCCCTCCCCGGTCGACGGCGCGCGCCCGCGCACCGTCGTCGGACGCCGCCCGGGCCCGACCGCGGGCGCCGCCCGGTCGCTCCCCTCCTGCACACGGTGCCACGCCTCGGCCCACACCCGGGCCGGGTAGCCGGCGGCCGGTGACCCCGGATAGTCCGCGATCACCCGCATGAAGGCGCAGAACGTCCGCAACTGCGGCCCGCCGCGCGAGCGCAGCGCGTCGCTGACCGTACTGCGGGAGAGCTGTTCGCCGAGCCGCGCCGCCCGCGCCTCCAGGTCGCGCAACGGCGGGCCGCCGCACGCCTTCCGCGCGATCCGCATGACCTCACCGAGCTGGTGGGGCGCCACCAGGGCGTCCGGTTCGGGCCAGGCGTCCGCACCGTCGGCCGGGGCGTCCGCCGCCGGCTGGCTCGCGGGCGTCTCCTGCCACAGCCGGGCGGCCTTGCGCAGCTCCGACGGCCGTCCGCCGCAGGCCCGTACGTAGGCCTCCACGACCCGCCAACTCGGCCTGGAGGCACCGGAGTCCGCACGCGAAAAGGTCGCGACGGAGAAGGGCTCCATGGCCTCGTAGGTCTTGCCGCTGCGCTCCCGCAGGCCGCGCAGGTACACGGCGAGCCGCTCCGCGAACGCACCGTCCGGCACCGCCTTCTTGTGCCGTCCCATGCCGCACGCTCACCTGCGCCGGCGTCCGCGGGCGACGGCGGCGACCAGCCTTCTGGTCAGCTCGGCCGCGGCGAAGACCGCTGCGCTCGACAGGGCGATGATCGTCTCGGTGGACACCCCGGCCAGGGCGAGCACGACGACCGCGGTCAGGACACCCAACGCCAGGACGACGACCGGAACGGGCAGCACACTGCTGCCCGCCGCCGTCCGCCGCGGACGCGGCACACTCATACGAAGTCCCTAAAATCGAAATGACGTTCAATCGAGTCTTGAAGACCCGGACCGGAGATTGCAGCTCCCGCCCGGCACCCGGCGTTCATTCTCGGGTACGACGGGCCTCACGATTTCCCCGAACGGCCCTACCGGCATTCCCCTCTGAAAGAACATCGCATGATCGACGGAGGTATCCGCAGCTCGCGGCCACTGTGAGCGCCCCCGCACACGCCGGATCGCGCCCCTGTCCGGGTTTTCCCTCCCGGTGGACGCCCGTCCCGGTATTTCTTGCGCACGAGTCCGGAACCCTCCGCAACAATCGCACCCGTCGGAACGGGAAAGGGCCCAGGTCATCCGCCGTCGACCCAGCCCCTTCCCCTCCCGCCGCCACCGCGCCGTCCGGCTCCGCAGCACGCAACTGGGCGTTCCGACCCCGCTCCCCGCCAGCCTTGAACCCGATGTCCCGGTCGCGAGCAATCGACACCCAGGGACCACGGCCGCCCTCCGATGCAGCGGAGCCGGCCACCACCCGGACCCCGCGTCCGGCCCTTCGGGGGCGCCCGGTGGGCGCCCCCGAAACGTCGAAGGGCAGCGAAGTCCTGCGTCACGGGCGGGAATTGCCGACCCGTCGGGCGGCACGACGGCCCGCCACGATCAGGCCGTGGTGCCGGCCCGTACGGCGCCCGCGCGGCCGCGCAGCGCGATGGCCGCACGGCGGGTCCACCAGGCGGTGGTGTACAGCAGCAGGGCGGCGATCAGGCCGGCGCCCGCGCCCTTCGCCGCGTCGGAGAGCACGCCCTCGAGCAGGGCGCCCAGCGGCCGCCCGGCGACCACCGCCTGCGGGCCGGCCAGCCACCACCAGGCGTGCGCGACGGCCCCGGTGGCCGCGCACAGGGCCAGCGCGAGCAGGACGTGCCGACGCCGGCCCGCGCTGGCGGCCGGGCCGCCGATGGTGCGCAGCCGGGCCCGTCGGCGCCGGCCGAAGACGGCGATGGCCAGCAGACCGCCGATGGTGCTGGCGTGCTGCAGGGCCCGGGCCCAGGTGAGGCCGCCCGCCAGGGTGGTGTTCAGCCAGGGCGCGCGGGTGACCACGAAGCCGTCGACGTGGGTGAAGGAGTCCCAGACCAGGTGGGTGGCGAGGCCGATCAGCGCGGACAGCAGGACCCACCCGGCCCGCCGCGCCACCGCCCCGGCCGTACCGGGCTCACCGGCCTCCCGCGCACCGGCCTCCCCGGCGGCGGCCTCCCGCACACCGGCCTCCCGCGCGGTGGGCGACGGAAGCGGCAGCAGCGCGGCCAGCGGCCGCCGCCCGGCCAGCAGGAGCGCCCACAGCGCGAGGGTGTACGGCAGGCCGACGGTGAGGGCGCCGGGCAGGGTGTGGGTGGTGGTGGCGTTGGCGAAGGGCTCGTACCAGGACTGGGCGCTGACCGGCAGTCCGGTGGTGACCAGGAAGTACGGCAGGTCCGGCGCGACGGCCCCGGCCACCAGCGCGGTCCGGCTGAACGGCGTGCGCAGCAGGGGCAGGACGGCTGCCGGGTGGGACAGGGTGAACGGCATGGGCATCCTCTCGCGCGGGCCCGCCGGATCCGGTGGAGCCGACGGCTCAATAGTCCGTTGAACGGAATGCTACGTCAAACGGAGTAATACGTGCGCGACGAACCCCGCCGCTCGGCCGGTACGGGCCGCTCGGCGGGGTCGGATCGTTCAGCGCGGGGCCCGTCCCAGGCGCCCGGCGAGCGGGACGGCCGCCAGGGCAGCCGTCAGGACGGTCGCCAGGGCGGCGAGCGCGGTCGGGTCTCCCCAGGCCACCGTGCCGGCCTGGGCGAGCAGGGCCGGGGAGGCCAGGGCCAGCGCGGCCAGCTCGCGGCCGCCCCGGGAGCCGTGGCGCCAGGCCGTCACCGCCGTGGCCGCGGCGAGCACCAGCAGCGGCCAGCAGCCGTAGTCGGTGCTGACCCAGGGCACGGCGTGCGCGGCGACGGCAGCCCGGGGCACCAGGACCAGCGCGACCGCCACCCCGGCCGTGCCCGCCCGGCCGGCCGCCAGGGCCTCCGCGCGCCGGTCCGGCGGGCAGCCGAGCAGCACGGCCGCCGCCAGCACCGCGGCGGCGGGGCCGGCGACCGGGTCGCCGAACGCCGGCCCGCCGGCCACGGCGGCCGCGGCGAAGGCGAGCAGCCCGGCCACGGTGCAGGGCACGCCCGCCCGCCACCGTCCGGCCAGGGCGGCGGCCGCCCCCGCGAACACCAGCAGCGAGGAGAGCAGCAGCGCGCCCCACACCCCGGACAGGTCGGACCGGAGCTGCAGCCCCAACGGAGTCGGCGAGGCGGCCACGCCGGCGTACCAGCGCAGCAGGTGCAGACCGCAGGCGGCGGCCGAGGCGGCCAGGACGAACGGAAACGCCGTCCCGAGCAGCCGGGCGGCGGCGGAGCCCGGCCCCAGGCCCGCGCGCAGCCGCAGCGCGTGCCCCGCCAGCTCCGCCGCGTCCCGCAGGCGCGTGCCCAGCGGCTCGCCGGCGGTCATCTCGCGGTGGGTCGCGGCGATCTCCGCGCCGTGGGCGCGCCGGTAGGCGGCGGGGTAGAGGCGCAGCAGGTGGTCGATCACGTGCCGGTCACCGCCGGGCGGGCGGCGGACAGTCGGCGGGCCGCCTCCCGGGCCGTCGCGGCCAGGCGTTCGGCCTCCGCGGCCAGCCGCTCGCGGCCGGACGGGGAGAGGGTGAAGATCCGCCGGGCGCGGCCGTCGACGACCTCCTCGCGCTCGACCTCGATCAGGCCGTCGGCCAGCAGGCGGTCCAGGGCCCCGTAGAGGGCACCGGTGCGCAGGGCGACCCGGCCGTCGGTCATCGCCTTGATCTCCTGGGCGATGGCGTAGCCGTGCCGGGGGGCGTCCGCGAGGGCGGTCAGGACCATCACGGTGGGTTCTTGCATCACACGCTCACTCACCCCATGACGATAGTCACTCCGTCGGACCATCTCAACGAACCCGGAGGTCGGCCACGCCCCGGAGCGCCTCCCGTGGAGTCCGGACCGGATTCACGGCCGTCCCGTGTGCCGGGCCCGATCGGGGTGGGCAACCTCCGATCATGGCACCAGTCATGGCACCAGTCATGGCACCAGCCACCCCGGGCTCCCCCCGGTCCGTCCACCCCTGGAGGTCCCCCGTGTCCGACCTGCCCAGCGCCGCCCCCGGCACGCCCGCCGCACCGTGGGAGCGGCTCGACCTGCCCGAGCTGCTCCGCTCGGCCGCCCGCCTGCAACCCGAGCTCGCGCTGCTGCGAAGGGAGTTGCACCGGCATCCGGAGCTCGAACTGGACCTCCCCCGGACCCAGGCCCGGCTGCTCGCCGCGCTCGACGGCCTCCCCCTGGAACTCTCCCTCGGCAAGGGCCTGAGCTCGATCACCGCCGTCCTGCGCGGCGGCCGGCCGGGCCCGAACGTACTGCTGCGGGCCGACATGGACGCACTGCCGGTGCAGGAGGGCACCGAGCTGCCGTACGCCTCCGACGTCCCCGGGGTGATGCACGCCTGCGGGCACGATCTGCACGTGGCCGCGCTGGTCGGCGCGGCCCGGCTGCTGTGCGAGCGGCGCGCGGAACTGGCCGGGAACGTGGTCCTGATGTTCCAGCCGGGCGAAGAGGGGGCGGAGGGCGCCCGGCTGATGGTCGAGGCGGGTGTGCTGGAAGCGGCCGGGGAGCGCGTGGTGGCCGCCTACGCCCTGCACGTGGCCGCCGCCATGCTGCCGAACGGGGTGGTCGCCACCCGTCCCGGACCGGTGCTCGCCGCCTCCGACACCCTGCGGGCCACCCTGCGCGGGCGCGGCGGGCACGGCTCCAGCCCGCACTCGGCGCTCGACCCCGTCCCGGCGCTCTGCGAAACGGTCCTGGCGCTCCAGTCGATGGTGACCCGCCGGATCGACGCCTTCGACCCGGTGGTGCTCACCGTGGGCTCGCTCGGCGCCGGTACGGCGGCCAACGTGATCCCCGACGAGGCGCGCTTCGAGGCCACCATCCGCTCCTTCTCGCCGCGTTCGCGCGAACTGGTGCGCACCGAGGCCCTGCGGGTGGTGCACGGGATCGCGGCGGCCCACGGACTGGAGGTGACGGCCGAGGTGGAGCCCGGCTACCCGGTGACCGTCAACGACCCGGCGGAGACGGAGTTCGCGTCCGGCCTGGCGGCCCGGCTGTTCGGGTCGGGGCGGTACCTGGAGATGCCCCAGCCGATCGCCGGCTCGGAGGACTTCGGCGTGCTGGGCGAGCTGGTCCCGTCGGCGTACCTGCTGCTCGGCGCCGTCCCGGCCGACGGGCGCGACCCGTTCACCGCGCCCTACAACCACTCCCCGGAGGCCGAGTTCGACGACGGCGTGCTCGGCGACGGCGCCGCACTGCTCGCGGGTCTGGCCCTGGGGCGGCTGGCCCGCGGGTAGCGGCCGGCCCGGGGTAGCGACCGGCCCGGGGGTAGCGGCCGGCCCGGGGACAGCGGCTCCTGGGGCAGCCGCTCCGGTCGCCGGGGTCCCGCGCCGCTCGCCGGAGTCCTGTCACCGCGGCCCTTGCCGGAGCCCTCGTTAAAGGCTTCGGCAAGGGCCGCGGCCCACGCGCGGAGGTCCGGTGGCCCAACCGTGTCGCAGCTGTGCAGGCTTCCGCCGAAAGGCCCGACGGCGCACCGATGAGCCGTTTCGTCGCGTTCCGTTCAAGCTCCGATTACCCCATCATGGGACGGTGCCACTGCGCCTACGCGCGTAGCTCTCCCCTGCATCCCCACAGACCAAGGGACTTGACCGATGCTCAGACGCCTCACCGCGATACGCCCGCTCGCCCTGGGCGCCGCCGTCCTGACCGTGCTCGCCGTCGCGAGCACCGCCCCCCACCCGGCCGCGGCGGCCACCACCGCGGCCACCACGACGGCCACCACCTCCGCGACCGCCGCCCAGCACCGCGTCCTGTTCGACAACAGCAAGGCGGAGACCGCCGGCAACGCGGACTGGATCATCAGCACCAGCCAGCCGGACCCGCTCGCCGAGAACGCCGACCCGCAGTCCGAGACCGACTGGACCGGCGCCATCTCCAGCTGGGGCGTCGCCCTCCAGAAGACCGGCCAGTACAGCCTCAAGACCCTGCCGAGCGGCTCCGCCATCACCTACGGCACCGGTGGCGCGCTGGACCTCGCCAACTTCGACGAGTTCGTCCTGCCCGAGCCCAACGTCCGGCTCAGCGACGCCGAGAAGACCGCGGTCATGACGTTCGTCCAGAACGGCGGCGGCCTGTTCCTGATCTCCGACCACACCGGCAGCGACCGCAACAACGACGGCTGGGACTCCCCCGCCGTCATCAACGACCTGATGACCACCAACTCGGTCAACAGCAAGGACCCGTTCGGGCTCTCCGTCGACCTGCTCAACATCCAGACCGACAACCCGACCGCCGTCAACGACGCCACCGACCCCGTCCTGCACGGCCCCTTCGGCACCGTCACCGGCAGCATCATCCGCAACGGCACCACCTTCACCCTCAAGCCCGCCGACAACCCCGCCGTCAAGGGCATCGTCTACCGCACCGGCTCCTCCGGCACCACCGGCGCCTTCTTCGCCACCAGCAGCTTCGGCAAGGGCCGGGTCGCCATCTGGGGCGACAGCTCCGCCATCGACGACGGCACCGGCGAGCCCGGCAAGACCGTCTACAACGGCTGGAACGACCCGGCCGGCACCGACGCCGCCCTCGGCCTCAACGCCACCGCCTGGCTCGCCGCCGGCGGCAGCGGCAGCACCACCGGCAGCGTCACCCTCACCAACCCCGGCGCCCGCACCGCCACCGCCGGCACCGCCACCAGTCTCCAGCTCTCCGCCACCGACACCGCCGGCGGCACCCTCGGCTACAGCGCCTCCGGCCTGCCCGCCGGGCTGAGCCTCAACACCACGACCGGCCTGATCAGCGGCACGCCGACCACGGCCGGGACGTACTCCGTGACGGCCACCGCGACCGACTCCACCGGCCCGTCCTCCTCCGTCACCTTCACCTGGACCGTCCAGCCCACCGGCGGCGGCACCGGCTGCACCGCCGCCCAGCTGCTCGCCAACCCCGGCTTCGAGGCCGGTTCGACGACCGGCTGGACGGAGACCAACACCAGCGGCAGCAGCACCGTCAACAGCAGCTCCAACGAGCCGCCGCACTCCGGCAGCTACGACGCCTGGCTCGACGGGTACGGCAGCACCAACACCGACACCCTCGCCCAGACCGTGACCCTCCCGGCCGGCTGCAGCACCTACACGTTCAGCTTCTGGCTGCACATCGACACCGCCGCCAGCAACACCACCGCCTTCGACAAGCTGACCGTGACCGCCAACGGCACCACCCTGGCGACCTACTCCAACGTCAACGCGGCCACCGGCTACCAGCAGCACAGCTTCAACCTCTCCGGCTACGCCGGCCAGAGCGTGACCCTCAAGTTCTCCGGCACGGAGGACTACACCAAGCAGACCTCCTTCGTCCTCGACGACACCGCCGTCAACGTCTCCTGAGCCACGGCCGGTCGCCCTCCCCGCCGGATGGGGAGGGCGACCGGCGCGCCCCGCCGCCACCTGCGGATCCGCCGACACCTCCCGGTCCGAAAGCCGCCGGCGACGGGCGGCCACGGACCGCAGACTGGGCCCGTGAGCACCCGAACCACCACCTCCCCCGCGCCCGTACGGCAGCGCGTCGACTCGGCCGACTGGCCCGCCCTCGCCGAAGAGCTCGACGCCCACGGCTGCGCCCTCACCCCCCGGCTCCTCACCCCCGCGGAATGCCGGGACCTGGCCGCCCACTACGACCACGACGAACTGTTCCGCAGCACCGTCGACATGGCCCGCCACCGCTTCGGCTCCGGCCGGTACCGCTACTTCACCCACCAACCGCCGCCACCCGTCGACGCCCTGCGCCGGGCCCTCTACCCGCACCTGCTCACCATCGCCCGCGACTGGGCGGCGAAGCTCGGCCGCCCCGCGCCCTGGCCCGACTCCCTCGACGAGTGGCTGGAGCGGTGCCACGCGGCCGGACAGGCCAAGTCCTCGCAGATCCTGCTCCGTTACGGGCCCGGCGACTGGAACGCGCTGCACCGCGACCTCTTCGGCGACCTCGTCTTCCCGCTCCAGGTGGTCATCGGCCTCGACCGGCACGGCACCGACTACACCGGCGGCGAGTTCCTCCTGGTCGAACAACGCCCCCGCGCCCAGTCCCGCGGCACCAGCACCGTCCTCCCCCAGGGCCACGGCCTGGTGTTCACCACCCGAGACCGGCCCGTCCGCTCCACCCGGGGCTACTCCGCCGCCCCCGTACGCCACGGCGTGAGCACCGTACGCTCGGGGCGGCGCCACGCCCTCGGGCTCGTCTTCCACGACGCCTGAGCCGAGGACACCGTGCCCACCCCCGTACCCGCCGACCGGCGCCCCTTCCGACCGCCCGGCCCGGCCGAGCGCTCCTCCCTCCTCTCCGCCGACCGGCCGCTGCCCGCGCCCGCCCGGCACACCGAGGCCGAACTCGCCGCTCTGCTACGCCTGTTGGCCGCGCACCGCCCCCGGGTGCACACCGTCGCCGTCGGCCACAGCCGCGACGAGGCCTCCCGCGCGACCGCCCGGGCCTTCGCCGAGGCCTGGCAGGCCACCGGCGGCACCGTCCTCGCCGTCATCGACTGGCCCGAACAGGCCGCCTCCTGGCTGCGCCCGGCCCGACGCCTCACCGCCCAGGAGCCCGACGCCTGGGTGGTCGCCGCCGCACCCCTCGGCTGGGCCCAACTGGCCCGGCGGCTCCGGCACAGCACCACCTGGACCGCCGAACGGACCTTCGGCTCCGCCGCCCTCGCCGAGCCGCGCACCATCGCCCTCGCGGGCCCCGACACCCTGCACGGCCTGCGCGGCGCCACCGCGGCCGGCGGCGCCTGGGAGGTCCGCGACGGATGGCTCACCACCGACCTGCCCGGCTGAGGGGGTGTCGGATCATCGAGTGGCGCCCTCGCGCGCGGGGCCGTCCAGGCCCTGACGGTCCGTTGCCGGGACGAATCGCGTCCGAACGCTCGCCAACGAAGTGTCCCGGTGCGCAGGCTGGTTCCCTGACCGCGTCCACGCGGGCGCGGTGCGAGCGGAAGGAACCCGGACACCCATGACACCCGCGACACCCATGACGACCGTGCCGAACCCCACGGCTCCGACGAGCAGGCGCGTCCGCGTCGCCGCCCTGCTCGGTGCCGTCGCGATGGTGGCCGGCACCACCCTGGCCGGCCCCGCCGTCGCCGCCCCGGCCGAACCACCACGCCACGGCGGCGGCATCACCGGGCAGGCACCCTGCCCGGACGCGCCCGAATTCACCTGCGGAACCCTCACCGTCCCGCTCGACCACAGCGGTGCCACCCCCGGCACCCTCGACCTCCAGGTCGCCTTCACCGACAACAGCAGGCCACCCAAGGGCGATCTGCTCTTCCTCTCCGGCGGCCCCGGGCAGTCCAGCGTCTCGTCGATCCGACGGATGGCGGGCAAGCTGGAGCCCGTCCTCAAGGACTACCGCCTGGTGGTGTTCGACCAGCGCGGCACCGGCCGGGGCGCCCTCCAGTGCCCGGGCCTCCAGGAGGACATGGGCTCCTCCGACCTCGCCGTGCCCCGCAAGCAGTCGATCGCCGACTGCGCCACCGCCCTCGGCGCGAGCGCCCGCCACTACAGCACGGCGGACACCGTCGCCGACATCGACCTGCTGCGCCAAGCCCTCGGCGACCGGCGGCTGACCCTGGACGGCGTCTCCTACGGCACCATCGTCGCCGAGCGCTACGCCCTCGCCCACCCCTCCCGGGTGGCCCACCTGGTGCTCGACTCGGTGGCGCCGCCGAGCGGCTTCGACCCGCTCGACCTGGCCGCGCTGCCCGCCACCGCCCGGGTCCTGCGCGCCGCCTGCCGGGCCACCGGCTGCACCACCGACCCGGCCGCCGACCTCGCCGCCACCGTACGGCGGTACGGCAACGGCGCGCAGATCCTCAGCGCGCTCACCGGCTACGAGTTCATCGACCCGGACTTCGGCGCCGTCCCGGAGATCCTGCACGAGGCCGCCGCCGGGCAGCCCGCGAAGCTGCAGGACTTCTTCGCCCTCGTCCACCGCGAGGTCGACGCCGCCCCGGCCGAGGACCTCAGCCAGGGCCTGCACTCCGCCACCCTGTGCGCCGACGGGCGCTTCCCCTGGGGCAGCACCGACACCCCGGTAGCGGGCCGGGCGGCCGCGCTGGAACGCACCCGGCAGCGGCTGACCGCCGAACAGACCTGGCCGTACGACCCGGCGACCGCGACCGGCCTCGGCAGCCTGCTGGTCTGCCTCGACTGGCCGCGCGAGCCGGTGCCGCCGGTGCCCCCGGCGCACCGCAAGCTGCCGAATGTCCCGGTGCTGCTGCTCGGCGGCGACCGGGACCTCGCCACCCCGTACGAACTGCTCTACGAACAGGCCGAGTTGGCGCACGACCCGGAGATCGTGATCGTCCCCGGGGCGGCGCACTCGGTGCAGAACCGGGCGGCCAACCCGGCCGGACGGCAGGCGGTCTACGACTTCCTGCTCAGGTAGCCGGAGCGGCGCGAGCCGCCGGCCTACTCCTCCGGCGGCGAGCCCGGCACGGTCGGCGAGCCCGACACGGCCGGCGCGGGCAGGTCGAGGGCCCGGGCGAGGGCGGCGGTGACGGGGGCCCGATGACCGGGCGGCAGGTACCGACGGGCCCAGTCGGCGGCCAGCCCGAGGAAGTCGGCCAGGTCCCGTTCGACCCCGGCGAGCAGCCCACCCAGGTCCGCGACGGGCAGCACGATCACCGGACTGTCGGGCCGGTCGGCGTTGACCGTGAGCCGGACGGTGCTGCCGAACCGCTCCGCGACCGGGGAGACCGGCTCGTGCCCGTAGCCGACCAGCCCGCCGTGCTCCGCCAGCCCGTGCCAGTCCCGCCAGTCCTCCAGGCCGTCGCAGCAGCCGGGCTGGAACACGATGCCGGCGGTGCGGTCGGTGACCCGCAGCCCGCCCGCCGCGTACACGTCCTCGAAGGTCAGCAGTCCGTGCAGGAAGGAGCCCAGCGGGTCGGCCGGCCGGGGCGGGCGCTCGCCCGCGGGATCGAGGTCGGGATCGAGGTCGTTGCAGCGGGCGACCAGCAGCACGGCCGTCCCCACCTCGGCGGGCGACAGCCCGCCGTCGAGGGCGAGGAACTCGGCCGACCCGGTGTCGGCGACGGGCCAGAGGTCGAAGCCGTTCAGGGGGCCGGCCTCCAGGACGGGCTGCATCACGATCATCCGGCCGAGTCTTCCATGTCCGGGGCGGCGGTCAGCGCCCGGTCTGGGTGAAGCGGCCGCCGAGGTAGCGGTGCTCCGGGTCGTCGGGGGACAACTCACCGAGTTCGGCGATCAGTTCGGCGGCGAAGGGCTCGGCGTCGTCCTGCGGCTCGTAGCCGAGTGCCCGGGCCGTCGAGAGGTCCCACCAGGCGCGGGTGTTGGCGGAGATCCCGTAGGCCACGGTGTGGCCGGTGACGGGGCCGGTGAGGGCGGCGTGCGCGAGGCGGGCCCAGTCGCCGGGGCTGAGCCAGGTGGCGAGCATCCGGATGCTGCGGGGCCGGTCGGTGAAGGAGCCAATGCGTAGCGAGACGGTCTCGATGCCGTGCCGGTCGGCGTACAGCGAGGCGAGGCTCTCGCCGAAGCACTTGGAGACCCCGTAGTACGTGTCGGGCCGCTGCGGCGCGTCCACCGGCACGGTACCGCCGTCGGCGGGCCGCTCGGTGAAGCCCGTCGCGTGGTTGCTGCTGGCGTACACGATCCGGCGGACGCCGGCCGCCCGGGCCGCGTCGTACAGCCGGTAGGTGCCCTCGATGTTGGCGGCCAGGATGTCGGCGAACGGCGCCTCCCCCGGGATCCCGGCCAGGTGGACCACCGCGTCGACGCCGTCCATCGCCGCTGACAGCGCCTCGACGTCCAGCAGGTCGGCGGTGACGGCCCCGGGCTCGCCGGGCACGGGCAGCCGGTCGAAGCTGCGCAGCCGGTGGCCGTACCCGGGCAGCAGCTCCCGCAGGCAGCTGCCCATCCGGCCGGCGGCTCCGGTGATCAGGACCTGTCCTGGCTGGTTGACCGTCATTCGTTCCCCCTGGGTTCCTCGTCGCGGGTCGTCGGACCGAAAGGCCTGGTCCGACGACGCGCGACGATACCTGACGGAACACCAGGGATCAGGTGATTATCCGCGGTTCCGCGGAGCGGGCCGCCCTCGGTTCACCGGGGGTCAGCGGACGGGCAGCACCCGGGTGTGCTCGGCGCGCACGGCCTGGAGGGCGTGCGGCTGGAGGCCGAGCAGGTCGAGGATGGTCGGGGCGATCTGCTTGGTCTCGACCTTCTCCTCCCGGCGGATGCCGCCCGGGGTGGCCGCGCCGGAGACGACGAGCGGGACGTTCAGGTCGTCGGCGTGGTCGCCGCCGTGCTCGGCGATCTTGCTGCCGCCGGTGTAGACGACGCCGTACTGCGCGACGCCGAAGACGTCCGGCACCCGCGGGTCGCCCGGGGCGACGCCGAAGTGGTCGGCGGCGTCCGCGCCGGCGTAGACCTTCTGGACGCCGCTGCCGGTGAACGGGCGGGCCTTGCCGTTGATGTCGACGCCGTTGCCGTGCTGCGCCAGCAGGTAGGCCTTGGCGAAGGAGGTGGCGGCCGCGGAGCGGTCGTTGAGCCAGAGCAGCACGCCGTCGTCGTCGACCGCGTGGGCGACCAGGGCGCCCGCGCCCGGGTGGGCGGCCTTCCAGGCGGCGTCGAGGCCGTCGAGCAGCGGGCCGTCGTCGATCCGGTTGAGCGCGGCCGGGTCGGTCGGGGACTGGCCGTGCTTGGCGGAGAGGATGACGGTGGTGGAGCGGTCGAGGTGCTGCTTGCGCAGTTCGGCGGTCAGCGTGCCGATCTGCTGGTCGACGTACGCCAGGTTCTTCTCCACCAGCGGGCCGGGCACGCCCTTGGCGACGTAGCCGCCCTGGAGGCCGTCGGAGCCGGCCAGCTTCTGCGCGGTGGAGACGGACTGGAAGTTCAGGCCGAAGACGGCCGGGGTGCCGACCCGCTGCGCACGGCCGTGGTCGTAGCCGTCGATCTCGTTGAGGACGGCCTGCACCTTGTACGAGTCGTACTGCTCGGTGGCCTGGTTGTCCTTGGTCCAGTCGCCCTTGTAGCCGGTGGCGTTGCTGTTGACCTCTGGGGTGAAGAGGTCCTGGATGCCTTCGCCGGAGGGGCCGTTGAGGATGTCGTAGGCGGCGTGCTTGTCCGACCACGCGGTCCGCAGTCCGGCCTGTCGGGCCACCTCGAAGACGGTGTTGACCTGGAGGTAGGAGTGCGGCTGGACGGGCCGGCAGGTCCGCGGGTCGACCGGCAGCTTGGCCGGGTCGATCAGGGTCTGCGGGTTGCCGGTCATCCGCAGGATGGAGCCGGGCAGGCCCGACAGGCCCTGGCCGGCGTCGAGCGCGTCCTTGTTCCGGTCCAGATCCTCGGTGAGGTCGACCTCGGCGCCCGGCTTGGCGTGCGCGCAGTCGGTGGTGCCGGCCGGGAGCAGCGCGGCGTTGTAGGTGTCGTCGTAGTAGACGCCGGTGGTGCCGGGGCCGCCGCCGGTCAGCTGGGCGACCAGGCCGGGGAAGGAGTCGGACGGGTCGGTGGTGGCGGCGTTGGTGTACTCGACGCCGCCGCGGACCAGCCGGGCCAGCGCCGACTGCGGGTGCGCCGCCACGAAGCGGGCGAGGTCCGACTGGTGCAGGCCGTCCACCGACACCAGCAGGACGTGCTGGGCGCGGTGGGCGCCGCGGCCCTCCTCGGCGGCGGCGGCCTGGGCGACAGTGGATCCGGCCAGCACACCGGCGGCGCCGAGGGTGGCGGCCAGTCGGACGTAACGACGGGTCACGGAGGTCTCCTGTGGAAGGGGGAGGGGAGGTGACTGCGGCGGTGCGGCCCCCAGGGTGGGAGGCCCCGGTGTACCGGTGGCGGCCGGAACGTGAACAGCACCGGTCCGCTGCGCCGGGCGGCCCGGGATTTTACCCGCTGCCCACCAACGCCTTGCCCTGCCATGGGACTTCACGCGGGGGTAGGGTCGGTCCGGCGGGGTCGGCGGGCGCCGCCGGGCACCTGAACGGCCCAACCCCCCGGGCGGGCGGCACGGTCCGGCGGTGATCCTGGACTCCGACCGCCCAGGGCGGTCCTTCGCGTGCGCGGCACGCGGTCGGCGCGCACCCCTCCGTCGGCCGGCCCCGAGGAAGGAAGCACAGCTCATGGACGCATCCGCGATCGGTTCGGCACAGATCGGCGTGACGGGCCTGGCGGTCATGGGCCGCAATCTGGCGCGGAACTTCGCCCGCAACGGCTACACGGTCGCGGTGCACAACCGCACCCCGGCCCGGACCAGGGCCCTGGTCGAGGAGTTCGGCCACGAGGGCACCTTCGTCCCCGCCGAGTCGCCGCAGGACTTCGTGGCCGCGCTGGAACGTCCGCGCCGGCTGCTGATCATGGTGAAGGCCGGCGGGCCCACCGACGAGGTCATCGAGGAGTTCGCGCCGCTGCTGGAGCCCGGCGACATGATCGTCGACGGCGGCAACGCGCACTTCGCGGACACCCGCCGCCGGGAGAGGGCGCTGCGCGAGCACGGCATCCACTTCGTCGGCAGTGGCGTCTCCGGCGGGGAGGAGGGCGCCCTGCTCGGCCCCTCGGTCATGCCCGGCGGCTCCGCCGAGTCGTACACCGTGCTCGGCCCCATGCTGGAGCGGATCAGCGCCCACGTGGACGGCGAGCCGTGCTGCACCCACATCGGCACCGACGGGGCCGGCCACTTCGTGAAGATGGTCCACAACGGCATCGAGTACGCCGACATGCAGCTCATCGCCGAGGCCTACCACCTGCTCCGGGACGTCGGCGGGTACTCCCCCGCCGAGATCGCCGGCATCTTCGAGCGCTGGAACCAGGGACGGCTCGACTCCTACCTGATCGAGATCACCGCCGAGGTCCTCGGCCACACCGACGCCGACACCGGCAAGCCCTTCGTCGACATCGTCCAGGACGCCGCCGAGCAGAAGGGCACCGGGCGCTGGACCGTGCAGACCGCCCTCGACCTCGGCTCCCCCGTCACCGCCATCGCCCAGGCCACCTTCGCCCGGGTCGCCTCCTCCCGGACGGCGCTGCGCGAGGCCTACCGGCCGCTGCCCGGCGGCACCGTGCACCCGCTGCACCCGCACGAGGCCGAGCGCTTCACCCGGGACGTCGAACAGGCCCTCTACGCGTCCAAGGTCATCGCCTACGACCAGGGCTGGACGATGATCCGCGACGCGGCGGCCGAGTACGGCTGGGACATCGACCTCGGCGCCGTGGCGAAGATCTGGCGCGGCGGCTGCATCATCCGGGCCGCCTTCCTCGACCGGATCCGCGCCGCCCACGCCGCCAACCCCTACCTGGTCAGCCTGCTCGCGGAACCGCAGTTCGCCACCGAGGTCGCCGACGCCCAGGCCGCCTGGCGCACGGTCGTCGCCGGGGCCGCCCAGCACGGCATCCCGGTGCCGGCGTTCTCCGCCGCGCTGGCCTCCTACGACACCCTGCGCAGCGAGCGGCTGCCCGCCGCGCTGATCCAGGGCCAGCGCGACTTCTTCGGCGCCCACACCTACCGCCGCACCGACCGGCCGGGCAGCTACCACACCCGCTGGGCCGAGCCCGGCCGGCCGGAGGAACGCACGGACACCGGGGACTAGTGTCCTGACTCAGGACACTAGGGTCTCGCCGGGGGCCGGGCCGTCAGGACGGGCGGCCGCCGAACTGCCAGCGGTGCACCTCGACGTCGGCGTAGCCGTCCGCGGCCAGCACCGCCCGTGCCGCGTCCGGATCCGGCGCCCTGACCAGGACCGCCGTGCCCAGCCAGGCCGTCCCGTCGTCGGAGAGCAGCGGCCCGTAGGCGATGAGCTCCTCCCGGTCGGCCGGCACCGCGAGGTCGACGGGCTGCCCGCCGCCGAGGCCGAGCACGAGGTAGCGGGTGCCCTCGGTCCGGCCGCCGGGGAAGTCCCACATGGTGCGCCCCAGCAGGTTGCGCCACCGCCGCAGCAGTACGTCCCGGTAGACCCCGGCCTGGTAGCCCGGCTCCTCGAAGGCGAACGCCCGGGCGGCGGCGGGACCGGGCAGGTCGAGGACGTGCACACTGCCGGTGGGCAGGGCCCCGTCGTCGGTGAGCGTCGGCCCCCGGGCGATCATCTCCCGCGCGAACCCGTCCATGTAGGACCAGTGCGCTTCGAGCAGTTCGTCGCGCAGCGGCAGGGATCCGGGCCGGTCGCGGTGGTAGCAGAGGAACTCCATCCCGGTAGCATCCCGCCGGTCGGCCGCCCCGGTCGAACCGATTTCGGCCCCGGGGGCCGCCACGGCACCGTCGCACCGTCACCACGGCACCGCCGCACCGTCGCCGCGGCACCGCCGCGTCACCGCGTCATCGCCGGAGCACGCGCCGGAGCCAGCGGGTGCGGGCCTCCTGGGCGTCCCGGGCGAGGGCGGAGTGCGGGGCGAGGGTGTCGAAGCCGTGGCAAGCGCCGGGCCAGACGTGGAGTTCGGCCTCGCCGCCCGCCCGCCAGATCGCGTCGGCGTAGGCGACGGCCTCGTCCCGGAAGGTCTCGGCGGAGCCCACGTCCAGGTAGGCGGCGGGCAGCCCGGTGAGGTCGGTGGCGCGGGCCGGGGCCGCGTACGGGGAGAGGTCGGCGGCGCCGTGGCGGTCGCCGAGCACGGCCTCCCAGGCGGTGGCGTTGGAGGAGCGGTCCCAGGTGTCGTGACCGACCATCTGGTGGCTGGAGAAGGTGTCGCCGCGGTCGTCGAGCATCGGGCTGAGCAGCAGTTGGCCGATCGGCGCCGGTCCGCCGCGGTCGCGGAGCAGGTGGGCGAGGGCGGCGGCGAGCCCGCCGCCGGCGCTCTTGCCGCCGATGACCAGGCGCCCGGCGTCCACGGCCAGTTCGTCGGCGTGCTCGGCCACCCAGCCGAGTCCGGCGTAGCAGTCCTCGACGGCACCGGGGAAGCGGGTGCGCGGCGCCAGCGGGTACTCGACGGAGACCACGGCCAGCCGCAGGGGCAGCGCCCAGGAGCGCAGCACCCGGGGCAGGACGGACCACGCGTTGCCCGTCACCATCCCGCCGCCGTGCAGGTAGTAGAGCAGCGGCAGCGGCTCGCGGACGCCGGCGGGCCGCGCGCTGACCAAGGTGAGCGCGCCGTCGCCGTCGGCCCGTGGCACGCGCAGCTCCGTCACCTCGAACCGGCCGCCGTCGCTCAGCCGGTCGGGCGTCGGCCGGGGCCGGGCGCGCGCGTCCCGCTCCTGCCAGGCCACCAGGCCCTCCGGGGTGAGCACCTCCCACGCCCGCGCCCCGGCGGCCTCCACCGCCAGCCGCACCTCCGGATCCAGCGGAGGCACCCGCCGGCCCACCGAACCACCCACCACCAACACCCCCTCGCCGGACGGACACCCGGCCGGCGCCCCGTCCGACCCCAGCCTGCCAGGCCCGCCCACGACGACGGCGTGGAGGGGGGCTGGACTCCCGGATCGACGCGGACGGAAATCCGCTGGCGCGGTGGCCGGGCGGGGAGTTGACCGGCCTGCCGAGGCCGTGAAGACCGCGTGGCGAAGGGGGAGTTGTGGAGGACCCGCAGTTCACCGTCCGGCTCGCCGGCCCCTCGCCCCGGGGCGCGGTGCGGCTCAAGGCGGTCCGCACGGTGACGGGGCTGAGCCTCTGGCAGGCCGGCCTGGCGCTGGACGCCGGAACGGCCGTCCTCCTGGCGGACGTCCCCTTCGAGGTCGCCGCCCCCGCCGCGCGGAACCTGCGCCGGGTGGGCGCGCACCGAGTTCGGCCCCCTGCCCGGGCTCACCGCGCCCTGAGCCCGCACGGCGGCGGAACGTCGTGGCCACCGGACCGGACCCAGGCCGCCTTCTCGATCACCCCGAGCGCCCCGGCCGTCCCGGCCTCAGCCCGCAGTCGGCGCGGTGGGCGCGGTCGGGGCGGTCGGGGCGCCCGCGACCCGGCGCTCGCCGCCGTTGCGCCGCTGCCAGAGGCGGTACACCTCGACCGCGTCCTCGCTCGGCGCGTGCCGCATCGGCAGTCGGCGCTGGTCCCAGGGCTTGGCGAACTCACCGTAGAACGTGTCGAGTTCGAAGTACTTGCGGTCGTCGACGTAGTGCGGCTCGTAGGCCTCGCGGGTGGTGAGGAAGACCACTTCGTCCGGCGAGCAGTAGTACAGCGAGCCCAGGCACATCGGGCAGGGGTGGGCCAGGACGTAGATGGTGGCGCCGGTCAGGTGCTCGGTGCCGCGCCCGGTGCAGGCCTCGCGGATGGCGAGGATCTCCGCGTGGGCGGTGGGGTCGCCGGTCTGGGCGACCTGGTTGGCGCTCTCCGCCAGGATCCGGCCGTCCTTGACGATGACGGTCGCGAACGGGCGGCCGCCCTCCTCGACGTTGCGGCGGGCGAGGTCGATGGTGCGCTGGACGAAGTCCACGGAGTCCTCCTGAGTGGGGTCGGGACGGCGGGGCGGGTGGTGGCGCCGCCCCGCCGCACGGGAAGAAGGGGGCGGATCAGAACGGCTTGGTCGGCAGGTACTTGCCGTCCAGGGTGATCACGGCGCGCTCGCCGCCCTCGGGGTCGGCGACCTTGCGCACGTCGAGCTTGAAGTTGATCGCGGAGATGATGCCGTCGCCGAACTGCTCGTGGACGAGGGCCTTGAGGGTGGTGCCGTAGACCTGGAGCATCTCGTAGAAGCGGTAGATGGTCGGGTCGGTGGGGATGCCGCCGGGGATCGAGCCGCGGGTGGGGATGGTCTGCAGCAGCAGGGCCGCGTCGGTGTCCAGGCCCAGCAGTTCGGCGACGGCCTCGGCGGCCTCCTTCGGCAGGGCGTGCTGGCCGAGGACGGCGGCGGTGGTGAAGGCCACCGACAGGCCGGAGACGTCGGCGATCTGCTGCCAGGTGAGGTCCTTGCGGATCTTGGCCTCGACGGCGGAGACGGCGAGCAGCTGGCGGGCGGTGGGGTCGAACTGGGCGTGCACCATGGGAGGTTCCTTCTCGTGGTCGGTGGGGTTCCCGGTGGCGCGGCGAGGCCGCTCCGGGGGGCTGGGGTCGGTCAGGCCGCGAGTGCGGCGGCCCGGCCGGTGGTGGCGGTGAGGTCCTCGACGCCGCCGGTGGCGATGTCGAAGACCCAGCCGCGCAGGGTGAGCGCCCGAGCGGCCAGGGCGCGGGCGACGGACGGGTGGGTGGCCAGGTTCGCCAGTTGGGCGAGCACGTTCTGCCGGACCAGGGCCGGAACGTCTCCGGTGGTGGCGGTGCGCGCCACCGAGGCGTCGGCGAGCCGCAGCCAGTCGGCGACGGCCGGGGCTCCGCTGAGGTCGTGGCCGTGGGCGAGGGCGGTCATCGCGCCGCATCCGGAGTGCCCGCAGACCACGACGTCCCGGACGCCCAGGGCGGCGACGGCGTACTCGATGCTCGCGGTGACGCCGTCGGCTCCGGGGGTGTAGGCGGGCACCAGGTTGCCCGCGGTGCGGATCACGAACAGCTCCCCCGGGTCCGAGCCGGTGATCAGCTCCGGCACGACGCGGGCGTCGGAGCAGCCGATGAACAGCGTGTGCGGGCTGTGGTCGGCGGCGAGCCGGGCGAAGAGCTCCTCCTTGGCGGGGAACACGTCCCGCTGGAAGTGCGCGAGGCCCTCGGTGAAGTCACGCATGGGGTCACTCCCTCTCGTGGCGCCGGGCCGGTGCGGCCTGGCGAGGTCCACAGTGCACGACCTGGGGCTATAGCGTCCAAGAGCTGTTGCCGATGCTTTCCATCGATGGGGTCTATAGTTCGATTCATGGCCCTGGAACTGCGCCACCTGCGCTATCTGCTCGCCGTGGCCGACCACGGCAACTTCACCCGCGCC
The DNA here is from genome assembly GCF_055594965.1 of Kitasatospora sp. NPDC040550. Taxonomy (NCBI): domain Bacteria; kingdom Bacillati; phylum Actinomycetota; class Actinomycetes; order Kitasatosporales; family Streptomycetaceae; genus Kitasatospora; species Kitasatospora sp. NPDC040550. The sequence continues at coordinate 144,133 of NZ_JBVIWC010000006.1, read as the reverse complement.
GCCGAGGAGCTGCACATCTCCCAGCCGACGCTGTCCCAGCAGGTCAAGCAGCTCGAACGGACCCTGGGCGCCCAGCTGCTGGACCGCACCGGCCGCACCGTGCGCCTCACCGACGCCGGCCGGGCGTACGCCCACCACGCCCGCGGCGCGCTGCGGGACCTCGCCGCCGCCGAACGCGCCGTCCACGACGTCCAGGACCTCTCGCGCGGACGGCTGCGGCTGGCCGTCACGCCGACCTTCACCGCCTACCTCGTCGGCCCGCTCGCCGCCGAGCTGCACACCCGGCACCCCGGGATCACCCTCACCGTCCGGGAGACCAGCCAGGACCGCATCGAAACCGGGCTGCTCACCGACGAGTTCGACCTCGGCATCGCCTTCCGCGGGCCCCACCTGCCCGGCGTCACCGCCACCGCGCTGTTCACCGAGCACCTCACCCTGGTCACCGGCACCCGCACCGGCACCGGCACCGGCACCGGCCTCGACGGCCCGCTCCCGGTACGGGAACTCGCCGACCGCCGACTGGCCCTGCTCAGCGGCGACTTCGCCACCCGCGGCCACATCGACGACTACCTCGCCCGGCACGGCGTCAGCCCGCGGATCGCCGTCGAGGCCAACTCCGTCCAGGCCCTCACCGAGGTCGTCCAGCGCACCCCGCTCGCCACCGTGCTCCCGGACGCCGTCACCCACGACCACCCGCGGCTCGCCCGCATCCCGCTCGAACCGCCCCTCCCCACCCGCACCGTCGCCCTGCTGCACCGCACCGAGGCCTACCGGAGCGCCGCCACCGGGGCCTTCACCGCGCTCGCGCACGACCTGGTCCGCGCCCGGGGCTACCCGTCGCCGACCGGGTGAGCCGTGGCGCCCCCGCACCAGGAACGGTACGGGGGCGCCACCAGACTGACGGTACGTCAGGCGACCCGGTGCGGGGTGCCGAACCAACGGGCGAGGGAGGGCCGGAGGGTCTCCGGGGTGCCCACCCAGCAGACGTGGCCGTCCGGGCGGATCAGCATCGGCTCCACGGGGGCTCCCCCGCCGAACCGGTCCACCCGGTCGGACCAGGGGGCGACGGCCTCCGCGAGGACGCCCCGCGGGTCGATCAGCACGCCCCGTCCGGAGCGCAGGAGTTGGTGCAGCCGCGCCGGGCCGAGGTCCGCGTCCGGCACCGGCCCGCCGAGCAGCGGGTGGGGGCCGGCGTCCGGCATCGGGTAGCGGGTCGCCGTCCCGGACATCACCTCGCTCAGCCGGCGGTGGACCTCCGGCAGGGCGATCAGCTCGGTGAAGAGGTCCCGGGTGGCCAGCACGTCCGGGTCGCGGCTGCCCGCCCAGTCCATCAGCAGGCCCTGCGCCTGGACGTTGCGCAGCACGGTGGTCCCGGCCAGGTGGCGTTCGGCGTGGTAGCTGTCGAGCAGGCCCTCCGGCGCCCAGCCCCGGACGGCGGCGCCGAGCTTCCAGCCGAGGTTGAAGGCGTCCTGCATCCCCCCGTTCATGCCCTGGGCGCCGAGCGGGAGGTGGACGTGGGCCGCGTCGCCGGCCAGGAACACCCGCCCGTGCCGGTACCGGGCGACCTGCCGGGCCGCGTTGGTGATGCGGCGGGCGTGGCACAGTTCGAGCAGCCGCACCCGCTCGCCGAACACAGCCCGCAGCCCCTCGCGGATCTCCTCCTCGGTGATCGGCACGTCCCTCGGCAGCGACCGGCCCGGCCCGCCCATGGCGAGTCGGCGCAGCGGCCGGCCCCGGCCGTCGGTGCCGAGCGGGAAGATCCCCGTCCAGTGGCCGTCCGGGCTGCGGTGGTGGGTGGGCAGGTCGTCGGCGCCGCTCAGCCGTACGTCCGCGGCGATCGTGGTCAAGGTGCCTTCCCGGCCAGGGAATTCGGCCTTGAGCAGGGAGCGTACGGTGCTGTGGCCGCCGTCGGCGGCGACCAGGTGGCGGGCCCGGACCACCCGGCCCCCGGCGAAGGTCGCGGTGACGGCCTCCTCGTCCTGGGCGAGGTCGACCAGCTCGTGGTCGCGCCGGACGGTGAGGCCCTGCCCGGCGAGGTGCTCCTCCAGGAAGGCCTCCAGCACGACCTGGGGGACGGAGCGCCAGGGCCGGCGCGGGCGGAAGGCGCCCGGCCCGGGGGCGTCGGCCGGGGCGTCCGGCAGCGGGATGCCCGCGAAGTGGCTCCCGCCGACGGGGTGGTCCCCGCCGGCCAGCAGCGGTTCCAGCAGGCCGCGCTGGTCGAGCAGTTCCAGGGTGCGGGTCTGCACGCCGCCCGCCCTGGACAGGGTGCTGCGGGCGGGCAGGCGGTCGGCGACTACGGTCGACGCGCCCGCCAGCAGCAGTTCGTTGGCCGCCGTCAGGCCGGTCGGGCCGGCTCCGACGACGAGTACGTCGGTGTCCATGGTGCTTCTCCTCGGGTCCGTCGGGTGGTTCCGTCCGGCTCGTCGTCCGTCGCCGGCCGGGTTCCGTTGACGGGCTCAACGCTCACTCCACCAGGCGCCGTTGACCCAGTGACCGGCGTGATGGTGACGGAATCCGACACCGGCTACCCTCGGCACGGTGGAATCCGACTACGACGAGCTGGACCGCCGCCTCGTCCACGCCCTGCAGATCGACGGCCGGGCCCCGTTCAGCACCGTCGCCGCCGCCCTCGGGGTGTCGGACCGCACAGTCGCCCGCCGGTACGCCAGGCTGCGCTCGACCGGCGCGGTGCGGGTGCTCGGCGGGGTCGACCCGCTCGCGCTGGGCGCCGAACTGTGGCTGCTACGGGTGCGCTGCGCGCCCTCCGCGGCGGTCGCGGTCGCCGAGGCGCTGGCCCGCCGTCCCGACACCTCCTGGGTCAGCCTCACCTCCGGCGGCACCGAGATCACCTGCACCGTCCGCGCCGAGACGGAGGCCGACAGCGAGGCCCTGCTGCTGGCCCGACTCCCCCGCACCCCCCGGGTCGAGGGGGTGAGCGCGCACTCGGTGCTGCACTCCTTCTACGGCGGCCCGGACAGCGTGATCGCCAAGCTCGGCCCGCTGGACGGGACCGCCGTCGCGGCCCTGCGCCCGCCCGCTCCGCCCACGCCGGCCGACCGGTCCGGGCCAGTGCGGCTGGACGACGGCGACCGCCGGCTGCTCGCCGCCCTCGAAACGGACGGCCGGGCCGGGTTCGAGGAACTGGCCGCCGCCACCGGCTGGTCGCCGACGACCGTCCGGCGCCGGATGACGGAGCTGCGCGAACGCGGGGTGCTCTACCTGGACATCGACTGCGACCCGCACCTTCTCGGTGTCGGTACCCGGACCCTGCTGTGGATCTCGGTCGCTCCCCCGTACCTGGCGGAGGCCGGCCGGGCGCTGGCCGGGCACCCGGAGGTCGCCTTCGCCTGCGCCACGACCGGGCCGACCAACCTGTACGCCACCGTGGTCTGCGCGGACCAGCGCGCGCTGTACCGCTACCTGACCACCAGGGTGGCCGCGCTCCCGGCGGTCAGCCACGTCGAGACGGCGCCGTCGATCAGGACCGTCAAGCAGGCCGCGAACCGGAGGTAGGGCCCGGCCGAGGGCCCGGCCGAGCGGTCGGCGGCAGCGCCAGGAGGCGCAGCTCCGTGGACAGCCGGCGCAGCGTCGGTTCGTCCGCGACGGCCTCCAGGACCACCAGGAGCACGTCCACGGCGGCGCCGTCGCCCTCGGAGACGGCCCGCACGATCCGCGCCACCAGGTCGTCACGGCGACCGTCGGGGGGCCTTGCGAGGCGGGTGGGAGCCATGGTGGCAGCCTCCGCTCGTACCGAAGGGGTTCCGCGGGCCGGCCCGGTGCTGGGCGGACCGCCTTCCGCTCAGGGATTCGTCGCCCGCGCCCCGACGGATTGGGCCGTGCCGTGACGGATTGGGCCGTACCGTGACGGATCAGGCCCGCCCGGCCGGGATGATCCCGGACCAATCCGACGCCCCGCCCGCACCGAAGAGCGGGTGTCAGCCGTACTGTCCACCCGGCCGGGCTCCGCTCCGGCCACGTCCCGGGGAGGCCCGAGATGCCCGCCCTCCGCCCGTGCGGCCCGCCGCCCGCCCGCCGTACCGCAGGAGCGGCCGGATGAGCGCCGTCGTGCACTTGTCCGGGCCGGCCCTGCCCGGCCCGAACCTGCGGGAACTCGTCGCCCGGGTCGCCCGGGGCGACCAGGACGCCTTCTCGCGCCTGTACGACGCGGTGGCCGGCCCGGTGCTGGGCCTGGTGCGCCGGGTGCTGCGGGACCCGGCGCAGTCCGAGGAGGTGGCTCAGGAGGTGCTGCTGGAGGTGTGGCGCACCGCCGCCCGCTACCGGGCCGAGCGCGGCGAGGTCATGCCCTGGGTGCTGACCATCGCCCACCGGCGCGCGGTGGACCGGGTCCGGGCCGCGCAGGCCGCCGCCGACCGCGACCAGCGGGCGGCCGCCGCCGCCCACGCCCCGGTGTTCGACGAGGTCGCCGAGCAGGTCGAGGGCCGACTGGAACGCGAACAGGTACGGCGCTGCATGAGGACGCTGACCGAACTGCAGCGGGAGGCGTTGACACTCGCGTACTACCGCGGCTACACCTACCCCCAGGTCGCCGAGGTCCTCGGCGCACCACTGGGCACCATCAAGACCCGGATGCGCGACGGACTGATCCGCCTGCGCGACTGCCTGGGGGTGGGCGCATGACCGTCACCGATCTGCACACGCTGACCGGCGCGTACGCCACCCACGCCCTGGACCCGGCCGAGAGCGCCGAGTTCGAACGCCACCTGGCCGACTGCCCGGCCTGCGCCCAGGAGGTGGCGGAGTTCGCCGCGACCCTGGCCAGGCTCGGCGCCGCGGACTCCGTGGTCCCGCCGGAGGCCCTCCGGGCGAGGGTGATGGCCGCCCTGCCCACCCTGCGCCAGGAGGCCCCGCGCGCCGCTCCCCTGGCCGGGGACGGCCGCCGGCCCGGCCGGCTGCGCCGCGGCCTGCCGAGGCTGGCGCTCGCTGCCTGTCTGGCCCTGGCGGTCGGCGCCGGTGGCGTCGCCGTCCAGCAGCACCGGGAGGCCGACCGGGCCCGGGCCCGCGCCACCGCGCTCCAGCAGGCACAGGACCACATCGCGGGCCTGCTCGCCGCACCCGACGCCCGCACCGCCACCGGGGCGGCGGCGGGCGGGGCGGGCGTGGGCACCGTGGTCTGGTCACCCAGCCGCGACCGGGCCGCGTTCCTGGCCTCCGGGATGCCGGCGCCGGGTGCGGGCAGCACCTACCAGCTGTGGTTCAACGACTCCGGGACGATGCGTCCGGCCGGACTGCTGCCGGGCGGCGACGGGGCACTGCTGCTGTCCGGGCCGCTGGACGGGGCCAGCGGCGTCGGCGTGACGGTCGAACCGGCGGGCGGCTCGGCGCATCCGAGTGCGGCCCCGGTGATGCTGCTGTCCTTCGGCTGACCCCGCGCACCCTCCCCGCCCCGCTCACCCCACTCACCCCGTGTTCCCGGCGCCGGTCCCGCCGTTCCCCGGCAGGTCCGGCGCCGGACCGGCTCCGGACCGGCCTCGGACCGCCTCGGACCGGCATCGGGCCGCCTCCGGGCCTGCCGCGCCCGGCCCCCAGCGGTTACCATCCGGTAACCCCGGTCGGCCGACCGCGGCGCCACCGACCCGCACTCCCCGGGAGCAGCATGTCCGCCGACCGATCCGCCCGTCTGCTGAGCGGCCTCCTGCTGGCCGCCGGGGTGGCGCACTTCGCCGTGCCGCGCCCCTTCGACGCGATCGTCCCGCGCGCCCTGCCGGGCCGCCCGCGGGCCTGGACCCACCTCAGCGGCCTGGCCGAGCTGGCCGTCGGCGCGGCCGTGGCCCACCCCCGCACCCGGCGCACCGGAGCCCTGGCCGCGGCCGCACTGTTCACGGCGGTGCTCCCGGCGAACGTGCGGATGGCCCGCGACTGGCGCACCCGACCGGCCCCGCTGCGGGCGGCGGCCGTCGCCCGGGTGCCGCTCCAGGTGCCGCTGGTGGTCTGGGCCCTCCGGGTGGCCCGGGGCTGACGGCCCGCCGGACGGGCCTGCCGACCATGCCGGACGGGCCTGCGGACTCCGCCGGACGGGTTCAGCTGTCGTAGCGGTGGGTGAACGGGCGGCCCGGGCAGGTACGGCACTCGAACAGGTACACCCCGCCCAGGTCGCCGAGTCTGAGGCCCGCGCCCTCCCAGTCGTGGTCGCGGTCCTCGACCGGGGTCCAGGCCTGCCCGGGGGCGTGCTCCTCGGTGCTCTCCACCGTGAGCAGGTGGTCCATCGCCGTCCCGCAGCCCGGGCAGTCCGGCCACTCCGCCTCCTGGCTCCAGCCCGGGTAGCCGCCCAGCTTGGTGCCCGGCGCGGTGGACAGGTGGTCCTGGTAGTCCCAGCCCGTCTCCCGCTCCACCCGCTCGAAGCGGGCATCCAGGGCGTCCCAGAGCTCCTCCGACAGGTCCCAGCTCGGGTACTCGGTGACCAGCTCCGGGTGCACGACGCACGGCCTCGGCACGCACCCGTGCCAGGCCTCGGCCGGCGCCGGCGGGGCCGGCCGCACCTCCCCCACTTCCCCGGCGCTCCGCCAGCGCACCAGCGGGACGACCCACTGGCCCTGGTGCGGCCGCGGGCACCAGAGCAGCTGGAGCAGGTCCCGCCCCGCCGGGAAGGGCACCGGGTCCGGCAGGTCGGCCCGGTGGAGCTGGACGACCGCGACCATCGGCGAACCCGGGTGGCGCGGGCACTCCGGCCACGGTTCCGCCGCCGGCCAGAGCAGCGGCCCGCCGACCGAACTGTCCCCCGGGGTCGGCCGGCCCGCGCGCGGGTGCAGCCGCACGGTCTCACGGCGGAGGGGCACGACTTCGGGGAACAGCTCTTCGACGTTCAGCGGGCGCGGCGGGGTTCGACGGGTCACCCGGGGACGGTAGCGGCGACAGGCGTCGGGGCGCACCGGGGTTTCGGGGCGGAGGAGAACGACGGGCGGCAGAGCCTACGGACGGCGGCGCGGCGGCAGCGGGAGGAAGCCGCTGGTACGGGCGGCGTAGTCGGCCCAGCCGGGGCGGTCGGACCCCAAGTGCCGCTCCAGCATGGGCTTTCCGCTGCCGAAGGCCAACAGGTAGGTCATCAGCAGCGGGCTGAGCACGAACGCCCAGCCGGTCGGGGTGTCGGCGCCGAGCAGGAAGAGGCCCCACCAGACGCAGGCGTCGCCGAAGTAGTTGGGGTGGCGGGTGTAGCGCCACAGGCCGCGGTCCATGATCCGTCCCCGGTTGCCGGGGTCGGCCTTGAACCGCGCCAACTGCCGGTCCCCGACGGCCTCGAAGGCGAGTCCGACCGCCCACACCGCGGTGCCCGCCCAGGCGAGCGCGCCGGGCGGGCCGGGCAGGTACTGGGTGACCTGGACGGGCAGCGAGACGAACCAGACGATGGCCGCCTGGAGCAGGAAGACGATGCGCAGCGCGTACCGGGTGCGGGCCGGTCCGGCGGGTGCGCGGGCGAGCATCCGGGCGTAGCGCGGGTCCTCGGGGGCTCCCCGGGCACGCCACCAGAGGTGGACGGAGAGCCGTACGCCCCACACCGTGACGAGGACGGTGACCAGCAGTCGGCGCCCGGCGTCGCCGTGCCCGGCGGACAGCGCCAGGCCGGTCAGCGCGATCGCGGCGAAGGCCAGGCCCCAGGCGACGTCCACCCCCCGGTACCGTCCGGAGCGCACGCCGACGGCGAAGGCGGCGAGCATGACGGCGAGGGCGACCCCGGCGGTGACGGCCAGGTTGAGGCCGAAGGCCGCGGCGTTCACGGCCTCGCCCCGTACGGGCCCGGGGCCGTTCTGCCGGCGCGGGTCAGCAGCAGCTGGTGCACGTTCAGGTAGCCGGTGCGGAAGCCGGCTTCGGAGTAGCCGAGGTAGAGCTCCCAGGTGCGGCGGAACACCTCGTCGAAGCCCAGGGCGGCGGCCTCCGGCCACCGTTCGGCGAAGCGCTCGCGCCACAGCCGCAGGGTCTCGGCGTAGTGCGGGCCGTAGGCGTCGGCGCGGTCCACCCGTAGGCCGGTGCGGGCGGCGGTGTCGGTGATCGCCCGCAGCGAGGGGATCTGGCCGCCGGGGAACACGTACTTGAGGATCCAGGTGTAGGTGCGGCTGCTGGCGAGCATCCGGTCGTGGGGCATGGTGATGGCCTGGAGGGCGATCCGGCCGCCGGGGGCGAGGACCCGGTCGAGGGTGGCGAAGTACTCCGGCCAGAACGGGCGGCCGACGGCCTCGATCATCTCGACGCTGACCACCGCGTCGTACCGTCCCCGGGCGGAGCGGTAGTCGCAGAGCCGGACCTCGGCCCGGTCGGCCTGTCCGGCGTCGGCGATCCGGCGGCGGGCGAGCGCGAGCTGCTCCTCGGAGAGGGTGAGGCTGACCACCCGGGCGCCGCGCGCGGCGGCGCGGACGGCGAGTTCGCCCCAGCCGGTGCCGATCTCCAGCAGCCGGGTGCCGGGGCCGACGGCGGCGAGGTCGAGCAGCCGGTCGATCTTGCGGTGCTGCGCGGCGGGCAGGCCCTCCCTGGTCGCGGTCGGCCGTGCGCCCGGGCCCTCGGGGAAGACCGCGGCGGAGTAGGTCATGGTCGGGTCGAGGAAGAGCGCGAACAGCTCGTTGGAGAGGTCGTAGTGGCGCTGGATGTTGCGCCGGGCGTTGCCGGGAGTGGACAGCTCCGCGCGGGGCGGGCGCCGGACGTAGAACCGCCGCAGCCACCCGGTGCCCCTGGGCACCAGGGCCTCGGGGGCGGCGGCCAGCGCGGTGAGCAGCGCGACGGGGTCGGGGCTGTCCCAGTCGCCGGCCTGGTAGGACTCGCCGAAGCCGATCAGGCCGCCGGTGCCGAGGCGGTGCAGGAAGGCCTTCGGGTGGTGCAGGCGCAGCACCGGGGTGGCGGAGCCGGGCGCCGACCCGGCCTCCGCGCCCGGCAGTTCGATCCGGATGCCGCGTCGGGCGGCGGCCCGGCGCAGCACGCGTGCGGCGACCGCGGCGCGCAGCGGGGCGTGCGGTACCCGGGCGACGTCCGGCCAGCGGGCGGGGTCGACGACGGGGGTCGGCCGGGCGGGGGCGGTCGGCGCGGTGGCGCTCGGCCGGGTGGTGCTGGTCGGGGTGGTGCTGGTCATGTGGTGGGTACCTCTTCCGTGGCCGGGTCCGGGTGGACGGGCAGGCCGCGCAGCCACAGCCGGATGCCCTGGTAGCGGATGTGCAGGCTGACGGCCCAGGTCGCGAGCGGGTGCCGGAGCACCGCCCGCAACAGGGTGCGGGGGCCGGCCGGGCGGGCGGTGCCGTGCACGGTGGCGGTGAACGCGTGGCCGTCCGGCCGGTCGAGCCGGACGGTGAGGTCGAGGCGCTCGCCCGGCGGGGGCAGGGACATCCGGTAGTGGCCGTCGACCGGGAAGAACGGGGAGACGTGGAACTCCTTGGGCGTCCCGGCCCGGCCGGCCGTGTCCGGGTGGAGCAGGTAGCGGTGCCGGCCGCCGTAGGTGTTGTGCACCTCGGCGACGGCGCAGCGCACCCGGCCCTGCGGGTCGTGGCACCAGTAGACGGTCAGCGGGTTGAACACGTGCCCGAGGGAGCGGGCCTGGGTCAGCATCAGGACGCGGCCCTCACCGAGCCGTACGCCGTGGTCGGCGAGGAAGTGCTCCAGGTCCTGACGGATCGTCGTGTCCCGTGCCGTGCGGTCGATCGCGTGGTCGCCCGCCCGGAAGGCGGCCAGCGGGCGCAGTGGCCACGGGATCGGCGGCAGGTGGTCCGGGTCGACCAGCCAGAGGTAGCCGCGGTGCCGGAAGACCCGTCGGGGCGCGACGCGGACGTGGGTGGTCCGGGTCTCGTACAGCACGGCGCCCCAGGGGCCGGGGAGGGGGTTCACGGCGCGCCCACCCCCAGCAGGGCGCGGGCCGCCTCGACGCCGGAGCGGCAGCCGTCCTCGTGGAAGCCCCAGCCGTGGTAGGCACCGGCGAACGCGGTGCGGCCGGTGGTGAGTTCGGGCAGCCGGCGCTGGGCGGCGACGGTCCGGGCGGTGTACACCGGGTGCTCGTAGACGGTGCGGGAGACCACCAGCTCCTCGGGGATCGGGTGCTGCCGGTCCTCGTTGAGGGTGACCAGGTAGTCCTCGGCGGTGTCCAGGCGCAGCAGCCGGTTGAGGTGGTAGCTGACCCGCACCCGATCGGAGGGGGCGGTGCAGTGCGGCATCCGGTAGTTCCACGACCCGCGCGCCGAGCGGGCCCGGGGCAGCACAGAGGGGTCGCGGTGCAGCACGGTGGGGTTGCGCGAGTAGCCGAAGGCGCCGAGGACTTCCAGTTCGGCGTCGGTCGGGTCGGCGAGCAGCTGCAGGGCCTGGTCGGCGTGGGTGGCGACCACGACGGCGTCGGCCTCGGTGCGGTGTCCGTCCTCGGCGACCACGGTGACGCCGTCCGGGTGCCGGCGCACCAGCCGGACGGGGGCGGAGCGGTGGACGGCGGTGAGCCGCTCGGCGATCTTCTCGACGTAGCTGCGGGAGCCTCCGACGACGGTGCGCCAGGTCGGCGATCCGGTCACGGAGAGCATGCCGTGGTTGTCGAGGAAGGTGAACAGGTGGCGGGCCGGGTAGTCGCCCGCCAGGTCGGGGGCGCACGACCACACGGCGGAGACCACCGGGGTCATGAAGTGGTCGACGAAGTACCGGGAGAAGCCCTCGGCGGCGAGGAACTCCCGCAGGCTGGGGTCTCCCGCCGCCGGGTCGGCGAGCAGGTGGCGGGCGAGCCGGTGGAAGCGCGGCACCTCGGCGAGCATCCGCAGGTACCGGCCGCGCACCAGGACGTCGGGCCGGGCGAACAGCCCGGCCGGCCCGCGCGCACCGGCGTACTCCAGCCCGCACCCGTCGCAGCGCACGGACATGCTCATCTCGCTGTCCTGGGTGCGGACGCCGAGTTCGGCGAACATCCGCACCAGATGCGGGTACGTCCGCTCGTTGTGCACCAGGAACCCGGTGTCCAGGGCGAGTTCGCGACCGTCCGGCCCGGTGGCCCGCTGGGTGTGGGCGTGCCCGCCGAGCCGCCCGTCGGCCTCGAACAGCTCCACCTCCACCCCGGACCGCGACAGCTCGTAGGCGGCCGTGAGCCCGGCGACACCGGCCCCCACCACCGCCACCCGCCGGCCGGGCGGCCCGCCGCGCATCGCCCGGAAGCGTCCGGAGGTGGTGTCGACCGTCGTCACGAGGGCCCCTCTCTGCCCAGGGCGCGCGCCTGCGGCCCTGTCGGTGGTCTGCACTCGTGGTTCGGAGCGGGCGGCGGCCCGGATTGGTCTGCGGCGGCGACACCGGTACCGGCTCGGTCAGCGGACAGCGCGGCGGTCCCGGTGCGGCCGGGGCGGCGGGGGCTCGGGCACCGCGGTTGCCTGGCCGGAGCGGGGCGGCGGCGGTCCCGCTCGGCGCTACGGTGTGTGACGGGCCTGGACCAGGACGCGTCCGGCCAGCGCGCCGGCGTACACGGTGTAGCCGACGCCGATCAGCCAGGACTGGACGATCAGCACGGTGCCCACCGTCCCGTAGGAGACGGCGTTGGACACCAGCAGGGGTGCGAAGACCAGCCGGGAGAAGAGCCGGAGCCCGGCCAGCGCCACCATGGTGGCGACGGCTCCCGGCAGCAGGTCCCGGGCCGGGACGCGGCCGCCGAGCAGCAGGCGCTGGAGCCACCAGAACAGCAGGATGCCGCCGACGGTCGTCACGGCGATCCGGACGGTGGGCTGGACGGCCGAGTGGCGCCACGGCGTGCCGCTCAGGGCGGCGAGCACGATGTAGCCGGTCAGTGCTGCCAGTCCGAGGGTCTGGCGCCAGACGGTGTGCCACGGCCCGCGGTCGAGCTCCCAGATGCGTTCGTAGACCCCCTGGATCGCGGCCATCAGCGAGACCCCGAAGACGGCCAGCGCGGCGAGGCCGAAGCCCGTGGTGGTGCTGAGCACCTGGCCGCGGGAGACGAAGAGCTGGTGGACGGCGGCGGCGCCCTGCCCGGACAGGCCCAGGCCGTCGGTGATCCACTCGGCGATGCCGGTGCCGCGCGCCGGGAAGGCGGCGGCGATGACGATCAGCAGCGGGACGAGGGTCACGAAGAACAGCGCGGCGAAGGCCATCGAGCGCTGGAGCAGTTCGACCGTGCGGCCCTGTTCCCACACGCTCCGGACCACCAGCCGCAGCAGCTGCCACCAGGTACGGACGGGCGGTGCGGCCCGGCCGCGACGGGGCACCTCAACCACCCGGGGCGGCGGGCGGCGACGGTCGGTTCAGGAGCACGGCATCCTCCCTGTTCTCGGCACCCGTGGTTCTCGGCACGCGTCGTCCTCGGCACCCGTGGCTCTCGGCGCCCGTGGGCGCATCCCGTCAGGATGCCACCGACGGGGCGCCCGGTGCTCCGTCGGCACTACTCCACCCGGACGGCGATCAGGCAGGTGTCGTCGTCAGTGTCGGCCGGGCTGAGCTCCAGCAGGCGGTCCAGGTAGCGCTCCAGGTGCGGGCCCGGGGGCCCGGCGGCACGGATCAGCTCGTCGACGGACTCCTCGACCGGGCGGTCCCGGCGTTCGACCAGGCCGTCGGTGTACAGGAGCAGCACGTCACCCCGGGGCAGGTGGGCGGTGTGCTCCTCGTAGCGGGCGTCCTCCAGCGCGCCGAGCAGGACTCCGTGCGGCAGCGGCAGCACCTCGGCACCGTCCGGCCCGACCAGGATCGGCGGCAGGTGGCCGGCCCGGGCCCAGCGCAGCCCGCCGCCGACGGGGTCGAGCAGGGCGCACAGGGCCGTGGCGGTCACCTGGCCGGGCTCGCGCAGGGCGACGGTGTTCACCGACGCCAGCAGCTCGGCGGGGCCCGCGCCGGTGGTGGCGAGGCCGCGCAGCGCGTGACGCAGCGCGACCATGCCGGTGGCCGCGCCGACGCCGTGGCCGGCCACGTCGCCGACGGCGAGCAGCACGCACCCGTCGGGCAGCGGGAGGACGTCGTACCAGTCGCCGCCGACCCGGTCGCGCTTGGCGGCGGGGCGGTAGCGGACGGCGGCGTGCAGTCCGGTGACGTCAAACGGGGGCGGCGCCGCGGGCAGGATCGCCTGCTGGAGCCGCAGGGCCAGCTTCTCGCTCTCGGCGGTCTGCTGCTCGCTCTCGGCGAGGCGTTCCCGGGTGGCACCGAGGGCGATCTCCGTGCGGTGCTGGACGGACACGTCGTGGTAGGCGCCGCGGACGGCGGTGAGCCGGCCGTCGTCGTCGAGGACGGGCTCGGCGATCACCCGGGTGTACCGGGAGGTGCCGTCCGGCCGGAGCAGCCGGAAGACCGCGGAGGCGGTCCGGTGCCGGTGGTCGACGGTGTCCAGCAGGCGCCGGACGGCGGGTCGGTCGTCGGGGTGGGTGTGCCGCAGGAGCCGGGCCAGCGGGACGGGCTCGGCGTCGGACGGCAGCCCGTAGATCCCGCGCAGCCCCTCGCTCCAGCGGATCCGTCCCTCGGCGGGGTGCTCCTCGAACCCCGCCACCTGGGCGAGCCGTTGGGCCTGGCGCATCAGGGCCTTCTCCTCCGCCTCGTCGGCCGGCTCGGGTTCCGGCTGCCAGCCGACGAGCAGCCGGTCGCCGTACGGGGCCGCGGTGAGCAGGACGGTGGCGGGGAAGCCGAGGTCGTCCTTCCGGAAGGCCAGCCGCACGTGTTCGCCGGACACCGGCTCGCCGCTCTCGTGCGCCGTGAGCAGCCGGTCCAGGAGGCCGGTGGCACAGGCCAGCGGATAGGCCTCCAGGAGCGAGGCTCCCTCCAGTTCCTCCCGGGGGCGGCCCAGTGGATCGTGGAAGCGGGCGTTGGCCCGCAGGAGCGTGAAGTCGACGGCCCGGCCGCGGCGCAGCACCGGCGCCAGCAGCAGGGCCGGGGCGGGCAGGCCCTCCAGGAGCGCGGTGTCGTCGTCCTGCGGGACGGGGGTCCGCGCGTCGGCGAGGAGGGTGGCACACAGGTCGGCGAGGGCGTAGAGCTGGCGCCGCTGTGGTCCTCCGAGCACGGGGGCGGGGCCGGGTCCGGGCCAGAGGAGTTCCAGCGCGCCCTGGCGACGGCCGCCGGAGAGCAGCGGGAGGACGGCCCGCACCGGTCCGGTGCCCACCGACGGGCCCGACGCCCCCGGATCACCGGGCCACAGTTCCGGTCCGCCGCCGACCACGCGCTGGGCCGGGGTGGCCACCCCGGGCGGCACCCGGCTCCACGCGGCGGCCTCGCCCACGGACAGCCCGGCGTGCGCGGCGAGGGCGAGCGCTCCGGCCGGGAGCCGCTGCCACAGGGCGACGGCCCGGACGCCGAGCGCCCCCGCGGTCTGCTCCAGGACGGCGGCGGCCGCACGGTGCAGCTCGGGCGGATCGGCGAGTGCCGGGGTCACGGGCGGCACGGAGGCCGGCAGCGCGCCGGCCGGCGGGTCGCGGACCCCGGCGATGTCGGCGGCCAGGGCGGCGGCCGGCACGCCGGCCTCCCGGGCGAGCCGGGCGAGGTGGGCGGCCGCCTCGGCGGGCAGCAGGTCGAGCCGCTCGGCCAGCATCCCGGTGGCGAGGTCGACGACGGCGCGGGTGCGTTCCTCGGCGCGCGCCCGCACGGCGGCCTGCTGGAGGCGCCGCACCGTCGCGGCGAGGGCCAGGGCCGCCTGGTCGTCCCCGGGGCGGTTCCCGGCCGTCATGCCGCGTCCAGCGCGTGCCGGATCCGGGCGAGCAGGTGAACGGTGTCGACGGGTTTGGTGACGTGGTCGTCGGCTCCGGCCGCCAGGCTCTTGCCCCGGTCACCGGGCATGGCCTTGGCGGTGACGGCGATGACGGGCAGGCGGGCGAAGCGCTCGTCGGCGCGGATCTCGGCGATCGCGGCGTAGCCGTCGAGGCCGGGCATCATCACGTCCATCAGGATCACGTCGGTCTCGGGGTGGGTGCGCAGCAGGTCGAGTCCGGCGCGGCCGTCGGGGGCGTGCAGGACGCTCAGGCCGTGCTGTTCGAGGGCGGCGGAGAGGGCGAAGACGTTGCGCAGGTCGTCGTCGACGATCAGAACGGTCCGCCCGGCGAGCGGGTCGTCCGGGGTCGGCGCCGCCGGTCCGGCCGGGGTCGCGGTCGCCGGGCCGGGTGCGCCGGCCGCGGTCCGGGGTTCGGTGTCCGCTCCGCCGACCGGCCGGTCCGGTCCGGTGAGCGGGAGGTAGAGGGTGAACAGGCTGCCCTCTCCGGCGGTGGAGGTGACGGTGAGGGTGCCGCCGAGCAGCCGGGCGAGTTCGCGGCTGATCGACAGGCCGAGGCCGGTGCCGCCGTACCGCCGGCTGGTGGTGCCGTCGGCCTGCTGGAAGGCCTCGAAGATGGTGTCGAGGTGGGCGGGGTCGATGCCGATCCCGGTGTCCTGGACGTGGAAGGCCACTGCCGAGGCCGTGGCGCCCAGTTCGGGCGGCAGGTCCGGGCCTTCGACCCGCCGGATCCGCAGCTCGACCCGGCCGGCGTCGGTGAACTTGACCGCGTTGGAGAGCAGGTTGCGCAGCACCTGGCGCAACCTGGCCTGGTCGGTGACGAGTTCCTCGGGCACGCCCTGCTCGACGGCGACCTCGAAGGCGAGGCCCTTCTGGTCGGCGACGGGCTCGAAGGTGAACTCGGCGTACTCCAGCAGCTCGCGCACGGCGAAGGGTTCGGGGGCCAGTTCCATCTTGCCGGCCTCGACCTTGGAGAGGTCCAGGATGTCGTTGATGAGCTGGAGCAGGTCGGTGCCGGCGGAGTGGATGACGCCCGCGTACTCCACCTGCTTGGCGGTGAGGTTGCCGGTGGCGTTCTGGGCGAGCAGCTGGGCGAGGACGAGCAGGCTGTTGAGCGGGGTGCGCAGTTCGTGGCTCATGTTGGCCAGGAACTCGGACTTGTACGTCGAGCTCAGGCTCAACTGCCGTGCGCGTTCCTCCAGTTCCTGGCGGGCCTGCTCGATCTCCAGGTTCTTGGCCTCGATGTCGCGGTTGCGCTGGGCGAGCAGGGCGGCCTGTTCGCCCAGTTCGGCGTTGGAGCGCCGCAGCTCCTCCTGCCCTTTCTGCAACTGCTCGGACCGGGAACGGAGTTCGGCGGTCAGACGCTGGGACTCACCGAGCAGCTCGTCGGTGCGCGCGTTGGCGAGCAGGGTGCCGATGTTGACGCCGCAGGACTCGGTGAACTGCTCCAGGAAGGCCCGGTGGACCGGGGTGAACGGGTGGACCGAGGCGAACTCCAGGACGCCGAGGAGCCGTTCCTCCACCGCGATCGGCAGGACGACCAGCGAGCGGGCGTCCGTGGCGCCCGCCCCGGAGCCGATGGTGGCGTAGCCGGGCGGCAGGTCGTCGACGGCGATGGTCCGCCGGCTGCGGGCGGCCTGGCCGACCAGGGACTCCCCCAGCCGCAGACGCCGGGTCTCCCCGGCCGGGCGGCCGTAGGCGCTGATCAGGACCAGCTCGGTGCCCCGCCCGTGGTCCTCCTCGGCGAGGAAGAAGGCGCCGTACTGGGCACCGACCAGCGGGGTCAGCTCGTCGGTGATCATCTCGGCGACGGACCGGATGCCGCGCCGGCCCTGGATGGCGGCGGAGAAGCGGGCCAGGTTGGTCTTGAGCCAGTCCTGTTCCAGGTTGGCCCGGGTGGTCTCGCGCAGGGACTCGACCATGAAGTTGATGTTGTCCTTGAGGTCGGCGACCTCGCCGGAGGCGTCCACGGTGATCGAGCGGGTCAGGTCACCGTCGGCGACGGCGCCGGTGACCTCGGCGATCGCGCGGACCTGCCGGGTCAGGTTGCCCGCCAGCTCGTTGACGTTCTCGGTGAGCCGCTTCCAGGTGCCGGACACGCCCTCCACCCGCGCCTGGCCGCCGAGCCGCCCCTCGCTGCCGACCTCCCGGGCCACCCTCGTCACCTCGGCGGCGAAGGAGCCGAGCTGGTCGACCATGGTGTTGACGGTCGTCTTGAGCTCCAGGATCTCCCCGCGGGCGTCCACGTCGATCTTGCGGGTCAGGTCACCCTCGGCGACCGCCGTGGTCACCTGGGCGATGTTGCGCACCTGGCTGGTCAGGTTGTGCGCCATGAAGTTGACGCTGTCGGTGAGGTCCTTCCACGTCCCGGCGACGTTGGGCACCCGGGCCTGCCCGCCCAGGATGCCCTCGGTGCCGACCTCCCGGGCCACCCTGGTCACCTCGTCGGCGAACACGGACAGCGTGTCCACCATGGTGTTGATCGCACCGGCCAGGGCCGCGACCTCGCCCTTCGCCTCCACCGTGACCTTTCTCGACAGGTCACCGCGGGCGACGGCCGTCGCCACCTCGGACATCGAACGGACCTGCCCGGTGAGGTCGGACGCCATCGCGTTGACGTTCTCGGTGAGGTCACGCCACGTTCCGGCGACGCCCTCCACCCGCGCCTGGCCGCCGAGCCGGCCCTCGCTGCCGACCTCCCGGGCCACCCTGGCCACCTCGGAGGTCACCCCGGCCAGTTGGTCGGCCATCTGGTTGAAGACCGTCGCGAGCTCCCCGAGCACCCCGGGCCGATCGGGCCGCAGTCGGGTGCGCAGGTCCCCGTCGCGTACGGCCGTCAGCCCGGCGAGCAGCTGGTGCAGGGCCTGCTGGGCCGACCGGCCACCGAGTGCCGACTGCTCGTCCATCCGTCCCACCACCCGGGTCCGTCACGCCCCGGCCGGGGCGTCCCTGCCCCGGGGGCGGCTGACCGCCGCCCTGGAACCACTGTGCCACCGGACGTCGAAGGGTGACAGCCGTGACAGGTGTCGACCCGGGCGGCCGGCGCGGTCACCGCGGCGCGGTGTCCCGGATCGGGAGTGCGTCGGTGGCGCCGGTCAGTTCGAGCATGCGGCGCACCAGCGGGCGGGGCCGGGCGAGCTCGATCCGGCGGCCCCGGGCCGCCGCCCGGGCCTGGGCCCGCAGCATCGCGTTGAGCCCGGAGGAGTCGCAGAACTCCAGCTCCCCGCAGTCGATGACGACGACGGTGGTGGCCGCCGTGCGGGGGACGGCGTGGGGGGCGCTGCGGGCGGCACTGCGGGGGACGGCGTGGGGGGCAGCGGCCAGGGCCGCGTCCACGGCCGTGCTCAGCTCCGCGACCGAGTCGAGGTCGAGTTCGCCGTGCAGTTCGAGTACGGTCCCGGACGTCCACGGCCGGGACCGTACGGTGAAGGCGTTCGGCTCCGGAGCGCGGCCGGCGGTGGGCGATCGGCGGGACATGGCGTCGGCTCCCTTCCTCGGCGAGGGCCCCACCACGCGGCTGTCCACCACGGGGGACCGGAAACACCGGCCGGAGCGGAAGTTCACCCGGGCAGCGCGGCTTCGTCCACCCAACCGGAGGCGTCGCGGTCCTCCAGCTGTTCGCGCAGCCGCGCCAGCGTGGCGCTGAGCAGTCGGGAGACGTGCATCTGGGAGACGCCGATGCGGTCGGCGATCTGGGACTGGGTCCAGCCGTCCCAGAAGCGGAGCTTGAGCACGGTCTGCTCGCGGGCGGGGAGGTCGGCGAGCAGCGGGCGCACGGCGGTGCGGAAGTCCGCGAGGTCGATCGCGGGGTCGCAGCAGCCGAGGCGGTCGAGCATGGCGCTGCCGCCCTCGTCGGTGTCCTGGTCGCGCAGCGCGTCCAGCGAGTCGGGGCGGTAGACGCGTCCGGCGACGAGGCCCTCGGAGACCTGCGCCTCGGTGAGCTGGAGGTCCTCGGCGAGCTCGTCGGGGTGCGGGAGCCGGCCGAGTTCCTGCTCCAGCCGGTCGGAGCCCCGGGCGACGGTCAGGTACAGCTCCTGCATGCTGCGCGGGACCCGGACCGGCCAGGAGGTGTCCCGGAAGAACCGCTTGATCTCGCCGATGATGGTGGGGACGGCGTAGGTGATGAACTCGACGCCGCGCTGCGGGTCGTAGCCGTCGACGGCCTTGATCAGGCCGATCGTGCCGACCTGGAGGATGTCGTCCATGTCCTCGGCGCGGTGCCGGAAGCGGGCGGCGATGTAGCGCACCAGCGGCATGTTCAGCTCGATGACGGTGCCGCGCACGTAGCTGTAGGCGTGGGTCTCGCGGGCGAGTCCGGCCAGGCGCTCGAACAGCGCGTCGCTGAGTTCACGGGCCTCGAACTTGCCCATCGAGCGCAACTGCTCGTCGCTCGGGCGCGGCGGCAGGTCGGACGGGAGATCGGACGGGAGGCCGGACGGCGGGGTAGCCGACCGGTCCACGGCGCGAACGGTTTCGCGAACGGTTTCCGGTGTGGTGGTCACGGATGACCTCCCCAGGACATCGGAGGCGGGGCCCGGCACCGCGCGGCTGCGCGTGGCGGGCTGTACTCCGGAGGGGTCGGTGTCCGGTCACCTCGGGCGACGGCTCCGGTGGCACCCGGCGAGGGTGCGGACGCGGTCGGCAGCGGGCCGTGGCGCGTCATGGGTTCTCTACCCGACACACGACTTCCGATTCATGTTTCGGGTGGTTTATTGCGGTTTCCCCGGGTACACGTGCTCGGGTCACCGCCTCCGCCACGAGAGGAGTCATCGCCATGCCCGCCCTGATGACCGTCCCGGCTCCCCCTGACCCGGACACCGAGCCGTTCCCCCACCCCGACCCCCGCCCCGCGCCGAGGCCGGGCCCGGGCCCTGGCCCGGTGCCGCCGCCGATTCCCCCGTTCCCGGATCCCGGCCCGATCCCCGGCCCCGATCCGGCACCGCCGCCCGAGCCGTACCCCGGGCGCGCCTGACCCCGCACGCCGGGTACGGATCAGCCCCCGGGGGCGCTGTGGTCGATCGGGGCACCCCGGTCCGTCGGGGCCGCGACCTCCAGCCACACCAGCTTCCCCGCCCCCTCCGGCAGACAGCCCCAGTCCCGCGCCAACCGGTCCACCACCCGGAGGCCGTGGCCGCCCGGGCGGCCCGGGTCGGCGCGCGGGCGCAGCCGCGGCGGGACCGGACTCGCGTCCGAGACCTCCACCCGCAGCCGCTCGCCGTTCCACCTCAGCCGCAGTTCCCGGGGGCCGCCGGGCGCGTGCAGACACGCGTTGGTGACCAGCTCCGAGACCATCAGCAGGACGTCCTCCGCCACGGCCAGCCGCCCGGCGTCCGGGGCGGGCAGCCACTGCCAGCCCACCAGCGCCCGGCGGCTGAAATCCCGGGAGCGCTGCACCGCCCCCTCGGTGCCGTACAGCACGAGCCGACTGGTCCGGTCGGAGAACGGTGGCGCCGGTCCTTCCCGGTCACGCTTCATGCCGCGCTCCTCACTCCACGCCGCCGCCGGTACCCGGCGGCGGATCCGTGGTCTCCAGAGCGGCGTGGAGATCGGGGTGGATCCGCAGCGCGCTACCGGCCTCGGTGATCGCGAACAACCGGGCCACCGCCGGCCGTGGTCCGGCCAGTTCCAGCCCCAGTCCGGCCGCCTCGGCGTCCAGCCGGGCGCGCAGCAGGACGTTCAGCCCGGTGGAGTCGCAGAACCGCAGGTCCGCGAGATCGACGACGACCCGCTCCTCACCGTCGGCGGGCGGACGGGCGAGCGCCGCCCGCAGGCCGTCGGCGCTGTCGTGGTCCAGTTCACCGGCCACGGAGACCACCCGCACCGGGCCCTCCCGCCGCACCACGACGCGCAGGCCGGCGTGCTCCTGCTCCCCCGCACTGGACTGCTCGGCCGGCCGTGGCATGGCGTACTCCCGGTCCGCTCGGGGCGGCGTGCTGCCGTCCCGACCATGATGCCGCGCGGCCCACCGGCCCGCGCGGACGGCCCGGGCCCGGTAACCGCCGCCCAGGACGGGCCGGGCCCATCACCTCGTCCACGTCCATGCCCCGCGCCTGCCCACCCCCGCCGTCCGGAAACAACCGCGCTACAGTCCCCCCATGAGCGATCCGGTGCACCCGCCCTTCGGAAACTTCACGGCCGTCCTCCCGGCACTGGAGGTCTGCGACGACCTCGCCGCCCCCGTGGCCGATGCCTTGAAGAACTGGGACGCACGGGAGGCGGCCGAGTCCGTGCTGTACGTGGACACCGACCCCGAGAAGGCGGACACCGCGGTGTTCTGCGAGTTCTACCAGGCACCGCCGGAGCTCTCCGCGAACTGCGTGGTGGTCGCGGCCAAACGCGGCGGGGAGGTCACCCTGGCCGCCTGCCTCGCCCTCGCCACCACCCGGGTGGACGTGAACAAGGCCGTCCGTACCCACCTGGGCGCGCGGAAGGCCTCGTTCGCACCGATGGACACGGCGGTCGCCCTGACCGGCATGGAGTACGGGGGCATCACCCCCGTCGGCCTGCCCGGCACCTGGCCGCTGCTCATCGACGAGGCGGTGGCCGCCGCCCCGGCCGTCCTGGTCGGCAGCGGCCGACGCCGGGGCAAACTCATCCTCCCCGGACGGGCCCTGGCCCAGCTCCCGGGCGCCGAGGTGCTGGCGGGCCTGGCCGTCTGAGAGCCCGGAGCCGCCACCGCAGCACCCACGGTCACAGCGTGCGCAGAGCCCGCTCGCACTCCTGGCACCGCAGGTCGCCGAGCGCGGGCGGGTACCACGGGTCCCCGGGCCGGGTCGGCCGGTAGTGCGCGTGCTCCAGCGGTCCGGTCTCCAGCCCGCACAGGGTGTACGGCTGCGGGTCCTCCGGAACGTCGGGATCGGCCCCGGCGGCGTGCACCGCGAACACGGTGGGTTCGACACCCTCCGCGCCGATGGCCCCGTCGGATTCCAGCTCGAAGAGCACGATGATCGATCCCATGCCCCGAGCCTCGATCATCCCCTGCGGACCCACATCCGGGGGTGGGCCGTTCGGGACCACACCCGCGTCCCGCCGACTCCGCACCGGGACCCGCGAACCGGAGGGTCATCCCGCTTCCGCAGAGCCCGACTTGAGACGTGCAGGTCCTTGCCGGAACGCCCCCGCCCGGTCGAGGCGCGCACGCACGCCGCCCCGGTCGGCAGGGCCGACCGGGGCGGATCGTGGGGTTCCGAGGCTGATCAGCGCTCAGCAACCACCGGCGCGGCCGGTTCCGTCGTTGCGCCTCGCGGGAACCGGCGCCCAGCACCGGCTCACGCCCGCGGGCACGCCGCGGCCGCGGGCGGTGGGTGTGCCGCCCCGGCCCGGGCTGCGCCGTGGCGCCCGGTCGTCAGGGTGACCGGTGGCTCGGCGATGCCGTGCTTCACGGGGCTTCCAGTAGCCCAGGACAAGTGCCGCGAGCATCGGTGCGCAGGTCAGGAGGGTGAACGTCATGACGTTGCCGCCGTCGTCAGCCGACCGGGCCGGGCCGGGTGGTGCCGCCGCGGTGCGTGGGCGCGGGGCCCGGCCGGGGCGTGGCCGGTGCCGCCCGGCGGCTCGACGTACCGGGTGAAGGCGCCGGACGCCCCGTAGGCGGCGGCCGCCGCGTCCAGGAGCCGTTGGACGGTCCGGGAGCGGGTGGTGAGCCGCAGTCGGCGTCCGTCCCGGGTCCACCACCGCAGGACGGCGAGGAAGCCGGAGTCGGCGAAGGTGACGCGCGAGGTGTCCAGCGCGAGGCCGGTGTGGCCGTCGGCGGCCGCCGAGGCGAGCAGTGCCCGCAGCGGGGCGGCGGTGAAGTGGTCGATCTCTCCGGCGAGATGGAGGACCAGGGTGCTGCCGAGAGTGGCGCGGGAGTGGACGGTTATGGGGCAGGGCGCGGTGTCCGCGCCCTGGTCGTGCGGGGTGGGACCGGTGGGCGTCGGAAGGGCGCCGGGCAGTATCGGGGCGGTGGTTGAGGTAGTCACGTCCCGCTCAACGCCTCCCGGCGGCGGCCGGCAACGACCCGCGCGGCCCTTTCACCCCATCTGACCAGCAGCGATCCACCGGGGGAACGGTTTCCACCCGGATGAGGCATATCGAGACCGCGGTGCCACGCCGATGGGGGACGCCCTCCCGCCCGCTGGACGCTGGGCTCTGCCGAACGGGCCCGGGGCCGGTCACCGCCGTGACACCGGGTGGCCCCCGGTCAGAGGCCCCGCGCGGCCGGCCGGCGCATCGGTCGCCCGGGTCAGGCGGGGCGCAGGAAGACCTCGTCGGTGTAGCACCAGGCCCAGTCCTCGCCGGGCTGGAGGGACCGGGCGAGGTGGTGACCGCCGGTGGTGCGGGCATGGTGATGGGCGTGCTGTCCGGGCGAGCTGTCGCAGCAGCCGACGTGCCCACAGCTCAGGCAGGCCCGCAGGTGCACCCAGGTCCGGCCGGTCCGCAGGCATTCCTCGCAGCCCGGGACCGGGTTGGCGGGAGCCTCCCGGAGGCCGTCCAGGTGGCCGCAGGTACGCTGGACGACCAGGCCCGGATCGACCGCGACGCGCCAGGCACGCTGCTCGTTCATGCCGGCCGGATTCCCGGCCCGGCCAGATCGGCCAGCACCTCCCGGGCGGCCCGGGCGCCCGAGGCGAGCGCCCCCTGCACCGAGCCGGTGGCCCGGTGGTCCCCGCAGACGTAGCGCCCCGGCGCGAACCTGGTGCTGCGGCTGAGCAGGAGCGGCGCCGGACCGGCCGGCAGCGCCTCGGCGATCCGGTACTCCTCCAGCTGCTCCCAGCCCGAGGTGTCCGCCCCGTACAGCGCACCGGCCCGGCCCCGGGCCGCCCGCTCGTCCGCGTCCGTCCCCAGGACCGAGGTCGACACCAGCGCCCGCCCGTCCGGTGAACAGCCGGGGACGACCTCCGACAGCACCACCGTGTTCAGCACCTGCCGGTCCGCGTCCACGACCAGCGTCGGCTCGCGCAACGGGCTGACCGGCGCCGCGTGGTAGAAGGTCGTCACCGCCCTCGCCGCCGGCACCTCCAGGCCCGGCAACAGCCGGGTGGCCTGCGCCATCCCGGTCGCCACCACGACGGCGCGGGTCCGCAGCACCGAGCCGTCCGCGAGCGCCGCCCCGCCCGCCGTCACCCGTTCCACCCGGGTGCCGCACACCAGCCGGTCCGCCGGCAGCCGGGCCGCCAACTGCCGTGGCACGGCCCCGATGCCGTCCTGCGGCAGGCAGAGGCTCCCGCGCAGCATGCTGCGCCACACCAGGTGGAACAGCCGGCTGGAGGTCTCCAGCCCCTCCTCCAGGAACACCCCGGCCAGGAACGGGCCGAGCACCCCGTCGACGGTGCGCCGCGACACCCCGGCCCGGCGCAGCGCGCGGCCGGTGCCGGTCTCCGGCAGGCGTTTGAGCAGGGCGGCGGGCAGCGCCGCGTCCCCCGCCCCCAGCAGCCCCAGTGCGGCCAGGTCGCGCAGCGGCAGCAGCCTGCCGGGCAGCAGGTCACCGGCCCGGCCCGGGCGCCTGGTCGGATCGACGAAGCGGCGCGTGCCCCGGGCGCCGGCCAGCAGGAACCCGGGGGTGAACGGGCGCAGCCCCAGGGCGCCCAGCTCCAGTCGCCTCCTGACCTGCGGGTAGGCGGTGTTGAACACCTGGAAGCCGCGATCGAGCCGGAAGCCCCGGACCACGTGGGTGCGCATCCGTCCGCCCACCTCGTCGGCGGCCTCCACGACCAGGACATCCCGTCCGGCCTCGGTCAGATCCAACGCACAGGCCAGACCGGCCAGGCCCGCGCCGACCACGACCACTTCCGCCGCTGACTCTCGTAGCATCCTGCTCACCGGCTTCCTGTCGAGTACGGACCGCGCCGCGGGCCGTGGTGGCCCGCCGGGCGCGCGGGGTGCATCATCGGCCGTCCTCTTTTCGGAGGCCGGTGGCCGAACGGATTGGATCCGGCAATCCGGGACGGTGTGCGGCGACGAACACCCGGTGCACCCGCGCACTCGGCGGCGAACGGGAGGACCCATGCCGCACACCTGGGAGCACCTACGGATCCACTACCGGCCCGACCTGCCCGACGCCGGGGTGCTCCTGCTGCCGGGCGGCCGCTCGGACGGCCTCGCGCCACCTCGTCGCGCGAACCTGCCGGCCCTGCGCATGCTGCTGTTCGCCCGGGCCCTGCGCCGCCCCCTCCCCCGTGCCGTCGTCGCGTCCGTGCGCTACCGTCACCGCGGCTGGAACGGGCCCCGCGCCGATCCCGTGACGGACGCACGGGCTGCGCTGGTCGAGCTCGAAGGACTCGTTCCGGAGGCTCCGCTGCTGCTGGTCGGCCACTCCATGGGGGCCAGGGCCGCCCTGGCCGCCGCCGGCCGCCCCTCGGTGGTCGGAGTGGTCGCGCTGGCCCCGTGGTGCCCGCCCGGCGATCCGGTGGACCAGCTGGCGGGCCGGCAGGTCCTCGTCCTGCACGACGGGGAGGACCGTGTCACCTCGGCCGCCCTGGCGTGGGAGTTCGCCCACCGGGCCGCTGCCGCGGGCGCCGTCGTCGAGGCCGTGCTCATGGCCCGGGGTGGTCACACGATGGTGCGTGGCGCCTGCGAATGGCACCGGCTGACCGCGGAGTTCGCGGCGGCGGTCCTGGGCGGTGCGAAGGCGCCCGGACCGTGGCCCCGTCCGTAGCTGCCCCGCCCCGAACCGCCTGCGACAAGCTTCGACCACGCGACCACCCGCCCGGCCCCTACGGTTCCGGCACGACCGGATTGGGCATGAAATCGCACAATCCCCTTGCGGCTGACCTGGATTCGCCGAGCGTGAATACCAATAGAAACGTGCTGTCGTCCGTACACTTCCCGACGGGTGGAGTGGAATTCACCATTCCCGTACCGCCCGGTGTGATTTTCCGGAAGAGCTTCCGAGCCGTTCGCGACCTTCCGCGTCAGTGGCATTCCCCCGCACCATCACTCCACCGAGGAGGACCCTTTGCGCTTCCGCACCAGACCCACCGGACTCGTCGCGCGAGCAGTCGGCGCGACGCTCTCCCTGCTGATCGCCGCCCTGGGACTCGCCGGTCCGGCGGCGGCTGCGGGCTCGACCCCCGGCTCGTACAGCCACTACGGCTTCCCCGCCGCGACTTCGGCCCTGAGCTCGGTCACCTTCGGCACCACGGTGCAGTCCGACCCCGGACGGGGCAACGTCTTCTGGTCGCACCAGTTCGGGTTCACCAACGGGGTCTCCGGCTACATCGGCATGCAGCGGCACCGCACCGATCCCGGCATGTTCCTGTTCTCGCTGTGGGGCTCGACCGGCGCACAGCCCGGCGACAGCGGGACCTACTGCCAGACCTTCACCGAGAGCGGGAGCGGTGGCTACACCTGCCGCCTCAACGCCGGCTTCACCGCGGGCCACGGCTACCGCTACGACATCACACCCGCGGACCCCGGCTGGTACCGGGCGAAGATCACCGACACCACCGCCGGGACCTCGTTCGTGCTCGGCACACTCCAGGTCGGTTCCGGGCTGATCCAGGCGAACGGCATGGTCGACTGGGTCGAGTACTTCGATTGGAACAACAACGCGGCGACCTGCGCCGACGAGCCCTCCTCCGCGGCCCTGTTCACCGCGCCCACCGGGGTCGACGCGACGAACGGGTTGACCGTCCACTCCACCGTCACCAGCACGTCGGTCAGCAGCACCTGTTCCGGGCAGGCGACCGTCACCCCGGCGACCGGAGGCAGCACCCACCGCGACGCCATCGGCAACAGCCCGTCCGGGTCCATCACCGGCATCGGCGGCCAGTGCGTGGACATCACCGGCGGCTCCAGCACCGACGGCACCCGGCTGGAGCTGTGGCCCTGCGGCCAGTGGTCGAACAACCAGAACTGGGTGCTGGCCGACGACGGCACCGTCCACGCCCTGTTCAAGTGCATGACCGCACTCGGCTCCGGCACCGCCAACGGCACCGCGGTCGTGCTCTCCACCTGCAACGGCTCCCCCGGCCAGCAGTGGGCCCTGACCAATGGCACCCTGGTCAACCCGAACTCCCACCGCTGCCTCGACGCCACCGGCGGGAGCGCCACCGCCGGCACCGAGCTGGAGCTGTGGAACTGCACCGGCAACGCCAACCAGCGGTGGCACACTCCTGCCTGACGCGGTCCGCGCCCGCACTCACCGCGGGCGCTGGTGGTGCTGCCCGGGCTCCTCGGCGTGGGCGGCGAGGACGGCGGCTTGGAGGCGGCGCTCCACCCCGAGCTTGGCGAGCAGGCGCGAGACGTGGTTCTTCACCGTCTTCTCGGCGAGGTAGAGCTCCTGACCGATCTGCCGGTTGGTCCTGCCCTCGCCGACGAGGGCGAGGATCTCCCGTTCGCGTGGTGTGAGGCCGGCCAGTGCGGCGTCGGTCGCACTCTCCTCGTGGTGGCGCAGGCTCTCCATCAGCTTGCGGGTGGTCGCCGGGTCGAGCATGGACTGGCCGGAGGCCACCGTCCGTACCGCGCCGACCAGGTCCGCGCCCTTGACCTGTTTGAGGACGTAGCCGGCCGCTCCGGCCATGATCGCGTCGAGCAGGGCGTCGTCGTCGTCGAAGGAGGTCAACATCAGGCAGACCAGCTCCGGCATCCGGTCGCGCAGCTCCCGGCAGACGGTGACGCCGTCGCCGTCCGGCAGGCGGACGTCGAGCACGGCGACGTCCGGGCGCAGCGCCGGCACCCTGGCGAGGGCCTGCGCGCAGGTGCCCGCCTCGCCGACGACCTCGATGTCCGATTCGGCCTCCAGCAGGTCACGGACACCGCGCCGCACCACCTCGTGGTCGTCCAACAGGAACACCCGGACGGGCAGGCGCGGGTCCATGGGCTGCTCCCTGGGATGCACGGTCGGTGGCACCACCGATTCTGCGCCGTCTCGGCGCCGGGCGCACCGGGTCAGCCGCGCGGAACGACGGCGACCGGGCACCAGGCGCGGCGGACGACGGTCCGGGTGACCGGGCCGAGGCGCTGCCCGGTGCGGCCGAGCACGAGGAGGCCGGCGGAGCGGGAGGCGTCCGCCAGCGCGTCGGCGGCAGGGGCGCGCCGGACGTCCGGGACGGCGGCCGACTCACGCCCCCGGGCCAGCAGCTCGGCAAGTGCGCGCTCCTCCGTTTCGGCGCGACCCGCCTGCTCCGCAGTGGTGAAGAGCTGCCGGTCCGCCATCCAGGTGTGGAGGACCCGTAGGCGGACGCCGCGGACGGCCGCGGCCTGCCGGGCGAAGACGAGCGCGGCCTCGGCAGGGTCGTGGGCGTCGATGCCCACGACCACCTCGCGGGGTGGCCCGGTCGTCCCCGGGTTCGCCCGGACCAGGACGACGGGGCAGACCGCGCGGGCCGCGGCGGCGAGCCCGACCGAACCGCGCAGGCCGTGTGGCGCGGATGAGCCGAGCACCAGCAGCTCGGCCGAATCCGCTGCGGCCGTGATCCCGGCCGGCGCGTGCTCGTCCAGCAGGGCCGTGTCGAACTCCAGGCCGGGGTGGTTCGTCCGCACCCGCTCGGCGATGTCGGCGAGCATGCCGAGCGCCCGGCCGCGTGCCTCGCTGACGCCGGGCAGCCCGGGCACCGCGTGCTGCAGGCGGGGCCAGGCGTACACGAGTCGCAGCCGGGCGTCGCGCAGGCGAGCCTCGTCGGCGGCCCAGCGGGCGGCGGCAAGGCTCTCCGGCGAGCCGTCGACGGCGGCGATGACGAGCACCGCGGTCCCCACTCAGGCCGGCGCGGTGAGCCGGAGTTCGACGCCCACCACCCCGGGCACGGAGCGCACCAGGCGTTCCAGGACGGGCGCGGAGACGACGTCGGGCAGACCGCCGGACAGGATGATCCGGCCGTTCTCGGAACGAACGTCGGTGTCCACCGCGGCGGCCGGGCCGAGGGTGGAGACCAGTTCGAAGCGGACCCGGTCGGCGAGTTCGCGGTCGTCCTCCAGATAGACCTTCAGCAGGTCGCCCCGGCTGACGATGCCGACCAGGTAGTCCTCCTCGTCCACGACCGGGAGCCGCTTGAGGTGGCCTCGGGCCATCGCGCGGGCGGCTTCGTCAAGGGGGCTGCGGGGGTGCACGGTGACCGCCGGGACGGACATCATCCGCCCAGCGGTCAGCGCCTCGGCGCGCTCGCCGTCGCGGTCCCCGGCGATGAGCAGGTCGGCCTCGGACACCACCCCGATCACCCGGCCGTCGCCGCTCAGCACGGGCACCGCGCTGACCTGCCAGCGTTGCAGGGTCTCGGCGACCTCACGGAAGTCCGCGTCCCGGCCGACGGCCACCACCGCACGGGTCATGACGTCGGCGACGGTGCTCGGTGTGCTGGTCACGGTGGCCTCCTACGATGCGGCGCGGTACGCGCGGGGGTGTTCCAGATGCGGATCGCTGTCGTCGTCGGCCCAGTCGAGCGTGGAGTGGACGGCGACCACGCCGTCCACCGCCCGGCAGAGCTGCTCGGTGATCGGGACCAGGCTGCGGCGCGGCAGCCTGCCCTCCAGCGTGACCACGCCGTCGTGCACCGCCACCTGGACGTCGCCGGGGGCGAGCCAGAGGGTCTGGCCGAGCACGTCGTGGTTGATCTCGTCCCGGATCGCCGCGTCGTGGCGCAGGAACACCTCCAGCAGGTCACGGCGGCTGACGATGCCGACCAGGCGGCCGACCTCGTCGACCACGGGCAGGCGCTTGACCTTGTGCCTGTCCATGGCCCGGGCGGCCTCGGGCACCGACCAGCCGGGGCGGGCGGTGACGGCGGGGCTGGTCATCAGCCCGCCGGCCGTCTCGGCCTCGGCGCGGGCCCGGTCCGTGGCGTCCAGCCAGCGTCCGGGAAACCGGCCCTCGGGGTCGGGCAGGACGGCCGCCTTCCGGATCAGGTCCGCCTCCGACACCATGCCGAGCGGCCGGCCCTGGTCGTCGATCACCGGGACGGCGGTGATGTCGTTGCGGTGGAACAGCGCCGCGACCTCCTTGAACGGCGTGTCGGGCCGGGCGGTGACGACCTCGTGGGTCATCACGTCGTTGACGCTGCGGTGCTGCATCGTCCTCACTCCTCCTCCGGTGGGTCCGCCTTCACTGTCCGCCCGCCCTGTCCGCGCCGGACAGGGCCGGACGGTCCCTGTCCGGTGGGCCGATCCGGCCCGTCTTCCGGGCCCCTGCCGTCCCCGCGCCTGCCGCCCGCATCCGGGAACTCCTGGTCGCGACCTGACCGGGTCGTCCGTCGAGCCGACGGGATGGCGCCCGGTCAGGGAGAGGACGACGGCTCGATGTCGTCGACGTCCCAGGTGAGGTGGTCGGCGAGGCCTGCCAGGCCGTCGAGGCGGGCGATCTGGAGGCAGAGGGCGGCGGCGTCGCTGCGGGTACGGGTGCGACCGGTGATCGAGACCAGGCCGCGTTCGCAGCGGATGTGCAGCGAGTTCGGGACGATGCCGCTGCCGGGGGTGAGGGCCAGGGCCAGGGCGCCGGAGCGGATCGCCTCGTCCTCGCGGCGCAGCGCGTCGAGCAGCCCGTGGGTGGAGAGCAGACCGGTCAGGCGGCCGTCGACGTCCACGACGGGCAGGTGGTGCAGGGAGTGCTCGGCCAGCAGGGCCGCCGCCTCGGCGGCGCCCGTGTCGCCGGTGACGGTGACCGCCGGGGTGGTCATCAGGTCACGGGCGAGCAGTTCGGCGTCGGCGTCCTGGTGGTCGGCGTAGGCGGCGAGCAGGTCGGAGGCGGCGACCACACCGGTGACGGTGCCGTCCGTCGTCACCACCGGCACGATGCCGCGCCGGGAGACGCTCAACGCGGCCGCGACGGTCGCGAAGTCGGTGCCCGGGGTGACGGCGACGGCGGGGCTGCTCATGCAGTCGCGGACCGTGGTACGACCGGGGGCACCCGCAGGACTGTCGGCCGGGAAGACCTCGGCCGGCCTGCCGTCCAGGATGCTGTGCTTCACGGTGTTCACCTCCCCTCGGCGGTCACTGGGCGCCGTAGTTTCCGCAGGTAGGGGTCGAAGGACGGCCTGCGTTCCAGGCGGACCCGGGCGT
Organism: Kitasatospora sp. NPDC040550; assembly: GCF_055594965.1. Taxonomy (NCBI): domain Bacteria; kingdom Bacillati; phylum Actinomycetota; class Actinomycetes; order Kitasatosporales; family Streptomycetaceae; genus Kitasatospora; species Kitasatospora sp. NPDC040550. The sequence continues at coordinate 113,529 of NZ_JBVIWC010000006.1, read as the reverse complement.
CCACGCAGACGGCACCGTCGGGGCGCAGGATGACGGGGTTGAGGTCCGCCTCGACGAGCTCCGGAAAGTCGTCGGCGAGCGCGGAGAGCCGGGCGAGTACGGAGCGGACCGCGGCGACGTCGACGCCGGGCTCGCCGCCGTCGCCCAGCAGCAGTGGTGCACTGCGCAGTTCGGTGACCATCGTGGTCAGGTCGCGCTCGCTCAGCGGGGCCAGCCGGGTCACCCGGTCGGCCAGGACCTCGGTGGCGGTGCCGCCCAGGCCGAGCATGACGAGCGGGCCGAAGACCCGGTCCTGGACGACTCCGGCCAGGAGCTCCAGCCCCGGGGCGGCCATCGGCTGGACCACCGCACCGGCCAGTTCCCCGGCAAAGCGCCGGCCGAAATCGCCGTAGGCGTCGCGCACTTCGGCGTCCGTGGCAAGACCCGTACGGACGGCGCCCACCGCGCTCTTGTGCACCTGCCCCGGCCAGTAGGCCTTCAGCGCCGCCTTCCCCTCGTGTCCGAGCCGGCGCAGCCCGGCGGCCGCGACGACGGCCGTGTGCTCGTCGCGGGCCCAGACGGAGGTGGTCAGCGGCAGCCCGTAGGCCTCCAGCAGGTCGGCGGTGGACAGCGGATCGAGCCAGCCTCCCTCGGGGTGGGCGGTCAGGTAGCCGTCCACCAGGCTGCGGGCGATTCGCCGGTCGCACTCCGGTCCGCCGGGGGGTGGAACGGCGGGCCCCGAGGGCGGTTCGGCGAGCCAACGGGCCCGGTCCCGGGCGTGCCGGAGGGCGCGGGCTGCGGCCACCGTGTCCGAGTAGACGGGCAGCGCTCCGCCGTCGGCGCAGGACCGGTAGCGGACGGGCACCTGCTGGTCGAGCAGGACCGCGGCGATCGGGACCCGACGCCGCGCCGGCCCCTCCAGCAACGCGTGCACGGGGTCGAGATCGGGGGTGACACCGAGCGCGGTCGGGACCAGGCACACCAGGATCGCGTCGATGCTCGGCTCGTTCTCCAACGCCCTCAGGAAATGGGTGAGTTCGACCGGTCCCACGGCCGCCGTGGTGTCCACCGGATTGCGGACGGAAGCACCCGGCGGAAGCAGCTTCCCGAGTTCGGCGGGGAGTTCCGGCAGGACCAGTCCGGCCTCGGCACAGGCGTCCGCGGCCAGGATGCCGATGCCGCCGGCGTTGGACACGACGGCGACCGCGCCGCGCGCGGAGGGCAGCGGCTGGGCGTGCAGCAGCGCGGCGGCCTCGACGAGTTCCTCGATGCTGTGGGTGGCGGTGATGCCGGCCTGGCGGAACAGCGCCTCCCGGGTCACGGTGGGGGTGGCTGCGGCCGCGGTGTGCGAGGCGGCGCCCCGGCGGCCGGCGGTGGAGCGCCCGGCGTCGACGGTCAGCACCGGGATCGTCCGGGTGACCCGGCGGGCGGTGCGGGCGAAGGCCCGCGGGTTGCCGAAGGACTCCAGATGGAGCAGGGCGAGATCGGTGCGGCCGTCCGCCTCCCACCACTGGAGCAGGTCGTTGCCGCTGACGTCGTACTTGTCACCGAGCGAGACGAAGCTCGACACCCCGATTCCGAGCCAGGCGAGCCGCTGGAGCAGCGCGATCCCCACGCCACCGCTCTGCACCGCCACCCCGGCACTGCCGGGCCTGGGGAAGGCGCCGCCGAACTCGGCGTCCAGCCGGACGGCCGGGTCGGTCTGGGCCATGCCCAAGCTGTTCGGCCCGACCAGGCGCATGCTGTGCCGACGGCAGGCCCTCATCAGTCCTCGGGCCTGATCAGCGCCGAGGCCGGAGGTGAGCACCACCAGCGCCCGCACCCCGGCGGCGCCGCACTCCTCCGCCGCCCCGGGGACGGCTCCGGCGGGCACCGCCAGCACGGCGAGGTCCGGCACGGCGGGCAGCGCGCGGAGGGAGGGGTACGCCGGCTCGCCGTCGATCTCGTCGGCGTGCGGGTTGACCGCCAGGACCGGACCCGCGAAACCGCCCCGACGGATCTTCCCGAACACGGTCCGCCCGACCGAGCCCGGCCGCCGGGACGCCCCGACCACCACGACCGAGGCCGGGCGCAGCAGAGCCGCCAGGCTGGCCACGTCCGCGCGACGGCCGCGCTCGTCCACGGCCGAGCGGTAGCGCTCGTCGGTCTCGTCCAGCGGCACCCGGATCCTGACCTCGCCCTGCGCGTACCGGCGCTCGACCGGCAGCCCGAGGCCGGCGAAGACCCGGTGGACGGCCCGGTTGCCGAACAGGGTGTCGGCCTCGAAGAAGCGGACACCGGCGGTGCGGGCGGCGTGCACCAGGTGCTCCAGCAGCAAGGTGGCCACTCCCAGGTGGTGCCAGCGGTCGGCCACGGCGAGGGCCAGTTCGGCGGTGTCCGGCGGGTCGTCCAGCGGTTCGCAGTCCGCCTCGCCGACCAGTTCGTCCCCCACCCAGGCGCCGAGTGCCAGCAGGCCCGGACGCCCCGGCCCGCACAGTCGGTCGGCGGCCTGCCTGGGAGCATCGCGGCTCACCCCGAAGAACCTCAGCCGACGGCTCTCCTCGGACATCCCGGTGGTGTGCAGGTCGAGCACCGCCCGGTGGTCCTGCGCCCCGAGCGGCCGGAGTGCCACCGTGGTGCCGTCGGCGAGCAGCGCCTCGGCGGTGTTCTGCGGCTGGTGGACGGTCGGCATGGCTCCTCCTCGGCCGGTCGCCGGGCTACCCTCCCAGCGTCCGCTTCCCCGCCTCGCCCCGCGAGGGCCGACCGGCCCCCGCCCGGCCCGCCGAGCGGCCCGGGCCGGGCGCCCGGCGCCCGGCCCGGGCAGCGCCGCACGGGCAGGGTGTGCCGCCGGGGGCTTCACGAGTGGGGCCGCCGGGCTCGGCGCCCCGGGCCGATCGGCCCTCGTGCCGGGACACGGAGCTGCCCAGTATGGGAGCAGGGTCCGGTCGAAGGCCCGAGGAGGAGCCATGACATCCGCAAGTCCCTACGACGGGGTCCGCGCCGTCGTCCTCGGCGTCGACGCGCTCGAGACCGGCCGCATGACCGCCGCCTGGGCCGCCGACGAGGCCGCCCGACGCGGGCTGCCGCTGCGGCTGGTGCACGCCGTCCCGTCGCTGTTCCGCGAGTTCCGCGCCCTCGACGAGGGCCGCTACCACAAGACGCTGCGCCGACGTGCCGACCAGGCGCTCGACCAGCCAGCCGAGACGGCGTGGGAGCGGCATCGCGGGCTGCCGCTGATGACGGCCGTCGAGGAGGACCTCCCGGCACTGGTGCTGTGCAGGGAGTCCGCCCACGCCGAGCTGGTCGTGCTCGGTTCCCGCCGCCTCAACCGGGTCCAGGAGGCGCTGAGCGTGTACTCGGTCGCCGTACCGGTGAGTGCCCAGTCCCACTGCCCGGTGGTCGTCGTCCGCGACGCCGAGCACGTCACCCAGGATCCGCCGTACGTCGTGGTCGGCGTGGACGGCAGCCCGTCCTCGGCCACCGCCGTCGACTTCGCCTTCGACCTGGCGGCCGAACGGCGGGCCGCGCTGCGCGTCCTCTGGGTCTGGCAGCGCCCGCCGGTCGGCAACCTTCACGAGCAGGCCACCGAGCAGCTCCTCCGCCGCATGCTCTTCGAGTCCACCACCGGACGGCACGAGCGCTACCCGGACGTCTCGGTCACCCACGAGCTGGTGCACGGCCACCCCGTCGAGGAACTCGCCGCCGCTGCCGAGCATGCCCTCGCCGTGGTCGTCGGCCGCCGTGGCAGCGGCGGGTTCACCGGCATGCGGCTCGGTTCCGTCCCGCACGGACTCCTGCACCGGGCACACTGCCCGATCGTTACGGTGCCCGCTCCCACGCACTGAGAGCGGGCCCACCCGGCGGCTCGAACCGAGCCGGACTGCCCGAGGCCGGGCCGCCCGTGGTAGGCGATCCCGGCCGTGCCGAAAGGTGGGGACCACGCGCACGGTGATCGTGTACGAGAGTGTGTACGGGAACACCCGCGAGATCGCCGAGGCCATCGCGGAGGGCGTTCACCCGGCGACCCCGGGGCGGCCGTCGACTACCTCCCGGTGACCGGGGCGGACACCGAGGTGACCCGGTCCGCGCACCTCGTCAGGGCGCGAGGTCCCGGCGCAGCAGCAGCGGGACGGCGGCGCCGAGGCCCGCGAGCCCGACGGCCACGAGCACGGCGAACGACCCCCAGGCGAAACCGCCTCGGGCGAGCGCGTCACCCGGGGTGTAGTAGTGGAACGGGCTCAGGTAGCGCAGCGCGGCGGCGGGCTGCCAGGCCAGGGCGATGAAGTTGACGGCGAACCCCACGGCTCCCAGGGCGATGGTGGCTCCGACGACCTGGGCCCGGTGTCGTACCGCGGCCGAGACGGCCACGGCCGGACCGGCCAGGCTGAGCGAGAACGCGCACCCCAGAACGCCGGCGGCGAGTACACCCCGTAGCGGGACCGCGTGGTGCAGGGCGGGGGAAAGGGCCACCCCGGCGCCGATCGTGAGCGTGGCGACGCCGTTGAGGACCAACGAGGCCACCAACACGGCCGCCACCCGCTCACCCAGCAGCCGCAACCGCGAGATCGGACGGGCCATCAGCAGCTCCACGGTGCCGGACTCGATGTCGGCCGCAACGGCGGCAGCGGCCAGCGAGCCGATGGCCGTCAGCTGCATGGCGATCCAGAAGGGGTGCACCAGGCCGGCCCCGAGCATGCCGGGATAGCTCGCGATGGACACGCCCCCGGCCGAGCCCGAGAACGCCTTCAACGCCTTCGGGACGCCTCCGCCCGCGCCGCCGAAGAGCTGCGCGGGCGGCACGGCCCGGACGACCACCACGATCAGGATCTCGAACACGACCATGCCCACGGCCAGGAACGCCAGCATCCGGCGCCGCCGGTGCAGGGCCAGCCAGAACAGGGGGAACCGGGCTCTCATGGCCGTACCTCCTCCGCCTCGACGTCCTGCCGGTAGAGGTCGAGGAACGCCTCGTCCAGTCCGACCTCCTCAACCGACAGGTCCGTCACCGGCAACTCGGCCAGGAGTCTTCCGAGTTCACCGACCAACTCCGCCGGGGAGATCAGGAGCTGCACCTCGGCGCCGCGCCACTGCGGCGACCACCGTTCCACCCCGGGCAGCTCCCGGGGGACCGGCCCGTCGCCCAGCACCAGCCGGACCCGTCTCGCGCGCTCCTCACGCAGCTCCGAGACCCCCCGTACCGCGACCAGCCGCCCCTCCCGGACGAGTGCGACCCGGCCGCAGGCCCGCTGCACCTCCGGCAGCACATGGCTGGAGAGGAGCACCGTGCGACCGGCGGCCGCCGCCTCCGTGAGCAGTTCGAAGAAGACCTCCTGCACCAGCGGGTCCAGGCCCTCGGTCGGCTCGTCCAGGACCAGCACCTCCGGATCGTGCTGGAACGCCTGGGCCAGGCCCAGCTTCTGCTTCATCCCGCGCGAGTACCCCCGCACCGGCCGTGCCAGGTCCGCCGTCGTCAGCCCGAGGCGCTCGCACAGGGTGCCTCGGCGCGACGTCGGAGCCCCCTGGAGGTCCCCGAGCATCCGAAGCGTCTGCGCTCCGGTCAGCTCGGGGTACAGCCGAAGCTCCCCCGGCAGGTAGCCCAGCCGTGGCGCCAGCTTGCGGTGGTCGGCGACCGGATCCAACCCGAGCACGGACACGCGCCCGGAACTGGGCCGGAGCAGACCCACCAGACACCGGATGGTGGTGGTCTTCCCGGCCCCGTTCGGGCCGAGGAACCCGAACACCTCACCGCGCTCCACGGCGAGGTCGAGTCCGTCGACACCCACCTCGCGGCCGTAGAACTTGCTCAGCGCGGCCAGCTCGATCGCCGGCCCGTTGCGGTCCATACCTGCCTCCCGCCCGTCCGACACCGTCGGCGGTCGTCCTGATACCACCAGTGCACCGCACCCGCGGCAGCGGGAACAGGGCCCCACGGGCCCCGTCCGCCGGGCCCATCGGCAGCGGCGAGCCACCCCTCGGGGGGACCCGGAGCCCGGTCGGTCCTCGACACCCCCGGGAAGGCGCGCCGCGGACCGCTCCCCCCGGGATTCCGCATCGGCGGCTCGGCCCCGCCCACCGGTCATCGGGGCCCACCGGCCTGGCGCTCGGGTCCGTCCGGCCCTCCCCTGCTCCAGCGACGGCGTTCGACCATGAGGGTGGTCATGGTTCCCCCGAAGAGCCGGTGACGGCGTCGGCCGGGGCCGAGGAGGAGGCCGCGATGAACGACTTCGCAACACGCCGCCCCGTGGTCGTGGGTGTCGACCGTTCCGAGGCGAGCCGCTGGGCCGTCCGCTGGGCGGCGGACGAAGCCGCCGGGCGCCACCTGCCGTTGCGCCTGCTGCATGCGCAGGAATGGCCGATCGGCCAACCGGCGGAGGGCCCGCCCCTCTCCTTCGGCTTCCGGGCCGCCGGGGAGACGCTGCTCGACACCGCCCGCATGCTGGCGACCGAGCGACAGCCCGGGCTGGAGATCGGCTCCGAACTGGCCGAGGGCCGACCGGTCCGGGTGCTGCGCGAAGCGGCCGACGAGGCCGCCCAGCTGGTACTCGGCGTCCGGCGGCTGACCGAGGCACGCTCCGCGCTGCCGATCGGCTCGAAGGGCACGTCCCTGGCCGGTCACCTGGACTGTCCGCTCACCCTCGTCCCCGAGCCCGCCGACGGCGTCTGCGGCCCCGGCCCGGTCGTGGTCGGTGCGGACGGCTCGGAGGCCTCCCGCACCGCGATCGGCTTCGCCTTCGAGGAAGCCGCGCTCCGGGCCACCGATGTGCTGGCCGTCGAGGTCCGGCTCCCCACCGAGGCCGGTCGGCCCGACCTGACCGGGCACTCCGTCGTGGACCTGTCCGAGGCACTGGCCGGCTGGCGGGAGAAGTACCCGCACGTCCGGATCCGGCACGAGGCGCTCACCGGCTCCCCCGCCCCGATGCTCGCCGCCGTCGCCACCCGCGCCCAGTGCCTGGTGATCGGCAGTCGGGGCCTCGGGGGCTTCCGCGGCCTGCTGTTCGGTTCCACCGGCCGCGCCCTCGTACACCGATGCACGGTGCCGCTGGTGATCGTCCCCAACAGCACCCCGGCCTGACCCAGGAGGTCATCATGCAGACCACGAACGACGGCCGGACGTCCGCCCGTCCCGCCGACCCGGGCGACCTCGGCCGCCGGGTCTCCCACCGCCGCAGCCAACTCGGCCTCACCCGGGAGACGGTGGCCGAGCGCGGCGGCCTGGACGCCGGGTTCGTCGCGTACCTGGAGACGCACCCCGTCCCGGTCGGTGTCACCACCCTCACCCGGCTCGCCGACGCACTGGACACGACGGTCACCGACCTGCTCGGCGGCGGACGCGACGTGCCGCCCGGCCGGGCTCGCGCCAACACCCGCGTACGCACCGAGGCGTTGGAACCGGCCGCCTGCTGGGCCAAGCTCGGCCCGGCCGGCGTCGGCCGGGTGATCCTCACGGCGCCGCGCGGACCGGTGGCCCTACCCGTCAACTACCGGGTCCTCGACGCCACCGTCCTGTACCGCACCGAAGCCGACGGCACTCTCGCCCGGGCCGCCGGCAGCGAGATCGCCTTCGAGGTCGACCGGCTCGACGACGTCTTCGCCACCGGCTGGAGCGTGCTGGTGAACGGCACCGTCTCGATCGTCGCCGACGAGGAGGCCGTGCGCTGGTTCCACCGGCATGCCGATCCCCACCCCTGGGCGGGAGGTGCCCGGGAGACCTGGATGCGCATCCGACCCACGGGCATCAGCGGCCGGATCATCCGCCCGGACGGTCCCCCGGTCATCGGAGCCGAGTAGGTGGACCCGGCCCCGCTCCGACCTCGCAACCACACGACGGGTCGGCCGGTTCACCTCGCCGGGCCCCGAACACCGCCGGATCGGTCCGATCGCCATCGAGTTCACGCAGGGCGGTTGACCCACCCGGCCGGACGAGCCCGAGCCTGCCCTACCCCGAGAGGACCGGACATGAGCACGAACACCACGACGCCGATTCGCACCAAGCAGTGGACCCTGCGCCTCGACCTCTTCGAGGAGGGGGACACCACCAAGGTCCACGCCGTTCTCGACACCGGCGACAACACCCTGGAGTCCCGCACCGCCGCCCACCGCAACCCGAACGACCCGCTCGTCCCCGAGATCGGCGACGAGTACGCGGCAGCCCGCGCCCTGATCGACCTCGGACACCAACTGCTCCGCAACGGGATCGCGGACGCCTCGGCGAACGACCGCTCGGAAGCCGGTTGAGCGAACCCGCCGGCCCTGCCCTCCGCCGGTCTGCTCACCGCGCCCCGCATCGGGTCCCGCACGGGCCGGCGTCGACGGACGCTTCACCGACCGGGCCGATCGGCGCACGGATCGTGACGCCTCGGCTCGTGACTCCTCGGCGACCTCCGCAGTGACGTGTCCGATACCCGATCGGGCCTGATCGAGAGGGTGAGAGAAAAGAACAGCGGGTGGCCGGGGATCCCTCGGCTCGACGGAGACCGCGTCCGGGGACGTCTGCCCTCTGACCGTCCCCCGACACCCTCCGGTGGACGATGCCCGTCGTTTCGCGATCGCATCCGTTCACAGCACGCCGCGATTGCACCGGGACCGGCCAGTTGGCGGCAACCGCGTTGCCCTGTCGCCAGGCTGGGATGGGATGACGTCCTGTCAACGGAACGCCGAGTCACGTAGAGGGCCGCATGGGTACGTCGAGAGCTAGACGGACGGTGTCACGCGGAGCGGGGCATCCCGCCGCGGAGGAGCGGTTCCGGGCCCTGCTGGAGGCCGCACCCGACGCGATGGTGATCGTCGACGCGACCGGCACGATCACACTCGTCAACGCGCAGACGGAAGCCCTGTTCGGTTTCCCGCGCGAGGAACTGCTGGGCCGTGCGGTCGAACTGCTGATCCCGGCCCGGTTCCGGGCGCACCATGTCCGGCACCGTGACGACTACGCCGCCAACCGGCAGGCCCGCCCGATGGGCGCCGGGCTCGATCTCCACGGACGCCGCAAGGACGGCACCGAGTTCCCCGTCGAGATCAGTCTCAGCCCGCTGGAGACGGCGGACGGACTGCTCTTCTCCGCCGCCGTCCGCGACGTCAGCGACCGCCGGGCCGCCGAGGCGGAACTCACCCGCCTCTACGAGCAGCAGCGGCACATCGCGCTCACCCTCCAACGGAGCCTGATGGGCACGCCACCCGCCATCCCCGGAGTGGAAGCCGCCCACCGCTACCTGCCCGCCACCCAGGGCGCGGGTGTGGGCGGTGACTGGTTCGACCTCATCCCGCTGGGCGCCGGCCGGGTCGGGATCCTCATCGGCGACGTCATGGGACGCGGGCTGGAAGCGGCTGCGGTGATGGGGCAACTGCGCTCGGCCGCCCACGCACTGGCCATCACCGGAATGGAACCGCGGGCCCTGATGACCGCCCTGGACACCGTCGTCGCCGACCTCGGCGTGCCCGAGCACCTGGTGACCTGCTGCTACCTGGTGATGGCCCCGGACACCCAGGACGTCTCGGTCTGCTCGGCGGGTCACCTCCCCGTGCTCACCGTGGCCGCGGACGGGCAGGTCCGCTCGCTGCCGGCACCGGTCAGCGCACCGCTCGGCGTCGGGGGCGTCCCGCACCAGCAGACCTCGATCGCGCTCCCGCCCGGTACGACGCTGGCGCTGTACACCGACGGATTGATCGAGACACCGGGATGCGACATCGAGGAACGGCTCGACAGCCTCATCGGCGCGCTCGGCGGAGCACCGGACACCGTCGACCTGGAGGCCCTGGCCGACCACCTGCTCGCCTCGCTCCTGCCGGACGCCGGCGGCTACGACGACGTCACCCTGCTCCTCGCCCGGACACCGGCGATCCCGTTGGCCTCGGCCGAGGTCGTCGTGCCCGCGCTCCCCGAGGCGGTCTCCGAGGCCCGCGCCTTCATACAGAAGACGCTGCTCGACTGGAACGCCGACGCGCTGCTGGACGACGCCCGGCTCCTGGTCTCGGAGATCTTCACCAATGCCGTCCGGCACGGGGCGGGCCCGGTGCGGCTCAACCTGCGCCGCCTGCCCACCGAACTGGCCGTGGAGATCACCGACCGCAGCCCGCGACTACCGCGCCCGCGGGCCGCCGAACCGGACGACGAGTCCGGCCGAGGCCTCCTCCTCGTCGAAGCCATCGCGCAGCGTTGGGGGGTGCGCGCCACCGAGGACGGGAAGACCACCTGGTTCAGCCTGCCCGTCGCGGGGGCGTCGCTCGCCACTCGGCGTTGACGCCCGGCCCCGACCACCGCGACACGGCGGGTCCGCTCCCGGCAGCAGGGCCGACCGCTCCCCCCGCCGGAGCCCGCTTCCTGCTGCGCCTCCCGGCGCCGGGCCAGTTGCCGTCACCGGCCGTCCACCGCACGTCCTGACCGGCCTTGGGCCCTTACCACCGGCCTGGCCCTGGGCAGCGGCGCGCCGTTGCCCAGGGCCACCCGCGGCCCGACCCGGCTCAGGGACCCGGCACGACGGCGACCGGGCACTCCGCGTGGTGCAGTGCGGCATGGGCCACCGGGCCGATCCGCCCGACCGGTGCGCACGGGCGTCGGCCCAGCACGAGGAAGCACGCCTTCGCCGACGCCTCGACGAGCACCTGTCCGGGGCCGCCGGGTTCTCCGTCCTCGGTCACCGGCACCCCGGGGTGAGCGGCCCGCCAAGGCGTGAGCGCCACGGCCAGCAGGTCGCGTTCCGCCCGAAGCAGGCCCTCCGAGCGGCTCGGATCCCCCTGGGGCCACACGTGCAGGGCGCGGAGTGCCAGGCCATGACAGCGGGCCAGGTCGAAGGCGAAGTCGAGGGCGGCCGCGGCCGGGCGGCGGGCGTCCACCCCGACGAGGACGTGGTCCCGGGGCACCGGGTCCTCCGCGACGGGGACCACGATGACCGGGCACCCGGCGCGGGACGCCACGTGGAGGGCGGTCGCACCTACACGCAGCCCGGGGAATCCACCGTCGCCACGTGCGGCCAGGACCAGCAGTTCCGCCTCCTCCCCCGCCGCCACCAGGGCCGCCGTCGCGACGTCGTACACCTCCTCCACCCGCACGGTCAGCTCCGGGTGGCGGACGGCCAGCACATGCCGCACTTCCGCGAGCGCGCTCCGCTCGCCGCACCGGGGGCGCGTGTCCCGCCCCGACAGCAGGTGCGGCATCAACGGCCACGCGTGCAGGACGCGCAGCCCGCGTCCCCTCGACAGCGCCTCCTCGGCGGCGAGCTCGGCCGCCCGCAGACTCGCGGACGATCCGTCGACCCCCACCGTGACGGGCAGTTCCATGGCGGCCATCTCCTTCCGGTTGGGCGACCGGCCGCCCTCATCGTCCCGCCGGCCGTGCACCGGCGACAGGACCGGGCGGGCCCGGCCGGGCCGGGACCAGTGGGCCCGGCCTGGGTCCCGTGCGTCCCTGGGCCGCCCCCGGGTACGCCGACGACAGTGGTCCCGGGCCCCAATCCGGGACACCACCGTCCCCGGCCCCGACGAAGGAGCACAGGGACATGGCCGCCACCTCCGCCTCCGCACGGTCCACCACGCTCGGGAGGCCGCTGCGGCGCCACTGGCACCGCGCCGTCGGCATCGAACACAACCCGCTGGCCCGCCCGCTCGACCGGGCGCGCAGCCGCGCGCTGCTCCTCGCCGCCCTGTGCGCGGCGCTGGCTGTGGTCGCGGGCACCGGTGTCTCGTGTGCCGCCATCGCCGCAGGGCAGCGTGCCGCCACCCTGACGGCGGCCCACCGGCACCGGGTGGAAGCGACCCTGCTCTCCCCGACCGGTCAGGTGGGCGGGCTGTCGGGCGACGGCCGGATCCGGTTCCGGGCCACCGCCACCTGGAACACACCGTCCGGCCGGACCACGACCGGACCGGTCGACGTCGACCGGCCGATGCCCTCCGGCGCCGCCACCCGCGTGTGGGTGGACGACGACGGCGAACCGGCCGCCGCCCCGCCGACCACCGCCGACGTCGTCATGGACGCCGTGTTCCTCGGGCTGGCCGTACTCGCCGCCCTCGGAGTCCTGGTCGGCACGGGTCTGTGCGTCCGGCTCCGCAGGCTCGATCACTGGGCCGACCGACGCTGGCAGCTGTCCTGGGCCCGTCTCGAACCGGTCTGGAGCCGCCGTGGCACCCGATGACCCGGCGCCGGTGAAACAGCGTCACAGGACCGGAACCCGGACCAGCCGACGGACAGGGTCCCGTCCTGCCGGGACAGCTCCCTCGACGACGGCACCGCACACGCCCGTCGAGTGACCCGGCCGGGACATCGGGGCCGTTCGGCCCTATCGGAAGGGCCCGTCCGGGGTGCACGCTTCGCTACGGCCCATCCACCCCGCCGTCGCGGCGGACCCAGGACCCGGAGAAGTCATGACGGAAACCGCCACGTCCCGTGCGGCCCTCCCCATCCGCGTGTTCCTGCTGGACGACCACGAGGTGGTCCGCCGGGGTGTACGCGAGCTCATCGAGACCGAACCGGACCTGACGGTGGTCGGCGAGGCCGCCACCGCCGAGCAGGCACTGGCCCGGGTGCCCGCGCTGCGCCCCGACGTCGCCGTCCTCGACATGCGGCTGGCCGACGGGGACGGTGTCACCGTCTGCCGCGAACTGCGTTCGAGCATGCCCGAGTTGGCCTGCCTCATGCTCACGTCCTTCGACGACGAGGACGCCCTGCTCGACTCGATCGTGGCCGGCGCCGCCGGTTACGCGTTGAAGCAGATCAGCGGCACCGACCTGGTCGCCGCGATCCGGACCGTCGCCTCCGGCCAGTCCATGCTCGACCCCGGCGCCACCAGCCGTGTCATGGCCCGGTTGCGGTCCGAGCGCACCCCACAGGAGCCGGGGCTACCCGAACTCACCGAGCGGGAAAGGGAGATCCTCGCCCTGGTCGGCGAGGGACTGACGAACCGGCAGATCGGCGAACGGCTGTACCTCGCGGAGAAGACCGTCAAGAACCACATCTCCCGGCTGCTCGCCAAACTCGGTGTCGAGCGGCGCGTCCAGGCGGCGCTCATCGCCAACCGGCCCCTCGTACCGACCACCCGATAGACCGGACGGACCTCGCCGGCGGGCCCACGCGCCGACCGGTCCGGCCCGGACCGGTCGACCGCCGGCCTCGTTCAGAGGCCCAGCGGTGCCGACCACTCCAGCCGGGTGCCGCCCTCCGCGGGGCACTCGACCTGGAACGCCCCGCTCAGCGCCTCGGCCCGCTCCGCGAGGTTCCGCAGGCCGCTGCGCCGCCCCTGTTCGGGGATGCCGACCCCGTCGTCCTGCACGGACAGCGCCACCCGACCGCCCGTTGCCCGGAGCGCGACCTCGACCCGGCCCGCCCGCGCGTGGCGGGCCGCGTTGCTCAGCGCCTCGGCCAGCACGGCGAGGACGTGCTCGGCCACCTCCGGCGGCACGTCGGTGTCCAGCAGACCCTCCATGCTCAGCCACGGCGCGAAGCCGAGCACCGCCTGCGCCTGTTCCACCTCACGGACGGCCCGGGCTCGCAGCCCGCGGCCGGCGGCCTCCTCGCGGGCCCGGAGGCCGAAGATCGTCGACCTGATGATCTTGATGGTCTCGTCCAGGTCCCCGACCGCCCGTAGGACCCGGTCCGACGCGCCGGCGTGGTCGATGAACCGCGCCGCGCTCTGCAGCGTCATCCCCGTGGCGAACAACCGCTGGATGGCCAGGTCGTGCAGGTCCCGGGCGATCCGGTCGCGGTCCTCCAGCATCGCCAGCTGCTCGGCGTCACGACGGCGCTCCGCCAACTCCAGCGCGAGCGCGGCCTGGTCCGCGAAGCCCTGCAACGGGCCGATCTCACGCTCGGTGAACTCGGCCGCCCCCGCCTGCCTGGCCAGCATCAGCACACCGTCGATCCGGCCCGCCGCCCTGCCCAGCGGCACCGCGACCGCGGGTCCGAGTCCGCCGAACCGACGCGGCCCGGCCGACCACCGTGGATCACCGGCCAGATCCGCGGTGGTCACCGGCACCCCCGAGGCGCAGGCCTCCCCCGACAGGGCCCCCTCCAGCGGCACCACCAGACCGGACCGGGCGCCCGTGTCCCCGCCCAGCGCCAGTTCCACGCGGAGCGTGTCCGTCCCGGACTCCGGTACGGACACGTCCGCCAGGTCCGCACCGGTGATCTCCCGCGCCCGCTGCGCGATCAGCTCCAGCACCTCCGAGCGCGATCCGCCCGACAACAGGGCCCGGGTGATCTCCGCACTCGCACTCAACCAGCGCTGCTGACGGCGCGCCTCCTCGTACAGCCGGGCATTGTCGATCGCCACCCCCGCGGCCACCGCGAGCGTGGAGATCACCGCCTCGTCGTCCGCGTCGAACTGCTCACCGCCCTGTTTGTCGGTCAGATAGAGGTTTCCGAACACCTCTTCGCGCACCCGCACCGGAACGCCCAGGAAACTCCTCATCACGGGGTGGTGCGCCGGGCAGCCGAACGACGAGGGGTGCTCGGACAGGTCCTCCAGCCGCAGCGGCTCCGGGTGGCGGATCAGCTCACCCAGCAGGCCCCGCCCGGTCGGGTACGGGCCGATCCCGGCGATGTCCTCCTCCGTCAGGCCCACCGTGAGGAACTGCGACAGCGTCTCACCGTCCGGACCGATCACCCCGAGCGCCGCGTAACGGGCGTCCACCAGGACGGCGGCCGCCTCGACGATCCGCCGCAGCACCTGGGTGAGGTCCAGCTCGCGGCCGACCGACAGCACCGCCTCCAGCAGGCTGTGCACCCGGTCCCGGGTGCCCCGCGCCGCGTCGATCCGCGCCTGGAGCTCCTCCAACAGCTCGTCCAACCGCAGTTGGGGCATGCGTGACCGCCCGACCTCGCCACCCACCGACATCCTCCTCGCCTCGGCCGATGGACCGGATTCTCGCAGACGACGGCGAACTCCCGGGTGGACTCGGCAGGGACTCCCGGCCGGGCGCTCCAGGACCTTCGGTGCCGGAGCGGGGCTGCTCGGCCCCTGTGGGAGCACCGGCGTCCGGCGGGAGGCTGTTCGCCGGACGGACCGCACACACCGGTGCCGCGGACGGCCCACGGAAAGGGAGGTCACCGAGATGTCGCACAACGTGGTGGTCGGGATCGACGGTTCGATGCCGAGCACGGCCGCAGCCGACTGGGCCGCCGCCGAGGCCCTCCGGAAGGGCCTCGGCCTGCGGATGGTCCACGTCGCGGGCACCGAGTCCGACGCCCTGGTCCGCGAGCTGGACGGGGTGGGCGGGGTACCGGGGCCCGTGGCGGCGATCCGCGACCGGGTCTCGGCCGCGCTGCCCGACCTGGAGGTCACCTGCGAGGTCCTGCCCGGGCATCCGGTGCCCGCGCTCACCGCTGCCGGCCGTCGTTCCGCCCTGTTGGTCCTCGGGACCCGCGGCCTCGGCGGCTTCGCCGGCCTGCTGGTCGGCTCCGTCGGCCTGCGCGTCGCCGCCCGCGCCGAATGCCCCGTCGTCCTGGTCCGCGCCGGCGCCGACGGGCACGGCGGATCGCCCCGCGACGTCGTGGTGGGCGTACGGGGCGACCGGCCGTGCGACGCCGTGCTCGGCTTCGCCTTCCAGCACGCGGCCGACACCGGCGCGGTCCTGCGGGCGGTGGAGAGCCGGCACCTGTCCCAGGGGCCGTACGTGACGGACGCACCGCTGGACGACCGGGAGATCACGGAGGCGCTCTGGGCCGCCGAGGAGGTGAGGCTCCGGGACGCTCTGGCGCGCTGGCGGGAGAAGTACCCCGGGGTCCGCACGCAGGTCGACGTGTGCGCCTGGAACGCGGGCAGGACGCTGGTCGAGGCCTCGCGCAGCGCGTCGTTGGTGGTGCTCGGACGAAGCGCCCCCCGGCACCCGCTCGCCGCGCCCCGCCTCGGAGCGGTGGCCCACGCGGTCCTCCACCACGCGCACAGCCCGGTCGCGATCGTGCCGCACGCCTGAACCACCACCGTCTTCCCCGGTTCCGGGGAAGGGACCGATCGCGCCCGCCCCGGGACCTTCGAACCGCAGGACGTGTCCCGATGGGCCGCTCCCCGGGACCGCCCCAGCAGGAAGCCTTGAGGCGAGGGCGCAACCGAGACCGCCGACGCCCCGCTCCACGACATTGCCCCGGAAAGGTAGTCCGGCATGCCACGCCACCCGCAGGACGAAGGTCCTCGTACCGAGGATCCGACCGCCGTCGACCGCCTGGTCGCCTCCGCTCTGACCGCTCTCCAGGAGTACACCGACTTCACCCAGGAACAGATCGACCACATCGTCAGGAAGGCCTCGCTGGCCGCGCTGGAACGGCACACCGCCCTCGCGGTGCTCGCCGTCGAGGAGACCGGCCGCGGTGTCTTCGAGGACAAGGCGGTGAAGAACGTCTTCGCCTGCGAGAACGTCACCCACGTGATGGCCCGCACCAGGACCGTCGGGGTGGTGCGCCGCGACGAGATCGACGGGATCGTGGAGATCGCCGAACCGGTCGGCGTGGTCGCCGGCATCACTCCGGTGACCAACCCCACCTCGACGACGATCTTCAAGTGCCTGCTGGCGCTCAAGACCCGCAACCCGATCGTCTTCTCGTTCCACCCCGCGGCCCAGCGCTGCTCGGCCGAGGCGGCCCGGATCGTGCGGGACGCGGCGGTGACGGCCGGGGCCCCGCAGCACTGCGTCCAGTGGATCGAGGAGCCGTCGCCGGCGGCCACCCACGCCCTGATGAACCACCCGGACGTCGCGACGGTCCTGGCCACCGGCGGCAACGCGATGGTCCGGGCCGCGTACTCCTGCGGCAAGCCCGCGCTGGGCGTGGGCGCGGGCAACGTCCCCGCGTACGTCGAGCGGAGCGCGGACCTGGAACGGGCGGTCAACGACGTCGTCCTGTCGAAGTCCTTCGACAACGGCATGATCTGCGCCTCCGAGCAGGCCGTGATCCTGGACGCCGAGATCCGCGACGTCGCGCTCGGCGAGTTCCGCAGGCTCAAGGCGCACCACGCGAGCGCCGAGGAGAAGGCGCTGCTGGAGCGGCACCTGTTCGGGGCCGGGGACGGAACGGCCTGTGCGGGCGGCCGGCTGAACTCCTCGGTGGTGGGGCGCTCGGCCGCGCAGGTCGCCGAGGCGGCGGGATTCACGGTGCCGGCCGAGACCTCGGTGATCCTGGTCGACTGCGAGCGGGTCGGTCCGGCCGAGCCGCTGACCCGGGAGAAGCTCTGCCCGGTACTCGCCGTACTCACCGCGCGTTCCCGCCGGGAGGGCGTCGAACTGGCCGCCGCGATGGTGGAGTTCGACGGACTCGGGCACTCGGCCGCGGTGCACACCGAGGACGCCTCGTTCGTGGAGGAGTTCGGGCACGCGGTCAAGGCCTGCCGGATCATCTGGAACGCGCCCAGCTCGCACGGCGGGATCGGCGACATCTACAACGCGTTCACGCCTTCGCTGACCCTGGGGTGCGGCAGTTACGGGCACAACTCGGTGTCCGGGAACGTCTCGGCGCTGAACCTCGTGAACATCAAGCGGATCGGGCGGCGCAACACCAACATGCAGTGGTTCAAGGTCCCGCCGAAGATCTACTTCGAGCGCAACTCCGTCAAGTACCTGGCGAGCATGCCGAACGCGCATCGCATCGTCGTCGTCACGGACCGGACCATGGTGGAGATCGGCCACCTGGAGCGGATCCGGGGCGTCCTCGGCCGCCGCCGCGATCCCGTCGAGGTGCGGGTGATCGACGACGTCGAGCCGAACCCGAGCATCGACACGGTCCGCAGGGGCGCGGCCCTGATGCGGGAGTTCGAACCGGACACCATCGTGGCGCTGGGCGGCGGCTCGCCGATGGACGCCGCCAAGGTGATGTGGCTGATGTACGAACACCCGGAGGTGGAGTTCGCGGACCTGAAGGAGAAGTTCTTCGACATCCGCAAGCGCGCCTTCACCTTCCCCGACCTCGGGGAGAAGGCGAAACTGGTGTGCATCCCGACCACCTCGGGCACCGGCAGCGAGGTCACCCCCTTCGCCGTCATCACCGACACCGCCACCGGCCAGAAGTACCCGCTCGCCGACTACGCGCTCACCCCCAGCGTCGCCATCGTCGACCCGGCCCTGACCACCGCACTGCCCCCGCACGTCACCGCCGACACCGGCTTCGACGCCCTCACCCACTGCATCGAGACCTACGTCTCCGTCTACGCCAACGACTTCACCGACGGCCTCGCCCTCCAGGGCATCCGGCTGATCTTCGAGAACCTGGAACGCGCCGTGACCCACGGCCCGGACGACCCGGTGGCCCGGGAGAGGATGCACAACGCCGGCACGATCGCCGGCATGGCCTTCGGCTCGGCCTTCCTCGGCGCCGTCCACGCCATGGCCCACACCCTCGGCGCGACCTTCCACATCGCCCACGGCCGCACCAACGCCCTCCTGCTCCCGCACGTCATCCGCTGGAACGGCTCCGCCCCGGTCAAGGTCACCGGCTGGCCCAAGTACCGGAGTTACGCGGCCCCCGAGCGCTACCGGACCATCGCCCGCACGCTCGGCCTGCCCGCCGCCACCCCCGAACAGGGCGTCGAGTCCCTCGCCACCGCCGTCGAGGACCTGCGCGACCGGGTCGGCATCCCCCGCTCCTTCAAAGCCGCCGGCACCGACGAGACGGCCTTCCTCGCGGCCCTGCCGCAACAGGCCATGAACGCCTACGAGGACCAGTGCGCCCCCGCCAACCCCCGCATGCCCATGCTCGCCGACCTGCAGCAGCTGATGCGCCAGGCCTACTACGGCGACCGAGCCTGAGAGAGGACGTCGAGATGACCACCTCGCAGCAGGAGCAGACCACGAGCGCCTGGGACGGGTTCAAGGGCGGGCTCTGGCGGGACACCGTCGACGTCCGGGACTTCGTCCAGCACAACTACACCCCCTACGAGGGCGACGCCTCCTTCCTGGAGGGCCCCACCGACCGCACCCTCGCGGTGTGGCGGCAGATCACCGACCGCTTCCCCGAGGAGCGGGCCAAGGGCGTGTACGACGTCGCGTACGACATCCCCTCCGGCATCACCGCACACGCACCCGGATACATCGACCGCGAAAGGGAGTTGATCGTCGGCCTGCAGACCGACGCCCCGCTCAAGCGCGCGATCATGCCCAACGGCGGCTGGCGGATGGTCGCCGGCGCGCTGCGCGCCTACGGCTACCCGGTCGACCCGGAGCTGGAAACGGTCTTCACGCGGTACCGGAAGACCCACAACGACGGCGTCTTCGACGCCTACACCCCCGAGATCCGGGCCGCCCGCAAGGCCGGCGTCATCACCGGCCTGCCGGACGCCTACGGGCGCGGCCGGATCATCGGCGACTACCGCCGCGTCGCCCTCTACGGCGTCGACCGGCTGGTGACGGCCAAGCTCGCCGAGAAGGCCGGCCTGGACGCGGCGCCCACCGACCCCGCGCGGATCGAGGAGACCGTCCGCGCACGCGAGGAACTCGCGGAGCAGATCAGGGCCCTGGGCGAGCTCAAGGAAATGGCCGCGGCGTACGGCTACGACGTCTCCGGGCCGGCCCGCACCGCCCGGGAGGCGGTCCAGTGGCTGTACTTCGCGTACCTGGCCGCCGTCAAGGAGCAGAACGGCGCCGCGATGTCGCTCGGCCGCACCTCGACGTTCCTCGACGTCTACCTCCAGCGCGACCTGGAGGCAGGCCTGCTGACGGAGCGTCAAGCACAGGAGTTGATCGACGATTTCGTCATCAAGCTCCGGATCGTCCGCTTCCTGCGCACCCCCGAGTACGACGAGCTGTTCTCCGGCGACCCGACCTGGGTGACCGAGTCGATCGGCGGCATGGGCAGCGACGGCCGCACCCTGGTCACCCGGACGTCCTTCCGCTACCTGCAGACCCTCTACACCCTCGGCCCCGCGCCCGAGCCGAACCTCACCGTCCTCTGGTCGCCGCGGCTCCCGCAGGGATTCAAGGAGTTCTGCGCCCGGGTGTCCATCGACACCTCATCGGTGCAGTACGAGTCGGACGAGCTGATCCGCCCGCGCTTCGGCGACGACGCCGCGATCGCCTGCTGCGTCTCCGCGATGGAGGTCGGCCGGCAGATGCAGTTCTTCGGCGCCCGGGTCAACCTCGCCAAGACCCTGCTCTACGCGGTCAACGGAGGCCGGGACGAACTCTCCGGCGAGCAGGTCGGCCCCGCCACCGCCCCGGTCCACGGGGAGGTGCTCGACTACGAGGAGGTGCTCGCGCGCTTCGACGAGCAACTGGAGTGGCTCGCCGGGACGTACGTCCACGCGCTGAACGTCATCCACTACATGCACGACAGGTACGCCTACGAGCGCCTCGAAATGGCCCTGCACGACCGCGACGTCCGGCGCACCATGGCTTGCGGCATCGCCGGCCTGGCGGTCGCCGCCGACTCCCTGTCCGCGATCAGGTACGCGCGGGTCAGGCCCGTGCGCGACGGGACCGGGCTGGTCACCGACTACCTGGTCGAGGGCGAGTACCCCGCGTACGGCAACAACGACGACCGGGCGGACGAAATCGCCGTACGGCTCGTCGAGGAGTTCATGCACAAGGTGCGCAAGCACCCCACCTACCGGGGTGCCGAGCACACCCAGTCGGTGCTCACCATCACCTCCAACGTCGTCTACGGCAGGAAGACCGGCAACACTCCGGACGGCCGCCGGGCCGGTGCGCCCTTCTCCCCCGGCGCCAACCCGATGAACGGGCGCGACGCCCACGGCTACGTCGCCAGTGCACTGTCCGTCGCCAAACTGCCCTACGAGCAGGCCGAGGACGGGATCTCCCTCACCAACACCGTCACCCCCGACGCGCTCGGACCCAGCCCCGAGGAGCGCGTGCGCAATCTGGTCGGTGTGCTGGACGGCTTCACCTCTTGCCGCGGCTTCCACATGAACGTCAACGTCCTCGATCGCGACACCCTCCTCGACGCGATGGAGCACCCCGAGAAGTACCCGCAGCTCACCATCCGGGTGAGCGGCTACGCGGTCAACTTCGTCCGCCTCACCCGCGAACAGCAGCTCGACGTGATCGGCCGCACCTTCCACGACGCCCTCTGAACCCCCATCCGCTCGCGGTGCCGACGCCTCCCCGACCACAGGCGCCGGCACCGCGTCACACCCCGAGGAACACCCGATGGCCGCGACCGGCATGCTCCACTCCTGGGACCTCTCCACCGGCGTCGACGGCCCCGGCACCCGCTTCGTCGCCTTCCTCGCCGGCTGCCCGCTACGGTGCCTCTACTGCCACAACCCCGATACCTGGTCCATGCGCCACGGTCGGCCGTGCTCGGCGGACGAGATCGTGCGGGAGGCCGGCAAGTGCACCGGGTTCATCCGGGCCGCCGGCGGCGGAGCCACCATCAGCGGCGGTGAGCCGCTCCTCCAGCCCGACCTCACCGGCGAGTTGCTGCACCGGTTCAAGCACGAACTCGGCCTGCACACCGCCCTGGACACCTCCGGCTACCTCGGTGCCCGGGCCTCCGACGCGCTGCTCGCCGACACCGACCTCGTGCTCCTCGACGTCAAGTCCTGGGACCGCGCCCTCTACCGGCACCTGACCGGCCGGGAGCTCGCCCCCACCCTGGCCTTCGCCCGCCGCCTGGCCGACCTCGGCACCGAGGTCTGGGTCCGCTTCGTCCTGGTCCCGCACCTGACCGACCCCATCGACAACATCGAGGGCGTCGCCGCCTTCGCCGCCTCGCTCGGCAACGTCACCCGCGTCGACGTCCTGCCCTTCCACCGGCTCGGCGCCCCCAAATGGCGTGCCCTGGCCCTGGACTTCCCCCTCGCCGACACACCGGCACCCACTCCGGAACGGACTGCCGAAGCCCGCGCGGTCTTCACCGCCCACGGCCTGTACGCCGTCTGACCGCCCGGGCCGCGACCACGGAGACCCGCCTGCGGGGCCCGACCGCGTCGGGTCCCGCCGGCACCCGCGACAACGCGCGTGCGCCGCGCCGATCACGTCGGCGCGGCGCACGCGTACGCGGTCCGGAGGTCACCGTCCGTCGGCGTGTTCCGCGTTCTCCGGCCCGGCCGCCCGGACGACGACGACCGGGCAGGTGGCATGCTGGACGCAGTGCTGGGTGACCGAGCCGAGCAGCGCCCCGGCGAAGCCCCCGTGGCCTCGGCTGCCGAGGACCAGGAGTTCCGCCCCCTCGGCCGCCGTCAGCAGGACCTGGGCCGCATTGCCGTGGGCGACGCGCTCGCGGATCTCCACCGGGCAGTCCCGGCCCGACTCCTGCTCGACCGCCTCGGCGAGGGCCTTGCCGGCGAACGCCTCCAGGTCCGCGTCCACCACTGCCATGCCCAGACCGTAGTAGGCCGGGTACTCCCAGGTGGTGACCGCCTCCACGGCGGCTCCGACCAGGGCGGCCTGCCGTAGAGCCCATCGGAGGGCGGCCCGGGAGGACTCCGAGCCGTCCACACCCACCACGATCCGCCGTCGTGCCGTCCTGTCGTTCATCTCGTCCACAGTCCTTTCCCTCGATGGTGGTCGCGCGGTTCAGCCGCGCAGGTCGAAGACCAGACGGGCCGCGACCTTCCCTGCCAGGACCTCGTCGAAGCAGGCGTTGACCTCGTCCAGGTGGCGCGTCTCGCGGATGACCCGGGTGCGGCCGAGAGCGTGCAGGCGGAACACCTCCGCGAGGTCCTCGCGGGTGCCGACGATCGAGCCGATCACCCTGGTGCCGTTCAACACGGTCTCGAAGACCGGGAGTTCGAGCTTGCCACCGGCCGGGAGCGCGACCAGCACCAGCGTGCCGCCGCGCCGCAGCGCACCGTAGGCGGCCTGGAAGGAGGCGTTGCTGACGGCGAGCGCGATCGCGGCGTGGGCACCACCGAGGGCCTGGACCTCGGCGGCGACGTCCTGGGTACGGGCGTCCAGGACGTGGTCGGCACCGAGATCACGGGCGAGGGCGAGCTTGTCGTCGGTGACGTCGACGGCGATGGTCTCGGCGCCGCAGATCCGGGCGTACTGCAGCGCGAGGTGGCCGAGCCCGCCGATGCCGGAGACCAGCACCCGGGTGCCCGGGCGGGCACCAGAGACCTTGAGCGCCTTGTAGGTGGTGACCCCCGCGCAGGACAGCGGAGCGGCATCCAGCGGGTCGATCCCGGCGGGTACGGGGACGACGTAGTCACCGTGCGCGAGCGCGTACTCGGCGTATGCGCCGTCCACCGAGTAGCCGCTGTCGTGCTGCCGGAGGCAGAGCGTCTCCCAGCCGGTCACGCACTGGTCGCAGCGCCCGCAGGCGTCGGCCAGCCACGGGATGGCGACCCGCTCGCCGACCCGGACGTGCCGGACCTGCTCACCGACCGCCTCGACGGTGCCCACGCCCTCGTGGCCGGGCACGAACGGCGGGTTCGGCTTGACCGGCCAGTCGCCGTGCGCGGCGTGGATGTCGGTGTGGCAGAGGCCGGAGGCCTCGATCCTGACCAGCACCTGGTGCGCGGCCGGCCGGGGCACCGGGCGGTCCTCGATGACCAACGGAGCGGTGAAGTCATGGACGACGGCGGCCTTCATGGCGTTCCTGCCCTTCGCGGAGTGGGGGCGGCGCCCCGAGCGGGGGCGCTTCGACTCCATCCCACCGCCTCCGCCGGGATTGTGCTGGGGCCGGGCGGTGCACCCCGCCCGGGCCCTTGGTCCCGATCCGCCCGGCGCGCGTCCCCTCGCGCGGCGGGCTGGGACGACGTGGGACCGGCCGCCACCGGGGTTCGGTGGCGGCCGGTCCGGGGCCGCGCGGGCGTGCCGGCGGATCAGTCGGTCGGGTGCCGGGCCGGGACGGTACCGGGACGGCCACCGAGGTGACCGGTGACGTCGACGACGCCGTCCACACCACGGCACAGGCGCTCGACCACCGCCGCCCCGCCCCCGTGGTCGAGCATGCCGGCGAGCGTCACCCGGCCGTCCCGCACCCGGACGTCCACGGTGTCCGGATCGATGCCCAGGACCCGGCGAAGGACCTCGGCCCGGATCTCCTCGCGGATGGCCGAGTCGTGGCGCAGGAACACCCGGAGCAGGTCGCTTCGGCTGACGATGCCCACCAGGCGGCCGGCCTCGTCGACCACGGGCAGCCGCTTGACGCGCTCACCCCGCATCACCCGGGCCGCCTCGACCACCGTCCACTCCGGGTGGGCGCACACGGCCGGGCGGTTCATCAGGCCCACCGCGGTGGTCGCCCGGCTGCGGGCACGGTCCCGGGGCGGAAGGTCCGGGGCGAGCATCAGGCCGGCCGGGTCCTCCTGCGCCGCCTCGTTGAGCAACAGGTCGGCCTCGGAGACCAGGCCGAGCGGGCGGTCCTCCTCGTCGAGCACGGGGACGGCCGTGATGTCGTGCTCGGCCAGCAGCCGGGCGATCTCCTTGAATCCGGTGTCGGGTCGCACGTGCACGACGGCCGGGGTCATCAGTTCTCCCACGATCCGGTGTCGCATGGTCGGCTC
This sequence comes from Kitasatospora sp. NPDC040550, assembly GCF_055594965.1. NCBI lineage: Bacteria > Bacillati > Actinomycetota > Actinomycetes > Kitasatosporales > Streptomycetaceae > Kitasatospora > Kitasatospora sp. NPDC040550. The sequence goes on along the minus strand of NZ_JBVIWC010000006.1, from coordinate 89,194 downwards.
GTTCCTTTCCGGTCGGCGGCGCGGCCGCGCTTCGGGGACGGGTGTACGGGTCAGTCGTTGGGGTGGCGGACGACGACGACCGGGCAGGGAGCGTGCTGGACGCAGTGCTGGCCGACCGAGCCGAGCAGCGCACCCGTGAAGCCGCCGTGGCCCCGGCTGCCGACGACCAGGAGCTCGGCGCCGCGCGCCGCGTCCAGCAGGCACTGCGCGGCGCCGCCCTCCTGGACCCGGGTCCGGACCTCCACGGGGCCGCCGGTGGCACCGGCCTCCCTGACGCTGTCGTCGAGGACCTTGCGCGCGATGCCGGGCAGGTCCTGGTAGGCCGTGATCGGCACGGACCATCCGGTGGTCACCGGGTGCTGCCAGGCGGTCAACGCCTCCACGACGCCACCTTGCAGACGGGCCTGACGCACGGCCCACCGCAGGGCGTCGACCGAGGCCGCCGACCCGTCGACGCCGACGACGATCCGCCGTTGCCGCGATCCGGTCTGCTCACTCATGGGTGTCCTCCTCGCCGTTTCCGTTTCCTCAACCATCCGCTTCGCCGGAGTCGTTGCGAAGGACCGAACGGGACCGCCCGGAGGGGACCTTCAGCCCGGTGAACGGATGTCTCGGCCCGGCCGGTGCGGGACTACCGCCCCCGGGGCGACGCCGCCGGGCGATCAGCGCTGCCACGTCCAGTCCGTAGCCGGGCTCACCGCCCTCGTGGTCGAGCCCGGGGTCTCCGGCGCCACGCGGCTCGGCCCGCCGGCGTCCGAAAACAGATGGTTGTCGGTAATGAACGGTTGTGTTCCCTATCTCCCCGGGCTACCGTCGGTAGTGGCGAACGCATCCGTCCCCCTGCCCCGCGTTCGCCCCCGAGCCATTGGGGAACCTGCCATGGCAACCTCGCGTGCCCTGGCCACGGCTCCGCCCGCGACCGCACGTCGGGGCCAGCACCCAGGGATTGCCCTCACCGTCATCGCGGCCACTCAGCTGATGGTCGTGCTCGACATCACCATCGTGAACATCGCCCTGCCGCACATCCAGCAGGCGCTGAGCTTCTCCACCACCAACCTGTCCTGGGTGATCAACGCCTACACGCTGACCTTCGGCGGGCTGCTGCTGCTCGGCGGGCGCGCGGGCGACATCCTCGGGCGCCGGCGGGTGTTCATCGTCGGCGTGCTGGTGTTCAGCTTCGCCTCGCTGCTCGGCGGGGTCGCCCAGTCCTCGTCCTGGCTGCTGGCGGCCCGGGCGTTGCAGGGTGTGGGCGGGGCGATCGCCTCGCCGACGGCGCTGGCGCTGATCGCCACCAACTTCAAGGAGGGCCCGGAGCGCAACCGGGCCTTCGGTGTCTACTCCGCCGTGGCCGGTGCGGGCGGGGCGGTGGGCCTGCTGCTCGGCGGCATGCTGACCTCCTGGCTGTCCTGGCGGTGGGTGCTGTTCGTCAACGTGCCGATCGGCATCGCGATCGCCCTGCTGGCGCCGCTGTACATCAACGAGTCCGACCGCCACCCCGGGCGCTTCGACCTGCCCGGGGCGTTCACCGCCACGGCGGGCATGGTGTCCCTGGTGTACGGCTTCATCAGGGCCTCCGACCACGGCTGGACGGACGCCGTCACGCTCACCTCCTTCGCCCTCGCGGTGGTGCTGCTGTCGGCGTTCGTCGCCAACGAGCGGCGGGTCCCCCAGCCGATCACCCCGCTGCACCTGCTCCGCGACCGCAACCGCTCCGGCGCGTACGGGCTGATGCTGTGCGTGGCCGCGACGATGTTCAGCATCTTCTTCTTCATCACCCTGTTCGTGCAGGAGATCCTGGGGTTCAGCCCGCTGCGGGCCGGGTTCGCGTTCCTGCCGATCAGCGTGGCCATCGTCGGCGCCGCCCAGTTCGCGGCGCGCACCCAGATCCGGTGGGGCCCGAAGCCGTTCCTGGTCGCCGGGTCGGTCCTGGTCCTCAGCGGGGTGTTCTGGGCGACCCGGATCGACATCCACAGCACCTACGTCGGCGGGATCCTCGGACCGACGCTGCTGTTCGGCTTCGGAATGGGCTCGATCTTCGTCCCGGTGATGCTCACCGTCGTCTCGCACGTGGCCCCGCACGAGACCGGGGCGGCGACCGGCAGCCTCAACGCGATGCAGCAGGTGGGCGGTTCGCTCGGCCTCTCGATCCTGGTCACGGTGTACGGGACGGCCAGCCGCAACGAGGCGCGGCAGCAGGTCGGGGCGTTCCTGCGGCAGGCCACCCCGCAGCAGGCCCTCCAGTTCAGGGCCAGCGGCAAGCTCCCGGCGCCGTATTCCTCGAACGTCCTGGTGCACGGCATCACCAGCGCCTTCCAGATGGGCCTGGTCTTCGCGGCGCTGGCGGTGGTGATCGCGGTGTTCGTCATCAAGGTGCGGCCGGCGTCGGGGGCGTCGGACGTCAGCCCTTCGGGGGGCGGTACTTGACAGGGCGTCGGGGCGTCCAGGACAGTCCTTAGCGCACATGGTTTTCATCTTCGTTAACCATTTCCCCGTGCGCGCCCCGGGCGCGCCCCCGCGAAAGAGGACCCCCATGTCGCTCGACGTCTCCCCCGCCCTGCTCGACCAGGCCCGCGACGGCCACGTCGACCAGGCCGACTTCCTCGACACCGTCCGCGCCTCGCTCCCGTACGCCTACCAGGTCGTCGCCGGGCTCAGCACCGAACTCTCCGACGGCAAGGCCGAGTTCACCACCGACAACACCACCCCCAGCGACGAGCAGCGGGCCCAGCTGCTGCGCGCCCTGGCCAGCAACGCCATCCGCGGCAGCCTGGAGGAGCACTTCGGCGTGAAGCTCGCCTTCGTCAACTGCCACCGCGTCGGCGCCTTCCGGCCCGGCTCCGAGGACGGCGCGGCGTACCGCGAGTTCACCTCGCCGCACAACCAGATCCGCAACCAGAGCCCGGAGCTGCGCAGCTGCTGACCGGCGCGGGGGGGGGGGGGGGAGAACACCCCCCCCCCCCCCCCCCCCCTCCTCCCCCTTTCCCCCCGTTTTGTTTCACTACGAACCACTTTTCTGGTTCCCCCCCCAGCTTTTTGTAAACAACA